>CAZSVU010000094.1:0-24641 GCA_964610275.1 uncultured Polyangiaceae bacterium | reverse complement strand
ACCTACACCGCCGACGATCCCGCCGACTACACCATCGTCGTGACCTCGTTCGGCTCCTATACGACCGGCACCTACACGCTGACCCTGGAGAGCTTTCCGGTGGTCACTAGCGAGGTCGACTGCGCCGACGGAGTGGACGACGACCGCGACGGGCTGGTGGACTGCGACGATCCGGATTGCGCGGGCCATCCCGCCTGTCCGCCCCCTCGTCCCCCCACGTGCTACCCCAATGCGGGCGTAATCGGAGCGGACCAGGGTGTCGTGATCGAATCTCTGGCGACCTCCGATTCGAGTGGAGGGCCCCGTGGGACTGGCTACTACTACGACGCCTACGAGATCTGGCTCGACCCGGGCGACACGCTCACCCTGGAGGTGCTCGACGCCCCCTTCGATACCTACTTGTACCTGGTGGGCCCGACCTGCTCCCAGGTGGCATCCGACGATGACGGCGGCAGTGGGCTGCTCTCTCGGCTCAGGTACACCGCCAGTAGCAGCGGGCCCTACACCGTCATCTTGACGTCGTATTCGCAGGGCGCAACGGGTAGCTACACGCTGAGCTACAGCCGCGTCCCGGCGCCGGACTTCGAGGGGGACTGCAGTGACGGAGAGGACGACGACCACGACGGCTTCGTCGACTGCGCCGATGTGGATTGCGCTGGTTCGCCCGAATGTGCCGTGGCGCCCGAGCACTGCTTCGCAGAGTGGCAGGAGCTCATGGGTCCGGGCGAGCTCGTGGAGGGTGCGCTCACCACGGGCGATCTGATGGGCGGTCCGCGGGGCTCGGGCTACTACTTCGACGCCTATGAGATGCCCGGGGTCGAGGGGATGAGCCTGTGGATCGAGACGGTCGAGGGTAGCTACGACACCTACCTGTACGTGCTGGACGAGTCGTGCGGAGTGCTGGCCTACAACGACGATGGGGGCTCTGGCCTGCTGTCGCTCATCGAGCTCAGATTGCCCCGCACGGCGACGTACACGATCGTGGTGACCTCGTGGGGCTCCTACGCCACGGGGAGCTACCTCCTGGGCGTGTTCTAGGGCGACCTTGGACCACGCGGTCCGGCGGCCCCCGTAACCTTTGGGGTGGGCGGTCCGTATAGGAGGCAGATCCCCGGTCTCTGGGCCTCGAGCGTTCAGGTTGAGGACCGATCCGTAAGGTTTCCCGCCGCGTGACCGTTAGGTAGGAAAGATGCAAGCCCCCACCGCCACCACCAGGACTGATCCCCCGCCCAGTGTCCGGCAGCGCGTGCGTGACTGTTGCTACGACTTTCGCCAGTACAAGCTCTCCACGGCGGAAGTCTCGATGCTGACGAACCTGCCGGTAGGGGTGGTGGAGCGAGCGCTGCAGCAGCTCAGCGGTCAGGACGAGTTGCCGTTGCAGTACTTGGACCACCGGCTGAACTGAGGCGCCGGCCAAGTCTCACGCCCGGAGCAAGTCCCGACGGTCACTTCTTCCGGCAGTCGTACTCCCCGAGTAGGTACATGCTCCGGACGCAGCGGACCTCGACGGTGGACTGGTTCTTCACGCTGGTCTGAAACGCGAAGCTCTGCGCAAACGGGTTGCGTTCCTGTCGCGTCATTTGGATAGCGCACTTCTCCTTGCCACAGGCGACCGACTCGGCCAACGCGATCACGTCGCTGTTGTCACTGTAGACGTTGTACAGGCCGAGTGCGGTGGCACCGATGATCAGCGCCGAGATTGCCGGGCGAATCACCCGTTTCAATTCCGCCATGACGAGACTTCCTTTGGTTGGGTAATGCGGTGGTTGAGCAATGCGGTGGTTGTGCAATGCGGTGGTTGTGCAATGCGGCCGTACCCGTTGCGCCTCACTTGCTGCCCGAGCACACTTCTAGCTCGTAGAACGGCGCCGCTCGGTCCTTGGCCCACCACAGGCCCGCACCCACGCTGATCAGGTGCTTCGCCAGGATTCCACGGTAGTAGGACCCGTTGCGCACGAAGACGTCCGCATCGGTTCGCTTCGTGTCACAGTGCTCCCGCAGGTCGGCACGAGTGGTCACTTCCACGTAGACCAACCCCTTGGCCATGGCGGCAATGTTGGCCACCGCGGGCGCGATGTCAGGGTCGGGGAGGTACTGCAGGACGCCCTGGCACACGATGAGGTCGTACTTCTTGCGGTCTCGCCAGCGTGCGATGTCACGGTGCAGGTAGCCGTGCTTCTTGCACATGAACTGGCTGACTTCGGTCCCCGTGTACTTCACTGAAGGACGGTGTTCGGCGATCCAGCGCTTCCAGTGCCCGACACCGGCACCGATGTCGAGCACCGTGGCGGTCTCCAGGCGGTTCCAGTCCGAAAACGCAAACACGAACCGCGGCAACGCGTCGTGCTCCTCCGGGCCATAGACTCGCGTCTTCGTCGACTCGTAGAAACGGTGGTAGTACGCTTCGTCAAAGCGCCGGAACCGATCCATGCGGGGGAGTCTACCTGAAAGGAAACTCCGCCAGACCAGGGGGTAGTGAGCCGGTGGTCGGTGACTGGACGTCAATCCGCTAACTAGTGAATATGCTTGGACAATCCCAGAGCGGCGCTAGTGGCGCGCCTGGCCCCGGGGGGTGTGCGTCCTCCGGGAGTGGCCTCGCCGTGGGCGAGCGGGGGGCTGGGCAGCCCCTGTCCCGGGCGACGTCGAGTCCGGGGCGTCGGTGTTGGCGCGGGGGGCCGGGACAGGCCGCGGTGGGGGCGGAGCAGGGGGGGCCTGGCCGGACTCCTCAGTGGTCCCCGCGGAGGCGGGGCTTTCGGCACTGGGAGGCGGCGCTGGCGACGCGGCGCCGGAGCCGGCGCGCGCGGGTGCGGTCGTGTCCCCGCCGCCCACCTGCCGCACGGGCGACTGGGTGCTGCCCGGGTCGCCGGTAGGAGCGGCCGGTGGCGCTGCGCTGTCTGTTGGCGCCCGGGGTGTCGCACCGGGGGCCGAGGCGGCTTCGTCCTCGGTCGGGCTCGCGCCCTCGGACTGTCTGGAGGCGGGTGAGGCCCCCAGATTTGGATCCCCGTCCCCGTGTGGCGTCCCCTGATCGCTGGGGCGGAGTAGCACCACGGCAGCGACCGCAATGCCCCCCAACAGCGCGAGCGCCAGCACCGAGAGTGCCATCACGAGGCCCGGACCGGTGCGGCGTTCTTCCCGGTGGGCAGTGGCGACGCTGGCGGCCGCAGCGAGGGGAGTGGGTGCAGGCGCCGAAGCAGCGCCCGACCGCGCACCGTGGGAGTCGGAAGGCGGGGCCGCTGCGGAAGTCGCTGCGGGCTCGACGATGGTCGGCGCTTCGCGCCCACCGATCACGTTTTGCCCCACCACGTAGGGTGGCGGCTGGCCTTGCCGAGCCGCCTGCACATCCCGCTGCATGGTGCGCGCGTCCGGGTAGCGTGCGTCCCGCGAGAAGGCCAGGGCCAGGTCGACGATGGCGCACACGTCCTGCGGGACGTCCGGTGCCGCCGACCGGAGCGGCGGCGCCGACTTCGAGGCCATGGCCATGAGGATTTCGGCATCGCTGTCGGCCTCGTGGACCTTCCGGCCCGACAGGATCCGGAAAAGTGTCGCTCCAATCGAGAAGAGGTCCGCCCGACCATCGATCTGGTCGCTTCGCCCGAGCGCCTGTTCGGGCGCCATGTACGGGAGCGTGCCCAGTGCAGTCCCGGTTCTCGTCTTGAAGTCACTGGGCGCGTCACGCACGAACCGCGCGACCCCGAAGTCGAGTACCTTGACCTTGCCGTCGGCGGTGACGAACAGGTTGTCGGGCTTGAGGTCGCGGTGGACGATGCCGCGCTCGTGGGCCGCAGCCAGAACGTCCAGGATCTGATCGGTGTACTCGAGGAGCTCCCCCACGGGCAGGGTACCGTGCCGTGCGGCGCGCGCGCTCAGGGGTTCTCCTTCCAGGAGCTCCATGACCAAGTACGCGACGTTGTTGGCGTCCGTGCCGTGGCCGAGGACCTGAACGGCGCCTGGGTGCTCCACCCGGTTCGCGGCGTACGCTTCGCGCCAGAACCGCTCCCGAACGTCACGCTTCAGCCGCATCTCCGGGTGCAGCATCTTGACGGCCGCCGGGGCGCCGTCCGCGTTCCGGGCCGCGTACACTGCTGCCATGCCGCCGACGCCGAGCAAGCGCTCGAGCGTCCAGGTTCCGTCGACGGTCTGACCCACGCGCGTGGCAGCAGTTTCGTCCAGTTCCTGCACCACCGACTGTTTTAGCGCAACTCCGGCCGGGCTCAAACGCCCGAGCGCACCAGCGGGCTCCGCGAGAGCCCATGATTGGGTTATGCTCGGGCCATGACCCCGAACGAGAAGAATATCGTCAAGTCGCTGGTGGCTGTCGCCTGGGCCGACGGAAACGTCGAAGCGGTGGAATCGAGCGTGATCGAGGGGCTGCTGTGCGGCTTCGACGCCAGCGAAGCGGAGGAGCAGGAGATGCTCGAGTACGCCAAGCAGAAGCGCACGCTGAGCGAGGACATCCCGCTGTCTGAATTGGAGAAGGAGGACCGGGAGATCCTGCTCGCCAATGCCGCGCTCTTGACTCACGTGGACGGCGATCAGTCTCCGGATGAAGCGGAGTTGCTCGACAAGCTCATCCAGGTGCTCGAGTTCGAACCGAAGGAGGCTGAAGCCATCCTGGACTCGGTCAAGGACGGTGCGCTGAATCTCAGTAGCCGGGTGTTGGAGGACGATTAGCCCCTAACCAACGGTTCGGGGCTAATCGTCCTCCCCGCGCCCGAGCTTCGCTCGGGCGCGCCAAACCCGATTGCCGTCCCCAACTGCTGCCGCAGAACGATCCGCGCCACAGAGGGTGTCATCGCGCGACCCTCACCGATCCGTTCCCGCGCCGCCTTCCGCCCGATCGTCCGTCTTCGCCGCTTCCCCGGGCGCCAGGAGTGCTTCGTCGGTGCGCCCGACCCCCAGCCCCGTGACTCCCCCGGACACGACGAACGTCATGAGGTCCCCGGGATTGACCTGGAGGGGCTCGACCTGAGCGCGGGGGACGACGAGCAGGTTGCCGGCGAAGTTGTACGACTGCGGAAAGTAGACCGCCACGTGATTCGGGCAGTCCAAGGCGTCGAGGCTGTCGCGAGTCACGAATCCGAGTGCGCGCACCTCGGCTCCCGGAAAAATCGACACGGCCACGGGGGCGTCGAAGCGTCGCTTGTCGCCGACCACGGCGCTGACCAGATCTTTCAATGAAGTGTAGACCAGCTTCACCAGCGGCACTTGCTTGAGCAGGTGCTCCGCCGTGCTCACCACGGTCTTGCCGATGACGTTGGAGGTCAGGAAGCCGACCACGGTGATGATCAGCAACGTCAGTACGAAACCGATTCCGGGGACGCCGAAGGGCATCAGCTGATCGATGGTCGTGAAGATCAGGTAGAGGATGTAGAGGGTTGCGGCGAGCGGTGCCAGTACCAGACATCCGTGCAGAAAATACCGTGCGAGCTGTTTCATGGGCGTAGTCGAGGGCATACTCGCGTTTCGCTGCGGCTGGCAAACCTGCGGGTGAGGAGGGGCTTTACGACTGCGCGATGTCGGTCTACACGGCCTATGGCAAGCGGGGCAGCCCCCCGAAGATACCGCCCAACGCGCCGCTCGAATTCGAGATCGAGTTGCTCGAAATCTCGAAGTGAGTTGCTACGCCGGCCAGGGGATCTGGGCCAGATCTTCCATGATGGCGGCGAAGTCGTCGAACGTCAGAGCCTGATCGGCGTCGCTCTTGGAACGCGGCGGGTCCGGATGGACCTCCAACATCAACCCGTCCGCGCCCACGCTCTTGGCGGCGCGACACAGCGGTCGGATCCAGCGGCGCACTCCGACGCCGTGACTCGGATCGACCACGACCGGCAGGTGCGTGCGCTCTTTCAAGACGGGGACCGCAGACAGGTCGAGCGTATTGCGGGTTGCAGTTTCGAAGGTGCGGATGCCGCGTTCACACAGGATGACGTGGGGATTTCCTTCCGCGAGCACGTACTCCGCAGCCGCCAGGAGTTCGTCGAGGCTGGCAGACAGGCCGCGCTTGAGCAGCACGGGCTGGCTGGTCCTCCCCACCGCGCGCAGCAAATCGAAGTTCTGCATGTTGCGGGCCCCGATCTGCAGCACATCCACGGCTCTAGCCAGGCCTTCGACCTGATCCACGCTCATGGCCTCACTGACCACCGGGGCTCCGACGGCGCGTCCTGCTTCAGCCAACAGCGCCACTCCTTCCCAGCCCAGGCCCTGGAAGGAATACGGGTTGGTGCGCGGCTTGAATGCGCCGCCGCGCAACGCGCGGGCTCCGCGGTCGACCACGGCGCGACACGTCGCGAGTATCTGCTCGCGAGACTCGATGGAGCAGGGCCCGGCGATCACCACGAATTCGTCGCCCCCAACGATGGTGCCATAACCGATCGGGACTCGCGTGCCCTGGGGCCGCGCCGAGCGGGCGGCCTTGGGGTAGTTGCGTGCTGCGGCGTTCTGGGCGGCCTGGGCGTCGGCTTCGGCCACGGCCTGCACCGATGCGCACGTCGAAGCGGGGACCACCAGCGGTGCAGTGGGGGAGCGCACCACACCATAGCTGCCGATGACCTGCAGGCTGGTGGTGTGCTCGCCCAAGCGGTGCAACGCCCCGGCGATGTGGTCCTGCGCCGTATCGCCTTCCAGGTCCAGATAGAAGAGTACTTCCCAGCCCTTGCCGAGCTTGGGACGGGATTCGAGCTTGGCCAGGTTGATTTCTGCGTCTGCGAGCACGCCCAGCGCCTGTGCGAGCGCGCCGCGTTCGTGGCGGGTGGAGAGCAGCAGCGACGTCTTTCGGGGACTGCCCGGATCAGCCTGCAGCCTGCGGCCCGCATCCGGGCAGGGGCGGCCGCAGAACAGGATGAAGCGGGTGGTGTTCTCTGGGTGATCGGCGATCGTCTGGGCCAGCGAGACCAGGCCGTGGAGATTCGCCGCTTCGAGCGGCGCGATGGCGGCGAGTGACGGATCGGCGGCCTCGGCGATCAGCTGTGCCGCCTCGCCGGTGTCCTCGGCCGGCACGACACGTGCACCGGACAAAGTGGCGAGGAAGCGACCACACTCGGCGAGGACCAGGGGATGGGCGTGGACTTCGCGGATGTCGCTCAGCGTGGTGCCCGAGCGTGCCAACAGGTGATGCTGCATGCGCCACTGCAGCTCCACGATGGGCCACAGCTCGTACTGGGCGAGCAGGTCGTAGCTGTCGCGGATCGTGCCGGAGATGGCGTTGTCCACTGGCAGGAGGCCCACCTCGGCGCGCCCTCCGAGCACTGCCGTGGCCACGTCGCGAAAGGTCCGGACGCCCAGGCCGCGGAGCGCCACTCCGCGGGCGGCGAAGTAGGCCTCGAGCGCTACCGACGAGTACGAGCCTTCGACCCCTTGGTAGGCCGCCACGACGGCTGCCTGGTCCCCGCGCAGCGCTGACTCGTCCGTGGGCGTCATGTGCCGCAGAATACCGTATCGCTCAGAGCCCGGTGAGTGCCGTCAGCCCCTCGATCCGCTTGGCGGCAAAACGCTCGGTCGGACCAAAGTGCTCCACATTTGCCTGCAGCTGGCTCACGTAGCGACGGAGCAATGGCACGTCCACCCCTCGAACCTTGCGCAGAAGAGCGTACAGGCGATTGATGACGTCCATGGGAAGCGGACGGCCGAGCTCGTAGTAGACGCGCAGCGCATAGTTGACCCAACCCGCCTTGCCGCTCACTTCCGCCAGCCGGACAGCGAAGGTCACAGCGGATTCTACCGTCCTCCGGGCGATGGGTCGTCCGTCCTGAATGTCCTTCAGCACTCGCTGGAGGTGCCCAGCGAGCAGTCGCTCCGCTTCCTCGGCGCGGCCCAGGGCCAGGGCCTTGTCCACCACTTGGCCGAGCAGATCGAAGGCGTTGGCCTGGCGGGTGCGTTCCTCGGTCAGCTCGGTGCCGGGCGGATTGACGTTGACCGTCCTCGCTGAACGGCTCGCGGCCAGGTCAGCGTCGTGGCCGGACCCGGGCTGCCGCACGACGAGCTCGAGGTGCTGATCTCCCAGCTGGATGCGGTCGCCGGCGATGACGCTGACGCCCTTGCTGATGGGGGCTCCGTTGACCAGTACGCCGTTGCGGCTGCTGAGGTCCTCCAGCAGAACCACTCCGCCGGTGATCTGGATGCGGGCGTGCCGACGCGACACGAGCGGGCTGTCCAGGACCAGCTGGCAGTTGACGGCCCGGCCCAGGACCGAGCGTCCGGATCCCAGCGGTATCTCGCGTCCGCGCCAGCGAAGGTAGAACGCGGGCTGGGCGAGCGCCCGAGTGTCGCTTTGCGCGGGCCGGTCGCTGGTCTTGGAGGACTCGGCAGCTCGGCGCGCGACCTCTGCCGCTCCTGCGCCGGCTGCGCGCGCTCCCCCTCGGTCGTTTTGCACCGTGACGCCTGCCCTGGTTGGAGTTGGATGCTTCTATAACTTACGTGATGGGCCCGGTAAAGACGCACGCCACCGCGCCACCAGGCCGGCGGGGCGGGCATCCCGCTTTGGGACACCGTTGCACGAACGACTGCGCCTCCTGGGGAGCCGACCGGCCGAGGGGGGGGGATGCGGGTCAGCCTGCGACCGGATAGCTGCCCAGGATCTTCACCACGCCCGAATGCTCGTCGAGGTGCTCGAGCGCGCGGGCGACCTCTGGGTCGGTGCGATGGCCCTCGATGTCCGCGAAGAACACGTACTGCCAAAGCTTCCCGCGTCGCGGGCGGGACTCGATTCGGGTCAGGCTGAGCGACTCTCGCTCCAAGATCTCCAACGCTCTGCGCAGGGCGCCACGCTCGTGCCGAGTGGCAAACACGAAACTCGTCTTGTCGCGGCCGGTACGCGGAGCGTCCGTCTTGGCGAGCACCACGAATCGAGTGACGTTCTCCGAGCGATCTTGGATGCCCTCGCGCAACACGAGCAGGCCGTTGAGCTCGCCGGCGAGGCGGCTCCCCACGGCGGCGGACGCCCGGTCTGCGCACGCTTCGCGTGCTGCTGCGGCGGTGGACGGGGAGACCACCAGCTGCGCGTGCGGCAAGTTGTCGGCGAGCCAGGTGCGGCACTGGGCCAGCGCCTGCGGGTGCGAGAAGACGCGGACGATTCTCCCCAGATCGTCGTGCTGTCCCAGCAGACATTGCGAGACGTCGAGGACCAGCTCGCTGCGGATCAAGAGCTCACTTTCGAGCAGGCTGTCGAGGGTGAGGTTCACACTCCCTTCGGTGGAGTTCTCGATGGGAGCGACCCCGTACGCCGCATTCCCGCGACTCACGGCATCGAACACGCCGGGGATGTTGGTGGCCTGAACGTAGTTGGCAGCCAGTCCGAACGCCTGTTGTGCCGCCATGTGCGTGAACGTGCCAGCCGGGCCGAAGTAGGCCACCGTGAGTTGCTGCTGCGTGGACAGGCAGGCGCTGATGATCTCCCGAAACACGGGTCGCACGCTGGTCCGGGGAAAGGTGCTGTCCGCAGTCGCACCCAACTTGTCCTCCAGACGGTCGAGGATGCACGCTTCACGCTCCGGGTCGTGCATGGGCAGCCCTGCCTCACGTTTCACCTCGCCCACCCGGGAGACGGTCCTCGCGCGCCGTTCCAGGAGCTCGACGATAGCGTCGTCGAGCTCGTCGATGGCTCGTCGCAGCTGCTCCAAACTCTCGTCGGTAGCTTTGTGCTCGACCACGTTTGCCTCCGGTCCCGTCCTAGCGTTGCGAGCGCGCCTCGAGCGCTAGCCGCACGGCGTGTGCGGCGTGCGCCTTGGCGGGAACGTCCCAGCCCATGAGTTGACCGGTGCCGCGCACGATCGCGGGCCACAGCTCGGTCTCGTGCACCAGACTGCGGACGACGTGGGTGGTGAGCTCGTAGGAAGTGGTGCGCTGCAGTGCAGGGGGAAGTCCAGCGTGGACGATACGCGAACACTCCGTGACGCGCAGCTCGAGGTCTCCAGCGGGCTGCTCGTGAATGGCGCCGTACGCCCGGCTGAGCAGGTGGGCGACCTTGGCAATCTGGCGGTCACTGGCCCCATTGAGCTCCCAGGCCGCCCACGCCCGCTCAATGCACGCCTCCGTGAGCGGGGGAACCTCGCCGACGGCAATCGCGGCCTCGAGCGCGCTCGCCATGCGCCGCGCGCGCTGCATCCAGCCAGGGGCACCCGGCGGCAGCGATTGGTTGGGCGACGAGTCGTGGAGCGACGGCGTTCGGCGCCCGGCGGGGGGGTGAGAGCGTTGTCGATCCCAGTTGGCGGGTAGCGGGGTGGTTCTCAGATCGGGCCCGACGGACTCCATGGGCTGAACGAAGTCATCCACGCTGCCGAAGTGTCGCGTCTTCCTGTGGTTGGGCATTGCTCGAACCGACTCGACTACCCGATGATTTCCGTGAGGCTCTGCAGGCGCATCGCCAGTCCCAGATCTCCCTCGATCTGGAGCTTCCCCGCGAAGAACAGCTCCTGTGCCGTGGCGCGGCCCTCCAACAGATCCACGAAATCCGTCGCGCCCATCTTGACGGTGCACTCTGCGTCACCGTCGCCTTCCTCCACGCTGATCTCGTCCTTGAGATTCAGCATCCAGGTTCCCCCACCGTCGCCCTCGAGAACGAACTTGTAGTGGGCGCCAATCTTGGCTGCCTCGTCTTTGCGACGCTCGATCTTCTCCTTGGCAGCGCTCATCTTCTCTGCGGCGGTAGGCATGCTGACGACTCCTGATTGCTGGAGTTGGGGGTGCCGGGAGGCCAGTTCGGGAGCGTAGTCCGGGAGGCCAGCCCCGGCAGCAGCCGCGGGCTCACCCGCGCTGGATGACCTACACGAACCCCGCCGTTTTGTCTTGCCTGGCTCGCCGGTGGGCACCGATTCCCGGGCGATCACCCGCGCGATCGTTGGATGTCCCGAGCACGGCAACCGCGCTGAAAGCCTTGGCTGTCAGCCGCCGGCCGCGTCCGCGGCGGCGTCGGCTGCGTCTGACTCGGTGCCGGCGTCGCGGAGGCCCGGCTTGGGCACTTCGCGCGGCCGAGGCGGTTTGGGTGCAGCCGGCGCTGCAGCACCCGCGTCCGCCGGTTCGGCGGTCTGGGTCGCGGCCGGAGTCGTCGCGGGCTGGGCCGCCGGCGGGGGCGGGGGCGGCGGTGCCGTCTGAGCAGGCGGAGCACTGTCCGCGGGCTTTTCCTGGATTACGCAACCCCAGACCAGCGCTGGGATGACGGCGAACAAGTACGTTATACGTTTCATGCGGCGCACCCTCGGTTAGTCCAATCAGACGGAGAAGAGCTTAGTCGCATTCAGCTCTCGCGGCGAGCGTCGTTCCAGATTGCAGGGAAAAATCGCCGTCATTCCGTCGATTGGGCGTGGCCCAGCTGCCACAGCAGAAACGCATACAGATCCGCGTATTCGTCCACGATCTTGCCGGTTGGCTTGCCCACACCGTGCCCGGCCTGAAGTTCAGTGCGCAGCAGGACGGGGTAGCTGGAGGTTGAAGCGTGCTGCAAGGCTGCAGTCAGCTTGCGCGCGTGGGACGGATCGACGCGGCTATCGCCGGCGGCCGTCAAGAGCAACACCGCGGGGTACGGCCGTCCGGGCTCCACCCGGTGATACGGCGAATAGGCGCGCAGCCACTCGAACTGCACGGGATCCTCCGCGGACCCGTACTCTGGCACCCAGAGCCGGCCCAGCAACGAGAGCTGATAGCGCAGCATGTCGGTGAGGGGGACTGCGGCGACCGCCGCCCGGAACAGATCCGGCCGCTGCGTGAGCGCGGCCGCGACCAATAGGCCGCCGTTGGACCGTCCGTAGGCGGCGAGTCGATCCGGACGGGTGATCCCAGCCTCGACGAGGTCCTGCGCCACCGCGAGGTAGTCGTCGAATACGTTCTGCTTCTGCTCGAGTTGTCCGGCCCGATGCCAGGGCTCACCGAATTCGCTGCCACCGCGCAGATTGGCTTGAACGAACACTCCGCCGCGCTCGAGCCAGAGCAGTCCGGGTCGAGAGAAGCGGGGTAGCAAGCTGAGGCCGAACCCGCCGTAGCCGTAGAGCAGGGTGGGGGGAGTGCGGTCGGAGAGCGGCGGCGCGGCGCGCCGCACGACGAGATACGGGATTCGAGTGCCGTCGTTGGAGCGCGCGTGATGTCGTTCGATGGCGTAGTCGTCCGGAGCGATGTCGGCGTGGACGGCTTCCCACGTGGCGACCGAGCCTTGCTCGAGGTCGACCCTCAATATCCGGGGGGGATGCACGAACGACTCAAAGTCGAGGAAGACCTCGTCGCCGTCAGGTAGGCCAGACGCCCCTTCACTGCTGCCCAACGCCGGCAGGGGAAGCTCGCCCAGGCTGCGTCCAGCGTCGTCGAAGCGCTCGACGCGAGATGCGCCTTCGTGCAGGTAGGTCACCCAGATCTGGTCCTTCACTACGGTGTAGCTCTCGAGCACGTCCTGAGCGTGCTCGGGGATGACGACCTGCCAGGCTTCGCGTGCGGGAGACTGGGGGCTCACTCGGTACAGCGAGCCCAGGGCGGCGCCCTCGTTGGTGCTCACGTAGACAGCGTCGTCTCTGACCAGCGCGTCGTACAGGTACGGTTTGCCCCGGGTGAGCTCGACGAACTCCAGGCGCGACTGGGTGGTGTCGGCGAGAAAGAGCTCGGTTCGGTTCCAGCCCTCGTGGGCCTGCACCAACAGCCAGCGGCCGTTCGGAGAGATGAGGCAGCCCGGATACTCGGTCGGGCGTCGTCCCGTACCAAACACGACCGGGTCGAGCTCAGGGTCTCGACCGAGCTCATGCTCGTAGATCAAGCGATGGTAGCTCTCCTGTCCGGCGGGAACGGTGCCCGGTGCCACGAAGCGGCTGTAGAAAAAACCGCGGCCGCTGGTCTGCCAACAGACCGAGCAGTGCCGCGTTCTGGATATCCGCTCGGTGAGGTGACGGCCCGTGTCGACCTCCAGCACCCGCAGCGTGCTCTCCTCGCTCCCGCCGTGGCTGATCCCGTACGCCACGAGCGTTCCGTCGTGGGACGGTGAGTACCAGTCCAGGGCGGCGGTGCCCGTGGCGTCGTCCCGGTTGGGATCCACCAGCACCACATCACTGCCGTCGACCCCGTTTCGTGCGACCAGGACGGGCTGATTCTGGGTGCCTCGCCGACGGGTGGTGAAGTAGCGAACTTCACCGCTCCTCAGTCGGCGCAATCGTGGAGTGGAGATGTCGTCGATGGCCACGAGCTCGTGAAGGCGCCGACGCAACCGCTCGCGCTCGGGGTTGGCCCCCAGGGTCGCTTCGGTCAGGCGGTTCTGGGCTGCGGTCCAGGCCGTGACCCGAGGATCCGATCCGTTCTCGAGCCATTGATAGGGATCGGCGATGCGGACCCCGTGCAGCTCGTACGAGGTGTTTTCACGAGGCGTGGGGATGGGAGGCTCGGGCAATGGACTGTGCTCCACGATGATGGCAGCCGGGCCTGCGCGCGGCCTGGGTGCGTCCGTCGGACCTGCGCCGAGCCGGGGCGAGCCGCATCCGGCGACGAGGAGTAGCCCGCAAATCACCGCCAGCGCGGTCCTGGCACTCGTCACACCCCGGAGACTACCTGCCCCGAGCACCCCGCACCCGCAAACTCGCCCCCCATACCGCTCCGCAAGCGGGGTTGGGGCCCCGCGCGCAGCGCGAGGCGCGCAGCCGAGCGGATGTCGGGAGGGGGCCCCGGCCGCCGGCGGCGGCTGGGGGAGGGGCTGCGCCAGCCCCTCGATAAACCCACCCGGGGTTGGGGCCCCGCGCGCAGCGCGAGGCGCGCAGCCGAGCGGATGTCGGGAGGGGGCCCCGGCCGCCGGCGGCGGCTGGGGGAGGGGCTGCGCCAGCCCCTCGACAACCCCTGGGCCCCGCGGAGCGGGGGAGGGGCTGCGCCAGCCCCTCGACAAGAACCAGCCGTTTTCTGGGCCGCATCGTCTGGTTTTGGCATGCAGGATGCCATGCGAAGTGCCACGCGGAGCGAGACCTGGAGTGAGACCCGGAGCGAGACCCGGCGTGAGACCCGGAGTGAGGTTGCCCAGCCCAGCAGAACCCTGCGCAGAGTTTCCTTGGGCCTGTCCCTGGGCGCGCTCTCGCTCGCCCTGACCGGGTGCGACGACGTGCCGTCGTTTTTCGGGGGCCAGGTCCCCACGGCGAACGCGAAGGTGAAGGCCGAAAACGGCGGGGCCAAAGTGAAAGCCAAGGATTGGTCTCTGATCCCGGTTCCGCCGGCTGATGGGCCTAAGCTGGCGCCAGTGGCGATGACGGTGCCCATTCACGCCGAGCCGGATTTGAAGTCCGAGACCACCGGCTACCTGCGCGCGGGCGCGCGCGTGGCGCGCTCCGCCGAACCCGTATCCAAGAGCGCCTGCCCAGGCGGATGGTACGCGGTGCGGCCGGTGGGGTTCGTCTGTGTGGGGGAGTCAGCGACCATCAAGCTCGACCACCCCATCGCGCAGGCCGCCACCGTGGAGCCGAACCGCGCGGCTGCGATGCCCTACAAGTACGCATTCATACGGTCCATCGCGCCGAACTACCTGAGGGTTCCGTCCAAGGCTCAGCAGTTTCAGTACGAGATGCGCTTGGAGCGGCACCTCAGAAACTGGAAGAAGCTCCAGCACAAGTGGGATCACCTCGACGTGGGAGCGAACGACGTCCCGCTCTCGCCCGAGGGGCTGGCTGTCGGAAAGATCCCCGAGACGGCGCTCCCGATGGATTTGAACGAACGCTACGGGGGCCAGGGCAACGACGAGATCCCCGAGTGGCTGCGAGGGGGCCAGCGCAAAATCCCGAACATCTCCAGCTTCCGGTCCCCGCCTTATGCGGTGATAGCCGACCGTATCAAGCGGCATGCTGGCGTTGCGCTGGTGGGCACCTTCGTGGGGGACGAGCGGGCGCAGCACCGACGCTTCGCCATCACGGCGGACTTGCGACTGATTCCGGCTGACAAGCTCAAGGCGGATTCAGGATCGCCATTCCACGGCACCTCCATTCGGGAGCACGGGCTTCCGGCCGCCTTCGCTCGCAAGGCGGGCGCCGTCTGGTGGGACTTGGTGGACGGGAAACTGGAGCGCGGAGAGCGCCTCGGTTGGCGCGAGTTCATTCCGCTCAACGGCGAAGTGCGGCGCATTCAAGGCGTGCGGATGGTCCAGGCCCGCAATGGCCGGTGGCTCCGCAGCAGTGATCTGAAGACGGCAGCGAAACCCAGCAAGCTGCCGAGTTGGGCGCGACGGAAGACCAAGTGGATCGACGTGTCCATCGTCAGCCAGACGATGGTGCTCTGGGAGGGGGACCGCCCGGTGTATGCGACTCTCGTTTCCAGCGGCAAGGACGGTCTGGGCGAGCCGGGAAAGACCTTCAGCACGCCACGGGGAACGTTTCGCATTTACCAGAAGCATGTGACGACCACGATGGATTCGGAGGTGGCAGACCACGAGTTCGAGCTCCGCGACGTGCCCTGGGTGATGTATTTCAAGGGCGGGTACGCGCTGCATGGTGCTTATTGGCACGACGACTTCGGCCGCGTGCGGTCGCACGGATGCATCAACTTGGCGCCCATCGACGCTCGCTACACTTTCATGTGGTCTGCGCCGGAAGTCCCCGAGCACTGGCACGCTGCCTACTCGGGCGACACCTTGGGTGAGGGGACCATCCTGCACATTCACCGGTAGCCCGCGACGACGCAGCGACGTCGTACCCAGGGTCACTCATACGGGTCGGACGCCCCCGCAGGTGGCTCAGCGGGGGGCGCCGGGGTCGGCTCAGCGGGGGGCGCCGGGGTCGGCTCAGCGGGGGGCGCCGGGGTCGGCTCAGCCGGTTCGCTCTTGGTTGGCGCGGGCGCGGCACGGCCCCCACCGGCCGGAGGCACGACCACTTCACGACCGATCGTGATCGCATCCCCGCCAAACTTCGGGACCCTGGCGTGAGCGAAGGCGGCCTTGACGCATTCGGCCACCGGTGACTTGGCGACGTCGCCCTTGAGCTGCGTCGATGCCACCTTGCCGTCGGGAGCAAAGGTGACCTCGGCAGTACCGGTCGCCGCGCGCACCCCCGCACGTCGGCAGGCGGCGGCACGGCCCGCAGCGAGCATCAGCACGCGTTGCGCCTCTGCGCCGTCGAACGCGGGGCCCTCTGCCGGAGCGGACTCGCCGCCTTCCGGGGCGTCCGCGGACGAGCCGGGACTCGCTTCGTCGCCGGCGGTGGCCGAGTCAGTTGTCGCGGCCGACGCGGCTGGGGCCGCGCTGGGGATCGGTGTGACAGCGGCGGGGCTGTCTGGCTCGGGGCCCGATGCGGCGCGGCCCTTGACGTAGGACAGAGCCCTGTCGGCCAGGTCTGGCTTCAACAGGAAAACGGCTGCGCCACCCGCGCCGAGGAGCAGCAGCAGGAGCAGGAGCCCGAGCACGAGCCCGCCCGATGACTTGCGCTCGGCTCTCGCCGCAGCTGCCTCGGCAATCGCGCTGACCTCTGCCTGTGCGGCGATGCCTGCCGCCGCATCGGGCGCTGCCCCTGCCGACTCGTCGGTGCTGAGATCCGGTGTGGCATCGGCGACGTCGCGGTACTCCTGCTGGCCAGCGACGGCCCCGGTGGGAGGCTGGGTATCGGCCGTGGTGGAGCCGTCGGCAGCCGGCGAGCCCGCGCTGGCTTCATCCACAGCCGGTTCGATGTCGACGTTCCTCGCCACATCGACCGCCGGAGCTGCCTCTGACTCCGCCGCACCGCCGGCGGACGCTTGAGGGTCGAGGTTGCGCAAGCCCCCTGACCACGGCAGCGCCTTGGGCGTTTCCGGTACCGACGCCGTGTCGGCGCTGGTGGCGGTTTCGGCGTGCCCCGGCCGAGTTGCGGAGGGCGAGGGGCGCGCCGGGGCGGGGGAGCCGTCGGGGTGGCGACCGGCGCCTTGCTTGCGGTCGTAACGGGACGCCGGGCGTCGCCGCTCGGTATCGGCCAGGGGTGACTTACCCGCCGGGGTTGCTGGGTCCGGTTCTGAGCGGCCCTCGGTGCGCGCGAGGCTGCGCTCGAGCCGCTCGCGCTCCGCCTCCAGCAAAGGTGAAGGACGCGCCACGGTGGCTGCGTCCTCATCAGCTTCTTGGGCGTCCAGGCTCGCCGCCAGCTTCGACAATCCAGCCTCCGAGAGCGGAGAAGGACGCGCCACGGTCGCCTGGTCGTGCACGCTGACGGGTTCGTCGCTCGTGGGAGGCGGTGGTACGGTTTCGGCTTCGAGCGCATCCGCCTCCTGCACCTGCTCGGCCTGCTCGAGGAGCTTGGAGGTGTCGACAGCGACGGTCGCTTCCTCATCGAAGTCCACGTACTTGTTCAGGGGCCGACCGGATGCGGTGGCCTTGCCAGTCTTGCCAGCCTTGCCAGCCTTGCCAGCCTTGCCAGGCTTGGCGGCGGGCGCGGCCCTACCGACCAGCGCGGACTGCAGTTCCGGCGGAACATCGGCGAGGCCAGCATCGTGACCCGGTGCCGAATCACCGCTGCTGCCCCAAGCGTCGTCGAAGCTGTCGTGGTCAGGCGGTGCATCTGCCGGCGGGGTGAAACCGCGCCGCTTCAGCGCGTCAGCAAGTTCGGGGATCTGAAAAGGAGTGCGCCAGTTGTCCATCCCGTCCTTCCAGATGAACGTGTTGGCGGTGACCGTGCCGATGGCAAACAGCTCCACCAACTGGCGCGTCGACATTTCCGTGTGGTCTTGGTCGTTGACTGCCACGGTCCACTCGGGGCGGGGTCGGTAGGACGCCCGGTGTCCTGCGGGAGCGACGCTGCCGGGCAGACCGGAGCCCTGGGCGGACGTCTTGGCAGCAGCGGCGGTCGAGGCCAGAGCGCGTGGCTTGCCTCTCGCTGCAGGGGAGGTCTTCTTCTGCGCCGTGCGCCCGGCAGCCGGGCTCGCAGCCGCTGGTCGCGCGCCAGGCCTGGGTGAGGCTTTCGCTGGCGGCGCGGGTGACGGTGCGGCCCCGCCGATCGCGGTGCCGTCCACGACGATTCGGGCCCCGCAGTGGCGGCACTTGATCTGGGCGCGCTTGCCCTCGATCTTGGCGTCCGGGATCTCGTACTGAGCCGGACACTTGCTGCAGGATATCTTCATGGCCGATGGGACGTGTGTTGGGTCAACGCGGGCCGTCGCCGCCGAGGCCGCCTAGCCGCGAGCCCGAACGATTGTTATCCTAACAGCGCCGAAATGCAGCATATTATTGAGGACGCCGAGGCGGCAGCCGCCGCACGTGGGGTCTGCGAGCTTCGGCACCGAGGACACGGCGTTTCCGGATGGCCGTCCTTCTGACCGCAGTGGAATTAGGGTGGAGGCACCCGGCACCACACCCGTACGATGACGGTTCCGCGGACGGTCCAGGGGGTCACGTCGATCCGGTCCACGTCGTCGAGGGACTCGACCGGCAGGCGATGCAGCAGTCGATCGGCAACAAAACGACGCCGTGCCGCAGCGGACGACAGCTGTGCCAGGTCGCCGCGTACGACGAAAGTCGCCATCTCGAAGACGTCGAAGCTGGCCTCATCGCGGGTGAGGTTGGTAGGCGCTTTGGGTGGCTTGCCGGTTTCTGCCCACGAGGCGAGCTGCTGCTCGATGGCATCGAGTGTTGCTCGTCCAGGCGCCGGGCCACCTGCTCTGGCCGGTGCCCGTGCGTCCGGCGAAATCGGATGCTCGGGTGGGGGCTCGCTGAAGCCGACGGTGCGGAAGCGCGGCCTTGCGGGTGGAACCGAATCCTGCTGCTGGGGGCCCGCCGGCGCGGGCACGCGCACGGCGGGCGGCCCGAGCCGGTCGCGAGCGGCGAACGGAGAAGTGAATCCACCGCGTCGATGCGGCGGTGGCCCATCCTCGTGGTCCCCATCCTCGTAGTCCAACGAGTGGCGCGGCCCGCCGGCGTCGGTCTCGCCGAGCTCACCACGGATGGCGGCCAGGGTCTCTCTGCCCGCTGCGGCCTGACCGATTTCGATATCGGGGGCGGGCTCCGGGTCGACGGGCCGCATGGCCGCGAGGCCCGCCGGGCCCAGCTCGTCGGCGATGGCCGCCAGTGTCTCCCGACCAGCGGCCGCGAATCCGGTCCTGATCTCCGGGGGAGCTTCCTCTGCCCGTTCGGATCGACGAGTGGCAGGCTCCGAACGCCCGGCGGTGTGTCGCTGTGGGCGCTTCGTGTTGCGCCGCTTGCGTCGTCTCTGAGTCAAATCGGCCCCACGATTCAACAGAGTATCGCACGAATCTGGGCCACCCATAAGGTTCATCAGGGCGCGCGCCACACCTGAATTGCGACTTCCTCGTCGCGGCCGCGAGCTCGGACGCGAAGACGGTGGGGGCCGGGCTCACTCGCACAAACCGGACCGTCGAGGCCAATGAGCGCCACGGCTCCGGTGATGACGTCTTGGGCCAACGGCCGACCCGCTGGATCGAGTAGGATCAGCTCGATTTCGGTCACCCCGGGACCGGCGGCGGCGCCCACCCGGAGGCAGCGACTCGGGTCGGGGACCGGGACTGTTCGATCTGCGCCACTTCCGGTGGGGCGCGCCATCCAGGGCTCGGACCAGAGGGGCTGCATCCCGGCGATGCAACTTCGGGCCAAATGGTCGAGCTTCTGCCGCCCGGTGAGCATCGGGTCGATCCGCGCGGTACACCCGTCGGTGAGCAGGGGCGCGGGCTCGGGCGGGGGGGCCGCTGAGCTCGGCTCCGAAGCGGGTGGAGCCACGCCGAGCTCTGCGGCGCTCGGCGTGGGGGCGGGTTCGGGGGCGTCCGCCGGGGGTGTGCTCGAGCTGCAGCCCAGCGCGAGCAGCACTGCCCCAGCAGACCAGACCCAGCCAGACCAGACCCAGCCAGACCAGACCCAGCCAGACCAGACCCAACACCGTCGCGGTTGCAGGACCGGCCGCATCAAAGCGGCGCCATCGAAAGCGGCGCCATGGTGCAGGTTCCAGAGAACTGGACTCCCTTGTCCATGAAGATCTCCGGAGAATGCAGTGTGCCGCTGACGCGTGCCGGGACGTACAGCTCGATCGAATGCACCGCGCGCACGTTGCCGTCCACCACCCCGCCCTTGATGATGACGGTGCCCACGTCGATCTCCGCTTTCACGTCGGCGCCTTCTCCAATGATCAAGATATCGTCGCTGCGGATCTCGCCGCGGAAGCTGCCATCGATCCGTACTCGACCTTCGAAGTGAAGCTTGCCTTCGAAGTGGGTGCCTCGGCCGAGCAGCGCGGTGATCTCAGTGGAAGGGAGCGCCGGATCCATGTGGGCAACCATCGTAGGTCAGCGGGTGCGATCATGGAATAGTCGAGCTGCCCCACGCCCCGGGGTTTGGAGTTGCGCCGAGTCCGAATAACATGCCGGGGCTCGTGACCCACGCACTGCGGGCGTTCCGCCGGGCGACAGGCCGGGCCATTGCTTCGGCGAGTAATGCAATTGATTCAACGCGGCTCAATCACCTTGCTCGGAGCGTTGCTGTGGAGCGCGGTGAGCCAAGCCCAGAGCGAGGCGCCGTCCTCGCCGCTCGCGTGGCGCGGAACGAGGCTGGGCTGGTCGCAGTCCGTCACTGCCGAGACGCTCCGTGTCGGCAGTGACGTGCAGACCCGCAACCCGACTTACGAGATGACCTATGCGCTCAGCCCTCGCTACTACTGGTACGCCGACGCGGTGCAGAGCCTCAGCGTGCGTGGTGAGATCGGCGCGACGCGTGAGCTCACCAACAGCGACACCACCACGGAGCGCGGTGAGTGGAGCCTCACCGATGCGATGCTCTACGGTGCGTACGGACGACTCCTGCATCAAGCCGGCGAGACCGGTCACGGGTTGACGTTGCCGGACGGGCTGCTCGTGTCTGCCGGTCGGGATTTCGAGACTGGAGCGGGACTTCGGTTGCCGGTACTGACACTGCCCACCTCCACCGTGAGTCGCAAGAACGGCACGGTGCTCGGCTTGGGGGTGGACGTGGCCGTGAGCCAAGCGCTGCCGGTGCTCGGCGTGGCCTCGGATGTCCTGCCAGGTTTCGTGTTGGATCTGTTGGTGGGCTACCGGCACACCTTCACCGAGGCCACCGAGGCGACCGGGGCGGGTTTCGAGCGCGTGCGCATGAACACCGAGGGCATCCCGGTGGTCAGCGATCAGCTCGACGGGGCGGCGTTCGCCGAGCACCAGCTCACCTTCGCGGTCTCCGGTACCTGGTTTCTCACGCCGCGAATATCGTGGTCGGGCTCGTGGGCGTGGCGGCCCGTGTACCACTATCGTTTTCGCGAGGATCCAGCGGTTTGCGGGGTGGTGTCCACGGGATGCGTGACCGTTCAAGCCGGCGATGACGTTCGACACCATACCGTGGTCACGCAGTTCAGCAGCGACTTGGGTGTGAGGGTGTTCGATGAGCTGGGGATCTCGGTGGGCTACACCAACCTGGCACTGCAGCTGGGACCGGACGGCCAGCGTCGCAACCCGCTCTACAGCCCGGCGGCGCGTTTCCGGTTGGCGATCACCATGCACCTGGACGAGCTGTATCAGACCGCAGCGGGACGCCCGCACCGCCCGGCCCGAGTGGCGTCCATGCGCCCGGCGGAGCTTCGATAAGCTCGAAGCGTGTACGCGAGACTGGCCTCTCGTGCGCGAGCGTGCCAGAGTTTCGGCGATGGCCGGGTTGCGTGCTTCCATAACTACCGCGATTGGGGTGGCGATGGTGCTGCTGTGGGCGTCACCCGCCGGCGCCGAGGAGCCGCGCGCCGGCGCTGCTGCGCCTCCGGCGGGTTCGTCGTCGGGCCCGGGGGGAGAGGCGGCCGAGCCGAAACGACCGTCGGTGACCGGCGGCTACGCCTGGACCGAGAAGCCGCGCCCCCGCAAGCGAGCCCGGCGTCGCGTACACTACGACCCCAACGCCCCCAGCGTCACCTTCCCGGGCTTCCGGTTGCTTCCAGATGGAAGCAGTCTCATCTGGGTCGTGGTCAACCAGACCGTGCCGGTGGAGGAACGTCGAGCCAAGGGTCGAGTCACCTACGTGCTCAAGGGTGCTGTGATCCGTATTCGCAACAACACCAACCCGCTGGTGACGACCCACTTCAACACGCCCGTGTCCCGGGTGCGGCTGGTTCGGGACCAAGCGGGAGCGCAGCTGGTGCTCAATCTGCGCGAGGACGTCTCCCCCACGCACCGTGTCGTGCGGGGACCTCGAGGCATGATGGTGTTGCAGGTCAGAGTGCCGCAGGCCACTCGGGCTCACGCGCAGGCGGGGCAAGTCACGCCGCTGGCCGTCGGCCGGCCGTTGCCGAAGAGCGGGGCGGACACTGGCCAGGCCGACCCGAAGCAGTAGTCGACGGGCCGTGCCAGTGGGGTGCGCCGGTCCGAGCCGGAGTCCGAGCAAGATCGCCTGCTGCCTGGGGGCCACGGCGCTGGTGGCCGTCGCGACCGGTCACGCGCAGGAGGCAGAGGCTCCCGTAGAGGAGCCGGAGCATCGAGTGGATTTCCGCGCTGGTCGAGTCGAAGTCGACGGGAACCTGCAGGAGCTCGAGCTCGCCGAAGACGTCGTCGTGGTCGTGGAGAGATATCGGCTGACCAGTGATCGTCTGAAGCTACGGCGAAGCGAGCGGGGCATCGTCGTGGAAGGACAGGGGGAAGTGGCGCTGTGCCCGTGCCCCAGCGCGCCGATAACCCTGGGATTCGACGCGGCAACCGTCGCGCCGCCCACCGATCTGCTGATCGAGAATCCGACGCTACGAGTCGGCGGGGTCCCGGTGTTCTGGTTGCCGTATCTGTGGTTGCGCTCACCGGACCGGGTGGGATTGCTGCCTCCTCGCCTGGCGTGGCGTGGGGAGGACGGCCTGCTGTTGGGGACGGGTGTGCACGTGCCCTTCGGGCCGCAGGATGCGTCGGGGCGACGTTGGTCGTGGGATCTCGGCACGAGCGGCTACGTCAAAGGGGGCGGGGTGATCGAGTCTCACTTGGCCACTGAGCACACCACCACCCTGGTCAGATGGGACTACCTGCGCGAACACCTGGTGGCGGCCAGCGGCCGGGGTTCGGCCGCGCGCGACGACGGCGAGGCCACGGCAGCGTGGCGCATCGATGTCATTCGTGGCGAGCGCGGCCGTGTGGGGACGGTGTCGTTGGAGGAGGCGGCACGGCTTTGGGACCGAGCGGAGCTGAGCGTTGGGCATTTCGGCCCCGTCGTGGTGGGCGGGGTAGGGATTCGTGCCGACGCCGTGCGGGGCGAGGAGCTCGGCCGTTGGGGCTCGGCTGGCCCGCGCGGGCAGGTGAGTGTCGCCGGTCCATTGGGACCGGTGGGAACGGCCGAGACGTCACTCTACGTCGTCAGCGTCGAGGACCAGGACAACGGAGCCGCCAGTACGTTTTCCAGTCAGACTCTGGTGGAGCTCAATGTTCGCCCCGGTCCGTTCGCCTGTGGGGTGGCGGTGTCCGAACGGCTCGATCTGAGCACTACCGAGTCCACCCAAGGCGAGGCTTCTCAGACGGAGGCGCTCGCGGGCCTGTCCCTGCCGCTGGTTCGATCGTACGGAGATGGCGTCGACCCAGTGCGCCACTGGGTGGAGCCGTTTCTCGAGCTCGCCGGGCTGAGCGCGCAACGGCGCGACGTGCCGCTCGATTCGGAATGGCCCCGGGCGGGCGGGTTGCTCAGGGCCACCGCCGGTACCACGACGGCGATAGGGAGGTATGGCAGCCGCGGCGCGGGAAGACTCACCCTGGGCGGGGGGTTCGTCGGTCCCGCTGAGGAGCTCGCCCCCGCACTTTCGGCACGGGCCACGGCTCGGGCCGAGGCGGCGGCGCTGCGGGCCGAATCGTATTGGTTTCCAGCGGAGCGTGACGCGGCGGTGGCGGCCGTCCGCACGCGCTTGGGTCCGGCAGACTCGGTGCATCTCGAGGGATACCTCGAGGGCAGCCACGAAGTGGATCCTCTGACGACACGTTGGCTGGGCCGGGGGCTCGGGCTCGCGCCCCGTGCCGCGTGGTTCGACGTCGACGGTTGGACCGCCGGAACCTCGCTCGCGGTGCCCTGGACCACGTGGCTCAGCAGCAGGGCGGGAGTCGACCGGGACCTCAGCGCGGACGAGTGGTTGGCGCTGCACGGGTCACTCGGGTACCGACACCCCTGCGGCTGTCTGGCTGCCGTGGCCTGGGCCGGCCACCGTGTGGGGCGCCCAGGCGTCGACGCCTGGCTGACACTGGACCTGATTCCCTAGGCGATCTCACTTCGCTAGCGTGTGCCGTTCAACCCGCGCAGGCATCGATGCTACTGTGGTGCCGTGGCCAAGGACGAGGTCGGAGGGCCCGGGGACCCCGAGGTGGCACGGGCGAGCGACGTGGGCGGGACCATCGTGGTCGCCGACGACGACCGCCTCACCCGGCAGCTTCTGGGCGGGATGCTCGAGAAGTGCGGCTACCGAGTGGAGACGGTGGAAGATGGCCAAGCCGCGGTCGAGCGGGTGGGGCGCGGGGGCGTCGATCTGGTGCTGCTCGACATTCTCATGCCACGGCTCACGGGCCTCGAGGCGTGCCGGCTGCTCAAAGGCATCACGCAGGAGACGTTCTTGCCGGTGGTGCTGGTGACCGTCAAGACCGACACCGCTAGCCGCGTCGAAGGACTGAAGATCGGGGCCGACGACTACGTGTGCAAGCCGTTCGACGAAGCCGAACTCTTGGCGCGAGTCGAGGCGATGCTGCGGATCAAGCGGCTCCACGATCACGTCGCTGAATCCCGGGTCAGGCTCGAGGAGATGAGCGTC
>CAZSVU010000093.1:0-24710 GCA_964610275.1 uncultured Polyangiaceae bacterium | reverse complement strand
GACCTTGCTCCATCTTCTTCACCCCGGCCGGCCCGAACTCCGAGCAAGGGTGCGCTGCCCACCGCCGCGGTCGAACGGGGCTCCGCCGAGGACGGACGGACGGTCGACGGCTGCCTACTCTCGCCCGAACTTCTTCTTCCGGATGGCAAGCTTGGCGGCGCGAACCTCTTCCGCGTGCTTGACGCGGTGAGGATCCACCACGAAGGGTGAAACGCGCTCGGACTTCTCGAACTTCTTCTTGTACTGGATCGCCTGAAACTTGGTCTTGAAGGGTCCGACACGGACCCGGTGCCACAGCCCGCGATCCGGCACGTACGCCGCCTGACGAAAGGCGCTGTGACCGCGTTTGCGTAGATCGGCGACGAATGCGTCGGCGTCGCTGGCCTGTTTGAAGCTCGCCACCTGGATCTGGTAGCCGCTGTCCGACCCCGGGGGCGCCATCTCGGCGTCATCGTCCAATTCGGAGGCCGTCGCCGCCAGCGAGGTCAACTGGTCCTTGGGCTCGGTCGTCACCTGAGTCGCACTCAGCAGCGAACCCGCCGGCAGGGGCACCACCGGCAGGCTGTCGCCCGCGACCGGCGGCCGCACGCCCCTACCGCGTGCCGACGCGGCCTCCTCGGACCGCTGGACCAACCGACCCTTCTCGTCCTTGACCGCGGCCAGCGCAGTGGTGGGGGTTTCGTCGTCGCTCAAGATCTCTGGAAAGGTCACGTCGCGCTCGTCGAGCCTCTCGGGCGCCATCCCCACTTGCGTGGCTTCGGCCACCAGGTCCTCGAGCGGATCGTCCTGGGACTGCGTCGCGTTTCCCTGGTCCTTGGCCATCATCACGGCCACCACCACCAGGGCCGCTCCGCCCATCGACGCCAGTAGCAGCGCCGGCAAGCGCGATGACCGCTTGCGCACGTCGGTTTCCTGTATTTGTTCCAGGTTACGAACGTTGACCGCATCCATCTTGGTGCCTCCGGAGGTGCTCGCGCCGCGTCAGATTCGGCCGCCAACGCCCTCCTGTTGTTCGTCTTCTTCCCTGCGCATGCGCTCCGGGGCGTCGATACCCAACAGCGTCAATCCACCGGCGTAGACGGTTCGAATCGCCTCGACCCAGAGCAGCCGTGCCAGGGTTCGATCTAGCTCCCAGCGATTCTGCCAACCATCGGTGAGGTCGCTGTCTCGGGGCAGGATGGGATCCGAGCAGCCCAACTGGGTGTAGTAGCTCTGAAAGCTCGTGGCGATGGACTGCAGATAGGCCACGAGTTTCTGCGGCTCGCGCCCAAGAGCCGCTTCCTCCACGACGGCCGGGAAGCGACCCAGCTGGGCCACCAGGTCGAGCTCGAGTGGGTGTTCCAGCCCCAGAGCCAATCCCTCCGAGTACGGCGGTACCCTCCAGCCAAACTTGTCACGTGCCTTTCTCAGAATGGAGCACAGACGGGCATGCCCGTACTGAATGTAGTAGACGGGATTGTCTTGCCGCTGCTTCTTGGCAAGCTCCACGTCGAGCACAATGGGGGTGTCCACCCGACGCGAGAGATAGAAGAACCTGAGCGCGTCACGACCGGCGTGTGGGTTTCGAACCGCGGCGTCGATCTCCTCCATCACTTCCTGAAGCGTGATCAGGTTTCCGAGCCGCTTGCCCATGCGCACTTCCTTGCCGTCACGCACGAGGCTCACGAGTTGGTAGAGCAGGACCTCGAATCTGTCGGCAGGATGACCCAAGGCATCGATGGCGCTGCGTAAGCGCGGCACGTAGCCGTGATGGTCGGCCCCCCAAACGTTGACGAGAGCCTCGAAGCCGCGTCCGAACTTCTCGTCGTGGTAGGCGATATCGCTCGCGAAATACGTCGTCGAGCCATCGCTCTTGGTGACCACCCGATCCTTCTCGTCCTCGTCGCCAGTGACGAAGAACACCGCTCCGTCCTCTCCCGTGCTCAGGCGCTCGAGGCGCCGGAGTTCGTCGAGGGTACGGCGCACCCGCCCCCATCGATGTAGCGACTCCTCGCTGGTCCAAACGTCGAACTCGACGCCCAGCGCCGCCAACGCGGGACGAATCCCTTGCAGGTCAGCGTCCGGGATCCCCTCCAACATCAGCAGAATGCATTGGCGCTTCAGCTCTTCGGCAGCAGTCGCCTCGAGGAGCTCGGGGTGATGGTCCTGGATCCAGTCCGCGAGTAGCGTCACGTAGGACCCACCGTAGCCCCCTTCTGGAGGCGCCTGCCCGGCTGCGGCCCGGCGCACGCTCTCCCCCAGAAGCCGCACCTGATTACCGAAGTCGTTGATGTAGTACTCGCGCGTGACCCGGTGCCCCGTGGCCTCCAACAACCGCGCGACGGCGTCACCAATCACCGCGCCGCGGCCATGACTGATGAGCAGCGGCCCGGTGGGATTGGCACTCACGAATTCCAGGTTGACCCGCGGTCGACTCCCGGATGGGGCGCGGCCATAGTCGGCCCCCGCTGCCAGTACCTCCTGCATCACAGCCGCAAACGCGCCGCGCGTGAGCTTGATGTTGAGGAAGCCCGGGCCTGCCACGCTCACCTCCGCAACGTCGTCCGCGCCCACCCGCAGCAAGCGCTCTGCCAGCTGCTCGGCAAGCTGCCGGGGGTTCTGGCACGACGCCTTGGCCAGGACCAACGCAGCATTGGTCGCAAGGTCTCCACTTCCGCCTCTGCGGGGCGCCTCCACGTTGATGCGCGCCCCCTGGACGGCTTCTCGGTCGAGGCGTCCGTCCGCGACCAGTTCATCGAGCGCTACGCCGAGGCGAGCGCGCAGTCTTTCCTCGAGACCCATGGGATCGTCTCCTTGGCTACCGCTCCGGGCGGTTCCGGCCCAGTTTTCCGCACCTTCGCGGCAGCGCTCTCTAGTTCCCGGCGCGTAATGCGCTCCGGACGACGTGCGCCCCCAGCGGGTGAGGGCGCACGTCGTCCTCAGCCGCCTGAGGTATCGCCGACTAGCGTTGTTGTTTCGGGGTCTTTGACCAAGACCCCGCCCCACCACGTTCCGTGGCGGGGCCCCACCCCAAAACCGTTGCGCTAGTTCCCGGCGCATTTCGCGCCGGGAACTCTCTAGTGCCTGAGGGCGGCGATCTGCAATGCTTTCCAGTGGGTCTCTTCGACCTCCCGCGCTGGATTGCTGTCGGCGACGATCCCGCCGCCGGAGTAGTAAAACCCCTCGCCCTGCCGAACGGTCAGCGTCCGGATGGCCATACCCAGGCGCAGCGTCCCGTCGTGCATCACCGCGCCCATTGCCCCTGTGTACAGGCCGCGACGATGGCTCTCCAACTGCGCGATGACCTCCATGGCGCGCACCTTGGGAGCGCCGGTCACGCTCCCGCTCGGCAGGGTTGCGTCCAGCAGCTCACCCCGGCCAAGGGCGGGCCGGAGCCGAGCCGTCAGGGTCGCCAGGCGGTGGTGGACCGTGGGCAACGAGCAGATGTGCGGGGGCCACAGCATTCTGACCGTACCGGTGTCGGCCACCCGCCCGAGATCATTGCGCTCGACGTCGAGTATCATCACGAGCTCCGCCCGTTCCTTGGGGTCGAGGTCTAGCTCCAGCCTCAGCCGCTCGTCGCTCGACGCATCCGCGCCCCTGGGGCGCGTCCCCTTGATCGGAGAAGTCAGCACGCGACGGTCCGATTCGAGGGCGAGAAAGAGCTCCGGCGACGTGCTCACCACCTGCGTGCCACCCAGGTCGAGGGCGACGCCATAGGGGGGCAGGCCACCAGGGGACAGCGCCGCCAGTAGGTCGTGCGGCCGCCCCTCCACCCGCAGGGAGAAGCGGCGCGCGAGATTGACCTGGTAGAGCTCTCCCGCGGCAATGAGGTCGAGCGCCTCGCGCACACGACTTTCGTGAACCTGACCGGGCTCGGGGGGCTCCGCGAGCTGGATATGAGCCGGCAACTGGTGCGGAGGCCGCTTCAGTAGGTTCGCCAATCGCGCGGCCGCGCTTGGACTCTCACCCACGACCAGCACCCGATCCGAGACGACGGCAACGGCCGGGTACCGCAGCCACAGAGCTCGGGACAGGTGCGGCTCCGGCCGAAGGTCTGGACTTCGAGTCAGGTGCGGCCTTTCCAGCGATCGGCGGCATTCGTAGGGCAACACCCCGACCCACCGAGGAACCGCACTGAGCGGTCCGGCGCCGCGTTTCACCGCCAGCTCAGGCTCCGGGTCCAGCGTGTCCGCCGAGTCGTTCGGGTCACAGGCGACAAAGCAGCGCCCGTCGCCAAACCCTGACGTGAGCAGGGCGAGCCCAGGACGATCCCACAACCGCCGAGCAACAGAGATCGGGTGGGGAGCAACGTCCACGAGTCGCCCCACGAGCGCCATGGCCGCGACGTGTAGCGCGAATCGCTCCGGGGCGCAGCGGGCGAGCGACAAGTCCCGGGCGAAGCGGGTGACGACGCCGCGGTTCGGCGGTATGCCGGCCGCATGGACTGTTCGAAGTGGCTGGCCGCAGGATTGGTCGCGCTGGCGTTGGGCTGCTCCGAGGGCGAGCCCTATCCGCCCGGCGAGATGGAGCTGATCATCGGTGCCGAGAGCTATGCCTTCAGCGCTGAACCGACTCCGGAAAGCCTCACCATCTCTCGCGAAGACGAGGATGGTAACGTCGAGGAGCACGCGAGCATCGACGACCCCACTGAGCGCTTCTCGATGGGAACGGACGGTGTCGCCCGATTCGAGGTCAACGGGTTCTCCGCCAGCGGAGAGCGCTGCATCTGGGGAAGATCCCACTGGCTCAACACCCCAACCCTGACCGGCTACCTCCTTCCCCTGTTCGTGGGTCGGGTGGGCGAGTTCGCCCGCCCGCCGGGTAGCCTACGGTGGGATCACGGGCAGCTGCCCCACGCCGTCATGCTCGGCGAGCGGTACGTCCTGGTGGCGGGTGCCGAGGATGTGGGAGCCGTGCTGACGGATGCGTACGACCTGGGACTCTGGGTCCCCAGCGCGTCTCCAGAGCTCTGGTGCCCCGACGAAGACGAGGATTGCGTCATCCGCAGCCTCGCCGTGGTGGACTACGCAATCGTGGCTGCCATGGGCGACGGGTGGTTGCGCTCCTTCGTGTTCTCCGCGGACTCCGGGGTGCTGGGCGGTCTGGTGGTGGAATACGACGACGCCGCGCTACCGGACGGTTTGGACGAATTCTCCGAGGTCGCTGGTGGGCGCGCGCTCACCGCCCCAGACGGAGACGTATTCGTGGTGGGGGCAACGCGCCCGGAAGGGGCTACCGACGCGATTTTGCGGTTGCTTCCGTCTGACGATGACGTGGCGCTGACCCTGCGAGCGAGTCGGCTCAACGCGCCACGCGTCGGTTCCAGCACGGTCTGGGTCGAAAATCACGGCCTGGTCGTCGTCGGAGGTAGCGTCGAAGCCCCCGGCGTGGAGATCCTCCCGGAGGGGGAGACGGAGTCGCTCAGCCTCCCCTATCCGCCCGATGGGACCCGTGGCGCGGGCTTGGTGGCGCTGGACGCCGACCGAGTGATGCGGATCGGCGGGACTGACCCCGATGGGGCACCGGCACCGACGGTGAGCGTCGACCTCAGCTGCACCGAGGACTGCACTCCGGAACCCTACAGTAGCACTTTGCCTCTGACGGGTATCTCCGCATATTCATTGGAAAATGACGAGATCATTGTCGTCGGATCCGACGCCCTGGGGGAAACCCATGTGGTGCGGGTTTCCGAGGACACTCTGCAGAGTATCTCGCTGCGCGAGAGGCGCTGGGGCGCGAGCTCACTGCTGCTTCCCACCGGACACGTCGCCTTGGTTGGAGGGACGAACGACGAAGGCAACGGCGTGGCGACGCTGGAGCTCTACGCTCGTTGACGCGCGCTCTGCCCTGGGACCCACACCACACGGCCCGCGGGAGTGACCACGGCGTTGGAGAGTGGCGCTCGAGCCACAGCGCCAGGCCAGACCACGCACTGGCTGAGGCGGCCAGAGCCAGTCACCCGTGCGCCGCGCCCCACCACCGACTGCCCCACGGTGATGTCCGGGTCGACGCGTGCGGACGGATCGACCCAAGAGGCCGGTGCGGGGCCGGAGTGCTGCTCGAGCCAGCTCAGGTTGGCCGCCACATAGCTCGCCAGGTCGCCAGCATCGGTCCACTCGGAGCTCGCCGCGACTGCGGTCAGGCGCCCGCCACGCCGCAGCTCGGGCAGTGCCCAATCTCCGATGAGGCATCCCTGATCGGGAAGCTCGCTGAGACAGCGGCGCCCCACGGCTGCCACTCCCACGTAGTCCCCTCCGGCGACCTCCTGCCCGAACACCTCGCCTCGTAGCCTGACGACCGACGCATCGGCAGCCAGACCGACGCTCCCCTGACCGGCCGGTCGCGGGGCAACCGCGAGACACATCCCCTCACCTGCCGCTGCGAGCAGCGCTCCAATGGGCGGGGCGCCAATAATGTCACCGTTGTGCACGAGCACGGGCCCGGGGCCGAGCAGGGCACGAGCTCCAGCCACTCCACCCGCAGTGCCGCGAATGACCGGTTCGTGCACCAGATGAAGGTCGAGTGGGATCTCGGCGAGATGACTTGCGAACGCTTCGGGCAGGTGGTGCGTGTTGACGACCGCTTTGGAGAAGCCCGCCGCCCGCAGGCGCCCGGCGACATGTGCCAGAAGCGGCCGGTCACCCACGGGCACCAGCGGCTTGGGAAGCTCGTCGGTCAGAGGCCGGAGCCGAGTTCCCAGTCCCGCACAGAGCACCATCGCGGAGGCCATGGCCTCGACTCTGCGCCCCACTGCGGTGCCAATCCAACCTTGCCGCGTCGGTGGCGACAAACTCGCCCCGGCTCCAGAGCGCGTGCTAGCCCGAGGGGCATGTCACTGGTGCGTCACGTCCTCACCGCCCTGGTCTCGGCCACGTGCTCCTTCGTGCTCGTCAGCGGTGTCAGCTGCGGCACGGACGCGGTGGGCGTGGACGATTGCCGAAAGATTGAAGAGGCCCGGTGCGAAGCGGCCACGCACTGTGAGGGCGACCTCCAGGTGGACGACGTAGACGCGTGCAAACGCTACTACCGCGACCACTGCCTCCATGGGCTTGCGGTGGATCAGGCACCGGGCGACCCAACCGTCAACCGATGCGTGAGCGCCATAGAGGCGGCGGGCAACTGTGCCGCCGATGACCCCAACGTCTCGGCGGCGGCGTGCGCGCGTGAGGCGCTGGCCCTGGACGAGCCAGGGGACGAACGCATCGAGACCGCCTGCGACGTGGTGCGGTATCCGGAGCTCATACCCGAATGCGATTTCCTCTCGGAGGAAGAGGCGGTGCGACCTGAGGCAAATGGCGGTACCGCAGGATCGGGCCAGCAGTCGCGGGGAGGCAGCAGCGGTGGCGGCGCTGGACCGTAGGCGCGGCGGTGCGAACCTGGGGTACGGGACCCGATGAACGACTCTCAGACCAGGCCCGGGGGCGTGCGCGCGGGCCTGGCCGCGATGGCCTTCGTGGTCGGAGCGTGCGCGGGAGATCCGTCCGAGGTGGTGGCGCCGGTCGAGCACGAGACCCCCGCAGACGCGATCCGACGGGTCGGTGAGGCGTGGGCCGCGACTGAGCTCGTCAAGAGTCTGCGCTCGCACCCGAGCCCGATCGCCGTGTACCGCATGCAGGCCAAGAGCACGGTTCGATTCGCGGCCGGCAAAGACTGGACCCAAGAGCACCTCGAGATCGACGAAGCCTTCGAGATGCGGGACGGCTCGCAGTACGTGTGCCACGCTGAAGGCAGACCCCGGGTCGACTTGGCCTTTGGTCGTCGACACGGCGAGCCCGCCGTGGAGATGCGCCGGCCAGCCACCCGACTCGCTCGAGTATGCGAGCCCCCTGGCTTCCCGGACCCAGAAGCGGAGCTTCCGGAAACTATCGCGCGGTTCATGCTGAAGGGGGACCAGCTCGTGGCGTTCGACCCACCGGTGGAGAAGCGCGTCTACCTGCCGGTGCAGTAGCGTCCGCACCCGGAGCACACGGATATCACTGGTCCGCGCGGCAGCTCGGTACTAGACAGGGCCCCCATGCAGCTCCGGTCCGTGCTCATGGCCGTGGTCGGCGCCCTCGGTGTCGTCGTGCTGGGCTGCTCTGATTCGCGCGGCGGAAAACGCAACGACAACCCGACGCTGGTCGCGGTGGAGCCCGATGCCTTTCTGGGTGACGTTCCCTGCCTTTCGAGCCCAGGCGCCATGCGCCGATACGTCGCCACGCTCGAGGACGTAACCGGAGATCTCGGCGGCGAGGACGCCGACATCGACTCCTTCGTGTTGCCCAGCTCCCCCCCGGTGAGCTGTGTCGTGCCGGTCGCGTTCGGCTTCGTCGTGCCGGACCACCGGTACGTTGCGGACGTCCAGGGTTACGACCGGACCGACCTGGTGCCCCTGGCCCCGGGCAGCCCCGTGATGCTGACCACGGATTCCGGCGAGGTGGTGGAGCCGCGCTGGACCACCTCGTGCGGTCGACAGAACCAGGGCACCGACACCGCCGTGATTGCGTACGACCGCGTGACCATCTTCGTCCGCGCGTGCGAGCCGCTCACGGACCACCTCGAAGGGGGTAGCACGACCGGGGTCACGGTCGCCCTGGCCGATGCCCTGGGAGATCTGGATTGTGGTGCCGAGCCCGGATCCGTGGACCGCTTCGAGGTGACACTGGACGGCGCCGACGAAGCGCCACGCGAAGCGAGTTGCGAAGAAGCAGTGACCTTCGAGGGGCTGACCGCCGAGGCCACCTACACGTTCACCGTCGCGGCGTTCGAAGCGGATGGCACGGCGGCGGCCTGGGAGACGACGTGTTTCCGCACCACCGAGCCAGGCGCCATCGTCCCGGCCCATTGCGACCCATTGGTCGAAGCGGAGTAGCGGAACCAAGCCGACCAGCCCCGAAGCGCGCAGGCAACCCCATGAGCAGGTCGGCGCACCACCCGAGATCCCGGGCCTGGTCTGGACCGAGGCCGGCCCTCCCGCTCTTGCGGGGGGGGCTCCGGCCAGCTACCTAGACCGGCGGACTCATGCGCGGTAGCGACGGCAGCCAGGAAGTGACGGGCGGTCTGCCCCGGCCAGGCAAGGCGCTCAAGGCCACCCTGCTCACGCTGTTCGCCGTGTGGCTCGCATTCGCCGTCGCCATCAACTGGGGCGGAGCGAGTATGGAGCTCTTCGCCCTGTTCGTCGGCAGCAACGAGCTCATCCTCCAGGGACAGGTGTGGCGGCTCTTCACCGCACCCCTGCTGCACCACCCGCAGATGCTCGGGAGCATCCTCTTCATGTTGCTGGGCCTGTACTTCCTCTCTCCCTCGCTGGAGAGCGCCTGGGGAGCGAAACGCTACGTCGGATTTCTGATCTGGTCCGCCATGATCAGCTACGGCGTGCAGCTCTTGGTCTGGATGCTCCTGCCCGGCAGCATCGCGACCAAGCTCGTGCCGCCGTACTGGTTCGGGGCGCTACCGGTGGTGGAAGCGATCGCCATCGCCTGGGCCTTGAGCTTCAAGGGCCAGACGGTGCGCCTGATGATGCTGGTGCCGGTGAGCTCCCGGACGCTGGTGCTGTTCGTGGTCGGCACGAGCATCCTGGCGGTGGTGGCCCTGTCCGATCTGCCGTCCGGGCTCATCGCTCCTTTCGGAGGCATGCTCGCCGGCTGGCTGCTCGGCGGGGGCTCGCCGTCACCGATGCGGCGCTGGTGGCTGCACCGCCGGCTGGCCGCCACGCAGGCCGAGCTGGAGCGAGAACGACACCGCCGTCGCAAACGGGTCGCGTCATCGGGACTCAAGGTGATCGACGGCGGCGAGGAAGACACCGACCGGTCCGTACCCGACTCCGGGCCACGCCGCGACGACGACCGGTCCGTACCCGACTCCGGGCCACGCCGCGACGACGGCGGTGGTCCGGATGGCCGAGGCCCGGACGGACGCATGTTGAACTGAACCAGCGAGCATGATTCTCGTGCCGGTCTTCGGAGCCCCCAGTTGGGTGAGGGCTCCGAAGACCTCACGATGCCACCAGTTCGCTCGAACCTGATTCCTGTTGCCTCCCCGGGGTCTTCGCAAGACCCCGCCCCGCAAGCGGGGCCCCACCCCAAACGGTCCGCACGAGGCGCCCTTCCACGCACTGATCGAAATTCGAGCACCCTTGTTGGGGTGTGTAAGCGTCGGAAATCACAGCTCGCGCAGTTTGGGCGTCCACCTGAGCGCCTTGCGTGGTACGAGGGCGCCCATGCGGACTCTGCTGGACGCGGGAAGAGTGTCGCGTGGCCTGAGGAGGGTCGCCGGCGAGATTGTCGAACGACACGGTGGAGCGGAGAATCTGGTGTTGGTCGGCGTGCGACGCGGCGGCGTGCCGGTCGCCAAGGCGCTCTCGGATTGGATTCAGCAATTGGAGGGTCCGGCGCTGCCCCTGGGCATCCTCGACATCACGCTGTACCGCGACGACGCGGCCACGGCTTTGCCCAATCCCCGCATCGGGCCCAGCGACATCCCGGGCTCGCTGCAGGGCACCCACGTCATCCTGGTGGATGACGTGGTGTTCACCGGCCGTACCGTACGCGCCGCCATCGATGCCCTCATGGACTGGGGTCGTCCCCGCCGAATCGAGCTGGCCGTGCTCATCGACCGCGGCGGCCGCGAGCTCCCCATCCAACCGGACTACGTGGTCGACCATGCCAAGGTGCCCAACTCCGAGCGCATCGACGTGCTGGGAGAAGGCGGTGATCTCCACGTGGTCGTTCAACCCTTCACCTCCCCCTCCGCACCACCAGCAGCCACATGACCGAAGAACGCCTCCAGCACCTGCTGTCCATCTCCGACCTCGATCGAGCGACCGCCGAGCGGATCCTCGAAACGGCCGAGACGTTCCTGGAAATCACTCGTCGGCCGGTGCGCAAGGTGCCGACGCTGCGCGGCAAGACCGTGATCACGCTGTTCTACGAGGCCTCCACCCGAACCCGGACCTCGTTCGAGCTCGCCGGCAAGCGCATGGGCGCCGACTTGGTCAACGTCGCCGTCGCCCAATCCAGCACCAAGAAGGGTGAGACCCTGCGTGACACCGTCGCCAACATCGAGGCCATGCACGCCGACGTGATCATCATCCGTCACCAGGTGTCTGGTGCGCCGCACTACGTCGCGCGCCACAGTCGCGCCTCCGTGGTCAATGCTGGAGACGGGATGCACGCCCACCCCACCCAAGCCTTGCTGGATGCGTTCACCATTCGTCAGCACAAGGGCAGCGTGGCCGGCCTGACCGTGGCCATCTGCGGGGACATCACCCACAGTCGCGTGGCACGCAGCGACCTGGCGCTGCTCAACATGCTCGGCGCCAAGGTTCGCCTGGCAGGTCCTCGCACGGTGATGCCGCGCCACGCCGAGACGTTCGGGTGTGAGGTGTACGACCGCATCGAGCCGGCCATCGAAGGTGCGGACGTGGTGATGATGCTGCGCATTCAGCAGGAGCGCCTGGCGGGCGCGATGTTCCCCACGCTGCGCGAGTACTCACGCATGTTCGGTCTGAACCAACAGCGCCTCAGGCTCGCCAAGCCCGACGCCATCGTGATGCACCCTGGTCCCCTCAATCGCGGCGTGGAGATCAACGACGACGTCGCGGACGGCAGTCAGAGTGTGATCTTGGACCAAGTCGAGTCGGGCGTCGCCGTGCGCATGAGCGTCCTGTACTGGTGCGCCCGCGAGCCCGAACAGTCGTTGGGGGGCTGAGGCCCGCGCTGCGGCGTGCTCATTCCGGATTGAGCGCCAGCCAGCGTTCGGTGTGGACGCCGTACGCGGCCAGACCCACCAGGCCGGCATTGTAGTCGAGCGCGACCTCGTTGTGGACGAAGTCGTCGACGCTGTCCGTGTAGGATTCGCCCGGCACCGGACCACCCACCAGCGCACCGTAGAGCGTACGCGCAGCTCCGTTCCAGTTGGCGTTGCGGTGGTGCGGGTGCTGCGGTGAGTTGTTGCCATAGCCGCAGACGAACGAGCGATTGTACATGTTGTTGCCCATGACCCAGTCGAGCTGACCGAGAGCCAACGCCCGGTTGTTGTCATGGCCGGAAATCCAGGCCGCGATGCCGGCGGAGTAGGCCACGGTCATCGCGTATCGGAGCGGCGCCCAGTCGGCCCCGTCCCAGGCGGGGTCCCAGACCACGCCCGCCGTCAGCACGGAGGTGAGGCTGTTGACGCTGTTGAGACGACGGCCATGTCCGCTGTTGGGCTCGCCGGCGAGTTGTCCCGCACGGGAGTAGCTTTCCATGCAAAACTCGTGGGGGTTGTCGAAGCCCGCTGGCCAGTAGGCTTGACTCACGTCGGGGAAGTAGCCCGCCGCGTCTTCCAGGTAGGTGTGCTCCTGGGTGGCGCGATAGAGCTCCGACGCTCCACACAGCATGCCTACCGTGTTCTTGTTGGGATAGTATGGCATCACGCCGTCCGTGGCCGACGCATTGGCCCGAGCTGCAGCGTAGATGTTCCGGGCAGCTCCCAGATACGTCGCTGCGCTCGCAGGGTCGAACGGTGCGTAGTGGCGACTCATGGCCGCCAAGGCGGCGGACGCCAGCCCGGCAATGTGACCGTTCATGCCGGTGAACGAGGGCCGTCCCGTCCGCGAACCACCCTGCATCTCGCCGCCTTGCGGCACGGTCTGATCGTCCTGCTCGGTGCACGGCATCATGTAGGTATGGTCATCGGAGGCGTCACCGACCTGAAGGATCATCGAGTTGGTGCTCAGGTAGGTGTGAGCGAGGAAGTCGGCCCCGAACTTGATCTCATCCAGCACGTCGGGGATGCCGTTCGGCGTACCGTGAACGTCACCACCCGCGCCCAATGGATCCCTGGGGCTGTACAGATCGTCGAACGCCCAGGGAAGCTCCCCGTACGCCTCGAGCATGACCACTGCTGCATATGCGTTCGTGACCGTGGGCTTGATGTGATCCCCGGCATCGAACCAACCAGCGTCTATCCCCGTGTAGCCGCCGTTCTGACCGTCGGCGATGAAGCAACTGGGCTGGCTGCTCGCAGCCTGTTGCAGGAGCCAGTTGCCGTTGTCTCCCGAACGCTGTGCCCCGTAGAACCGAATTGCGAGTCGAAGCACCCGCTCGTACTCCGTGTCGGTGGCCGGATCGGGATCTCCGGTGGGGGTGACGACCTCGGCGGGGGTACCGCCCTGCCCGTCCGGCACGCCACCGGTGCCGCCAACCTCTCCCACCATGCCACCGACGCTGCCGTCCGGAATACCGCCGGTCGCCATGGCGCCCCCCACTGCCACCAAGACACCGCCGCCACCACTGCCCGTTCCGCCACAGCCAGTGAACGTTGCCCAACCGACCGCGACCAGCGCAGCGCTCAGCGCCACGCCCGAGGTGCCCGAATTGTGGGGGGATCTCATCAGGAACTGCTCCATTTCGCCGAGCTGCAGGCCACGCCAAGCGCAGCTCAATTCAAGAAAACGCGTGGCCAGGCTAGCTCAGAACCAGTGCCCGAGCAAAGCTCGGGCGCCGCGCAGGAGTGCCGTGAAGTGCTGGACCAAAGAAAACGCCGCCGAGCAGCAGCTCCGCGGCGTTGTGGCTCCCGAAGACCTCGCCTTCCGCGAAACCATTGAGGCAGTCGATTCCGGCTCCACGTTGTGTGCGACGACGCTGTGGGAGTGGACATCGTGAGCGTGCGAGGAGAAGCCGGGGCGCGGACGGTGGATCGAACCCATCGGGATCCGGCGCGGCCCACCCTCACTCGAACTGGAAGTAGTCCAGGTTGAACAACGGCGCGGACCCGGTTCCCGCGAACCGCAGGTAGACGTCGTGCACACCGGCAGGCGCCTCGATGGTGCACTCGATGTCGGCCCATACCTGCCATCCTCCGGTGCCGCTCACGGGGCAGATTCCGATGAGTGTGCCCGGCAGGTCGGTGAACATGTCGCACCCATCGATGTAGACCTGGATGGTGCCCCCCACGGCCGAGCCGGAAGCCACTCGCGCCCTGAAGCTGGACGCACCCGCGCCGAAGTCCACCTGAGAGTACCCAATCCAGTCACCGTCCTGCAGGTCTGTGACGTTCACCCCGACGCGGGTGCCAGCGTCTTCCGCGAACTCTATCTCGATACCGCGTTGATCGGCCATGGTCTCCGCTTGCAGGCGCGAGAACGCATCGAGGTTTCGGAGTTGCGCTACCTCCCCCATCGTGGCGGAGACCGTTTCGATGGCTCCGTCCGCGTCGTACGTCAGGTGATCCAGCGTGATGCTGCGCTGGAACTCCGAGTACCCGTCTCGATTCGCTAGCACACGGTTGTGGTAGAAGATATACCAGTCTCCAGCGTACTCCACGATGGAGTGGTGGTGGTTGTTGTAGTTGTTGCCAGCGGGGTTCTGCAGAATCGTCCCCGCGTATTCGAAGCCTGTCATGGGGTCGTCGCTCACCAGGTAATCGATGGTGGCGGAGTGATCGGCGAACGTGGTGGAGTAGGAGAAGTAGTACCTCCCGTCGCGCTGGTGCAGGAACGAGGCCTCGAAGAAGTCCGGGGCGACGATGGTCGTGGCAGCGGCGTCTGCCAGGCTCACCATGTCCTCGTTCAACCGAATGACACGGGCGTTGTCGCCCGTACCGGACATCCCTCCGCCGAAGTAGAGGTAGGCCTGCCCATCGTCGTCGACGAAGCACATCGGGTCGAAGACCCAACTGACGTCCTCGACTCCGGGCGTATTTCGGTCGATCAGTGGTTCCCCCAAGGCGTCCACGAAAGGCCCCGCGGGGCTGTCAGAGACGGCAACGCCGATCCCGCTGCCCGAGTTGGGGAAGTAGAGGTAGTACTGCCCGGTCGCCTCGCTGTGCGCGCAGTCCGGAGCGTAGAGCCTGTTCGTCCAGGAGATGTCGGCCGAGTCCAGGGCCACGCCGTGATCCTGCCAGTTGACGAGATCATCCGACGAGAAGACGTGATAGTCCTCCATGTCGTAGCCCGTCTGGTCGTCCAGATCGTGCGACGCATAGACGTAGATTCTTCCTTCGAAGACATGAGCAGAGGGGTCCGCCGTGAAGACGTGGCTGACGATCGGATTCCGGGCCAGGCCATTCAGGCCGTCGTACTCGATCGGCTCCGGCGGAGTGGCGCGATCGGTTCCTGCTGCACCGGCGCTGCCGGCGTGACCCGGTGCGCCAGCGCTGCCGGCGTGACCCGGTGCGCCAGCAACGCCCTCGCCACCCGAGCCTCCGGTGGAGTACCAACCGGGGGGAATCGAGTCGTCTCCGCCGCAGCCCACCAGGGCTGCCAGTAGGCCGCCGACCAACGAGACGCGTACCAGGCTCACCATGACTGCACCCTTTCCCGTGCTCGTCGCAATCTAGATGAGAGAACGCGAATGTCGATGGCTGGTTGGATTTGCGCCGCTCGCGCACCGTTTGGGGTGGGGCCCCGCTCGCGGGGCGGGGTCTGGCGCATTCCCCTGGTCGGGTTGGCCGGACAACCCGCGGTCGAGCACGGCAAAATGAGTTCGTCGGGCGTCACGCATTACCAGATCATCAGACCATCGGCATCGCGCTCGCTGATTTAGGGGCATATGCAAGACCGAATCCGTGCAGTCGTATGTGTTGGACTGGCGTCTACCGCAGCCTGGGGATGCGTCGGTAGCGGCGACGACGCGCCGGGCAGCTCGCTGGTCAAGAGTACCGGCGGGGTTCCGTCCGCCGGGGACGGCAGCGGTGCAGAAGGCGACCTCGGCACCGGCGGCACCGTGCTGTTGGTCGACGGTTCCGGAGGGAGCACCGGTAGCGAACCCGAAGACGCGGGCGAAGGTGGAGCCTGCGCATCCACACACGTCGCCGCGGAGCTGCAGCCGGTCTACCTAGCGTTTGCGCTCGACGTATCGGGCAGCATGGGCAAGCTCGACTTCCCTTGGCACGATCCGGTGCTCAAGTGGCAGCCCGTGGTGGCGGCCACCACGGCGTTCTTCAACGATCCGGCGTCGACCGGTCTGAGCGCTTCGCTCACGTTCTTCCCGGCGAGCAGCGACCGCTGCGAAGCGAGTGTGTACGAAGTGCCAGACGTTCCGATGACCGAGCTCCCTTCGCCAGCCTTTGGTGCGGCCATACAGGCAGTCACCCCACAGTCCGCCGACGACTGGCGGGGTGGAACCCCTTCCCTGGCCATCGTCGAAGGAACCATCACGATGCTCGACGCGCTGGCGGCGGTAGAGCCCAACGCGACCTATGCCATCGTGCTCGTGACCGATGGCTACCCCCAAGGCTGCGACGACCAGTCGATCGAAGCCGTGGCAGCCACGGTGCAAGGGGCGGTGGGCCGTTTTCCGACCTATGTGATCGGCGTGCGCAACCCGCCGTTGGCGGGCGCTCCGGACACGGTGAGCGACCTGGAGGCCATCGCCGTCGCGGGGGGTACTGGCCACGCATTCTTCATCGACACCGGCGACCCCGGTGCCACCACGGCGAGCTTCCTCACCGTCGTCAATGGCATCCGCAACCAGACCCTCTCCTGCAACATTCAGATGCCGCCGCCTCCGCCGGGTCGAGAGTTCGACGCGCAGCGGGTGGCGGTGCGCTACACCAGCGGCACCGCGTCCACGGAACTGAGCTACGACCCCAGCTGCGCCTCGACGATGGGCTGGCACTACGATGATCCCTCGGCCCCAACGATGATCCACCTGTGCCCGGCCACCTGCGATGCGGTCCAGAGCGATCCCGAGGCGGAGCTGTCCGTAGAGTTTGCCTGCGAAATTCAGATCCCGCTCTTGTACTGAACGTGCCCATCGGGGTGACCGCCCCCTCGTCCTCAACCGTTTGCGTGTTTGCGTACGAGAACGAGGAATGAAGCACGTGCGGACTACCCTGGGACGGGGGTACCCTGACGGGGATCCGCTCGCGCGGCTAGAGCGATCACGGCTCCGATCGTGACCACCACGATCCAGCTCCAGATCGCGTACCGCACATCGATGGGGTCGGTGACGAGCTCCACGGCGGTCGTGGCGGCCAGGCAGAGCAAAACGAGTGACAGGATCGCACGTCGCTCGTGCCCAAGCAGCGCCAGAACGACGAGCAGTGAGTAGTAGTAGCAGGACAGTTGGAATACGATGGGAACCAGCGCCAGCCCCAGTGCGGCGGCCATCCAGCACTCAGTCCTTCGCCGTAGGGCGCGATAGACCAACCACAAGGCTGTCGCGACGGCGACCAGGTGGATCGGTCGCATGGCCCTCAGTGTTTCCACTCGGGCAGCGCGGACGGCGGAGAAGGCGTCAGTCTGTGCAGCGTCGAAGAGCAGATCGGCCCGTGTGGAGAACCGGAAGGAGAGGGCTGCCGGCAACCCGACGAGATTGGCTGACGGCGTCGCGGCGTGTTTCAGCGTGTTGCTGAGAAACTGGGCCCATGCGTCTTCGACCCCGACCATCCACACTGACCAGGGTAAGAGGACGATAGTCGCGAGCGCTGCCCCGAGCAGGACGCGCGAGCCGGCTCGAGGCACCTGGCGGATGCGCCACCAACGCAACGCCACTAAATCAGGGAGCGTGATTCTGGAACAAACCGACGTCCCGCGATCCGCTCCGCTGGCGGCGTTGCTCGCTGCGCTGCCTGCTCACGTACTTCGTGTACGCTCCGCGGGCTGCTCGCTCGCGCCTTGCCAGCGAACCGGCTTGCGGGACGGGTGACCTATTCCATAATCGTGCTCATCCATTTAGCATCGCCACCGCGCCCGGATCGTTGCCGCCACTCACGATGGTTGCGTTCTCGAGCAGGTTGCCGGGTGGGCACGGGTCAGCCGATGCTCGGGCGGGCGCAGCCTGGGCGGGCACGGAGACCGAAAGCCCCACCAACCATAGCAGCCAGACCGCGAACCATCGCAGCCGCGCGAGCCCTGCGGATCTGTGGTCGCCGCAGGTCGGTCGGAGGCCGCTTCGCGCCATCAGGGGCCGTGCCCTTCGGAGCTCGAGCTCGGCAGCGTCGACGCTCGCCCCAGCGAACGGCAATCCGGGGGCGCGCGAGCGTGAACGCCAGAAGCATCGGCGCGCTATCTGTCTCGGCGTTTCGCCACGACCAGCCAATTCCAGCGCCCCGGTCAGCCAGCTAGTGCCCTGTCTCGGAAGTAACCATCCGTGAACCCGCCGGGCCGCGTCTTCGTGGGTCTCCCAGGTGGCTGTCGGGACAGGGCACAGCGGCACCGAAGGTGCCGCAAGAAAGACCAGGTGCTCTGTCCAGATCGCAGCAGAGCTGCGCTTCCGCCGGGCCGCCACCCCCGAGTTCGGCCCGGCGGAAGCGCAACGATTGCGACTTCTGGGACAGAGCACTAGTCCACCGTGTTCAGGCCCGGCTCGGGGAATCCCAGCTGGGCGGCGGTGTCGCGCATGAAGTCGAGCAGGCCGCGGTAACGGCGGAGCTGTTGACAGGCACGGTTGTCGTCGCAGGTCAGGCGCGCGGGGTCGTTGGGAACGATACTGTCGTCGGCGCGCACAATCGGTTGGGCGTCGGCGTCCAGAGCCGGGTTGGGCTGACCGGTGTCGGGGTCGTAGGGCGAGGTCTCGTCGAGCTCGTACGCGAGCTCGGTCAACCGCTGCGCCCACTGGATCATCTTGGCCGCCACGCCGCGATCGTAGGTTCTGCCGAAGATCTCCTCGTCGCCGTAGCTGCGGGCAAAGTAGGTCAAGCTGGTCTCGGGATCGCGCCACGCCACGCGTTCGGTCGGCAGGTACCCCGGTTCCACGTCCGCACCCGTACGGTAGATGCGCATCATGTCCACCCAGTCCCAGACCTGACTCCCGGGCAGGTAGACGTAGGCCCAGAACGCGATGAACTTCTGGATTTCGAACCCCAGCTGCGGCTCCACCGGCACCGATTCGCGCGGGACCCGATCGGCGACATCGTCCCCGGTGGGCGCGCTGCAGACGTAGCGTCCCTGGCTGGGCCAACAGATCTCCGGACCGTCCGCCTTGACGAAGGACACCCAGCCGAGGGGGCCAGGGGTGAACGCCGTGTCCTCTTCCACCAAGGGCACCCCCGGAGACTCCGCCGGTACGCGCGGAGCGTATGCCGTGTAGTCGTCCGTGAGCATCAGGCCGAGGGCGCGGCGCATGCCCTCCGGGAACAGGTTGGTGAAGTTCGTGTGGCGCCAGCGCCCATCCAGCGCGTCGAAGCGCAAGAATGAGGCCGGCGCGCGGTACACCGCGTTCAGCATGGCCTGGAAGGCGAAGGTCTTCTCGTAGAACGAGCCGGCCTGGTCGATGTAGTCATAGTAGTGATAGCCACGCCCGTACTGCAGCCCGTTGGTCAGGGGGCGACCGCCGAAGGACACGTCCGTACCGACCACCGAGCTGCCATTCGGGATGATCACTCCAGTCATCGAAGCTGGATCGAAGCTGAACCCGAGCAGATCTTCCCCCGACACCAGGTAGTCGTCGTAGCCCGTGACTCCGCTGAAGTGCGGGCCCACGTTGGGTCGAGTCAGCACGCGCATGAAATGGTCGAACGCCATCGACGCCGCGATGGCGTACTCGCGCATGGGCCGCCCCTCCCCTTCGTAGTACGCGATGATGTCGGCATGGCTCATCCGGCGCACCTCGCCGGTGAGTGGATCGTCGAATTCGGTGCCACTTTCTGCCAGCGACCTGAACCAGAAATCGTGCATGATGCTCAAGCCCTGCGTCAGGTAGGAGAGCTTGTAGTGTGTGCGCAGCATCGCGCGATGATAGGCGTCGACGACGCTGAAGCCGACTCGGTTACGCCGGTAGTTCTCGAAGATGTGCTCATTCTCGTAGCGATTGATGAAGAACGAGAACTGCTCGTAGGGATCGGCGCCGGAGTCACGCCGCAGCGTCGAGGGGCTCCATCCGTCCGCGAACTCGTCACCCTCGAACATGTAGGGCACTCGAATTCGCCCGGTGGTGTCCATCGGCCTACCCGGAGTGAAGAACTTGGGATCGACCCAGAGATCCTCGCTCAGCACCTCCGGCAGCATGTCGCGCCAGGCGACGTAGTCGACCGGCATGCGCTCGCAAACCTCGCCGCGCACGACCTGCCCGTCGAAGACCGGGTCGAAGATACCGCTCACCTCGTCACTCCAGTCGGTTGGCACCTCGGGCTCGTGCTCTCGGCAGTTGTGCAGCAGTCCGAAAAAATCCTCCCACTCGGAGTAGTGCAGGAAATGGTCGCCGCCATAGACCCACTGGCCCACGATCCCGCCGGTGCGATCGACCAGGCCCAACATCTCGACGGCCCGGGCCGGGGGAGCAAACCCTTCCCGCAGGCGCAAGCCGGGATCGCTCGCGACGTCGACCACGTCCGCGTAGAACATTCTCGCAGCCGCCAGGTCGTAGGGACCGAGACCCATCCAGTCCTGGGTGTACTCCCCCGCGTAGTCCATGACCGAGGTGCTGGCCCAAGTGTGTATCGACTGGTCGATTTCGTCCTGGGTCTCGGGATCGAAGTAGCGCGGCCCCACGCATTGCGATCCGTCCTGCACGGGCTCGGTGCAGACCTCGTTCACCGTGCCCCCTTCGGTGCGCAACTGCCAGTACTGCGGCCGATAGTTGAACTTGTCGGCGGAACCCGCAAAGTTGTGCCGCAACCCGTAGGTGTGCCCCATCTCGTGCAAGATCAGGCCATAGTGCAGGCGGCTGCGCAGGTAGTCGTACATCCGCTGCTGGCGCTCCGCTTCCTCACCGGCGCTGGCGTCGTTCGCCAGCGGGGGGAACTTGCGGCGCAGCAGCTTGCCGAGCGCAGGGACGGCGGAGGGTTCGGGCGCGTCGCGCAAACAGAAACCGCGGTCGGCGAGCATGCGCTGCACCTCGTCCTGCGCATTCATCAGGCGCTCGGCGTTCTGCAGCCGCAGCGGTGAGGCAAGCTCCAGCATCGTTCCGCTCAGCGCCACGGTGGAATCGATCCCGGCCGCCTGGGTCCACATGGGGCCGACCAGCGCCGCTTCGACCTCGCTGCCCTTGGCCAGCTCAATCCGTTGATCGAATTCCGCGCGGTTGGACCCGGCGAGTTGGGGTACAGCCCGCTCGGCTTCCAGATCAGCCTGTAGGCCCCGAGCCCAGTCGTAGAGGTCCAGGCTCAGGTTGAGCGAATCCACCCCCGCGAACGAGTCCACCGTTGCGTGATGCATGCCGAGGAGTCGTGCTTCCACCTCGTCGGGTTCGAGTAGCGGTGCCCGGGCAGGCTCTCCTCCGCTCGTCGCCGCCACCCAGTCGCGCACGTACTCACCGCTCGTCACCTCCTCTGCGCTCAGCTCACCCGCATACCAGAGCGAGCGGTCGAGCACGCTGCGCGCCGCCAGATCGGTCACCGCCCCATACACGTTCACGCTTCCCTGAATCACCTCACCCGTGAGGGGGTCGGCCCAGGACGGCCCGAACCCCCACGGCGACGAGCCCTCCGGCGTGCTCCAGATGTTCACGGAGTGATATCTCAGGTCTCCCACCCGCGTGGCCAGTCCCTCCTCACCGCAGGCAGGGTCATCGCCAGCGTCCACGAGACGACCGTTCGTGGCGTAGCGGGGTCCCCGCACCGGATTGTGACACAGCACCGCGAGAGGCCGCATGGCGGCCACCGAGTTGGGATCTTCGGGAGCACACTCGTCGGCATCGCGGCCATTGCGTTCCCAGCAGCGGAGCACTTCGCGCGCGTGGGCGAGCTCGACTCCATCGACCTGCCCCGTGTCCTCGCCATGGCCCGCGATCGGATACGCGGTCCGGCAGCTGGCGCGCACCAGATTCAGGTTCCCGCGCTGCTCCGAGCTCTCGAGGTATGCCCCGCCGACCGCACGGAGCCCCTCCACGCTCCGAGTCCTTGTCCGCACGCACTCGACGTACCGCGCTGCCTGCACCGCGAGACGCGTGGCCGTGTCCCACTCCTCGACCGCACGCTTCGTCGACTGGAACAGCAGCTCGTCGTCGCTCTCCAAATGTTGGTGCCAAGCCACCGGCTTGGGCACACGCAGCGCATAGGGAACGGTGCAGCGCTGGCGAAACACGTTGCATTGGGACCCAGGCTCGGCTTCCTCACAGTCGTCGTCGGTGCCATTGCCGTCTTCGTCGCGATTCGGGTCGAGGCCCGCGGCAAACGTGTCGCGTGTGGCGCAAGACACGTCCGTGGTACTCTCCTCCCAGATGTCGAAGCGTTGCAGGTAACGGTACCACCGGTCGTCGACCACGCCGTACTGCGCATCGTAGCCCTTGCGCTCCACGTAGAAGCCGCCGAATGCATCCATGCGTGCCCCATCGTAGTGGCGAGGCAAGTAGTCCGTGTACCCCGCGTCGCCGGGCTGTGGCACCCGCCTGAAGCTCATTCGCAACGTGAGCTCGGTCGGCTCGCACACGCCGGTCTGATAGTCCCCTCCCGCGACCCAGGCGCCATTCCAGAAGCAGGTCGGGTACTCGTGCCCCAGCACGTTGATGGTGGCCGGCGTCACGAACAGCCGCTGAGTGATGTCGAAGTAGCCGGCGTCGCCGTCGAACACCGGTGCATCCGGGTGGTTTGGATCTTCGACGTAGTAGGCGAGCGGCTCGACGTCGTAGTTGGCGCCCACCATGTTGTCGTAGGCCAGCGGGTCCCAACTGAGTGAAGAGGTGATGAGGTTCTGGGACCAGTCCACGCGCATGAACTCGCGCTCGTACCAAGGCGCATCCCGGTCGTTTTCCTCGATGACGTTGAGTTCTTCTCCGGTGGACGGATTGTAGTCGCGCCGGATGTCGAAGTGCGACTCGATGGGGAACGCGGCCACCACGATCCCATTGTTGGAGGTGCGCGCCCCGCGACCGTCCGTGTCGTTGATGTGCTCGTACGTCTTGCGTGCGATCAGAGCGTCCTCGCTGATCTCCCACTTGACGCGCGCGAGCCCTCCCGCCAGCCCGCTGAAGAGCCCATGTCTCGCACCGTAGGGCACGTCGATCACCGTCGACGCTGAGTAGAATTCGGGATCGTCCTCCGACCCCTGCAAGTCCTCGCCAACGAAGAAGCTCTTCTCCAGGGCGTTGGGCTGCACCTGATTGATGGGCTCGCGCTCCGTCGCGCAGCCCGCCGCACCCACGACGACGACGACCGTCGCCGCCCTCAACGGACCGGAAATGTGCATGGCGCTAGCCTCCCACTGGATCGATGTCGATCTGTAGGACGTCCGGCACGTCGTAGCCACCGAGAAAGCGCTCCGCCACGGCCTGAAACCCCGCCGGAGTGTCAGTGACCAGAAGCTCCAGACGAGGATATGGCTCGATTCTTCCCCGCGCCGGCGGGATCCGGCAGCTCTGCAGCAAGGTCTTGATCTCGGCCGCGGTGGCGCTGGCGCTGTCGACGATGACCACAGGGTGCTCCGCCACTGCCGCCGCTACCCGTGCAATCGTCGCCTCCAACAGTGGATAGTGCGTGCAGCCGAGCACGATGACCGACGCCCCCGCTTCCGTCAGTGGCTCGACGTAGCGCCGCACCGCCAACTCCGGCACCTCACCGGTCAACCAGCCCTCTTCCACCAGCGGGACCAGCAGTGGCGCGGCTTGGCCTACCACCTCGAATCGGGTCGAAATCTGACTCACCGCCCGCGCATACGCCCCGGATGAGATGGTGCCGGCGGTGCCCAACACGCCGATCTTCACTCCCGCCATCGAACCCGCGACCGGCCGGACCGACTCAGCAGCCGTGACGGCTGCACTGGCACCTGGCTCCACGACGCCTATGACGGGCAGATCGAGCTCGGCCCGAAGCAGATCGAGCGCCACCGCACTCACCGTGTTGCAGGCCACGACCAAGGCTTTCACATTGCGGCGAATCAGCACGCGGGCGCACCCTCGCGCATAACGGATGACAGTGTCCCGCGACCGAGTGCCGTACGGAACCCGAGCCGTGTCGCCCAGGTACACGATCCGTTCGTGGGGCAACTCCTCGAGCAGCGCCCGCACTACCGTTAGCCCACCCAGTCCCGAGTCAAAGACCCCCAGCGGGGCCTCGGGGTTCAGCTCTCGTCGCGTTTCGTCTGTCATATGGTCCCGGTATCCGCCCTCAGGCTCCCGGGCGGCACGTCGAACGGAACGTCGCGAAGTTGGCCGCGCGGGTCAACCTTCCTGCACGGCACGCGCGGTTTCTGGCGCTGGTTGCGATCACCCAGAGGCGGCCGCGTGGTCCGTCTCCCCGCCCGCCATGGCGGGCTCTCCCGTGATCACGACGGACTCCAGCCAGCGCAGACGCGGGCGCAATCGTGACCGAATGCTGCGCCTCGGTGACGAGCGAAGCTCCTTCTCCCAACTTCGAATCCGCGGGCGCCCGGCGTTGCTCGCCAAGAGCGTCGGCATGCCGCTTACCGGATCCGCCTGATAGACGAAGAAGGAGTGGTAGTGGTCTTCGCCATCGTCCCGCGGACCATAGATGGTGACGATGTCCCCAGGTACGTACCGATCCCGGTGCGCGTACAGATGCTCGAAGAATCGCTCTCGCCACTGGAAGGGAATCCGCTCCTCCGGCGCCAGGTCGTAGGCGTCGAACCACTGGGGGTGGTTCCAGGCGAAGTCGACGAAGTTCCCCACGCTGCGACGGTTGCCAATTCCCAGACGCTCGAAATCCAATTTCCCCACCCCGCGCTCACGCCCGACGAAGCGATCCACGTCGGCCGCCCCCTTGGACGGCCACCAGCTTCCACTGGCTCGCTCCAGGGTGTCGGTGATGAAGTCGATGCACACCTGCGGCGGACGTGGGCGGCCCTCGCGGTCGAAGACCATGTAGCTATCGTCGTTGAACTCGTACACGAACGCACCACGCGCGTATGCGCGTTGCCATTCGGGGCGCAA
>CAZSVU010000092.1:0-24949 GCA_964610275.1 uncultured Polyangiaceae bacterium | reverse complement strand
GCCTCCGCAGATTCTCGTTTGTATCCGCGCCCTTGCGCGTTTTGATCCGAGAACGCGCTAGCGCGTACCCGCAAGGGCAACCGCCGTCAAGGCAACGAGACAACACGCGACAACCAAATCCGAACGCGCTGGCGGGCCCAGCGGGCTCCGGAACAGCTCGATCCCGCGACCGACGTGCGGGCCGAAATCCCGCCCAGATGGGTATTGCTAAAACGTTTCAGCTGACATAGTAAAGGGCGGGCGTTCGGGAGCGAGGCACGCGGTGACGATTGCGGGCGAGATCATGGGAAACGCTGGACCGTGGGGTCACGCCCCGGCCCGCCGCGGTGGCGCCCCGATCTCGTGGCTCGCCCTGAGTGAAAGACTTCGGATGCCTGCGGCCGGCCGCGCGCGGACAGGCGGCGAGCGACGCCACCTCACCACGCTGGCCGACGCCCAGGCGCTCGACGAAGCCGCCCAACCCCCACTGGCTGAATGAGCTGGGAGAACAGCGCATGCTCGAACGGAAGTGGTTGCTCGTACTGACCGTACCCTGTCTCCTACTGGCAGGGTGCATCACCAGCCCGCCCGGCGCCTACGGCGACACACCGGACGCCTTGGACACCAAGCTGGAGCCGTGCCCGAACGGGCTGCTCGACGACGGTGAGGACAACAATAGTCAGATCGTCGTCGCCGAGGGCCGGGACGGCTACTGGTTCACCTTCGCGGACCCGGAAGGCTCGACCATCGAGCCCCGCGGCGATTTCGTCATGGCCGAAGGCGGCCCGCCGGGCAGCAAACACGCGGCGCGAATGAAGGGGCGCATCGCCGACAGGGGCGAGAGCCTCTACGTGGGCATGGGTTTCTCGCTGACCAACCCCAAGAGCCCGTACGACGCTTCCAAGGCCAAGGGGATTTCCTTCTGGGCCAAGGGCCCCGGCAAGGTTCGGTACAAGACCCCGGACGTCAACACCATCCCCGAGGGCGACCGCTGCAGCGACTGCTACAACGACTTCGGTGTGGACCTCTACCTGACCGAACAGTGGCAACGGTTCACCGTGCCCTTCGCGAAGATGTCGCAGCAGCCCGGCTGGGGTGATCCCGCGCCGGAGGTGGCCAAGGATTCCTTGTTCGCCGTGCAATGGCAGTTCGGCACGCCCAGCACCGAGTACGACATCTGGGTCGACAACATCGAGCTCGTGGGGTGCGAGTAGCCCCGAGGTCATCATGAAGAGCTTTGATTACATTCCACGCCTCGCGCTCGGGCTCTGCGCTGCCAGCCTGCTGCTGGCGCTCAGTGGCTGCGGCGGGGAAGACGGCGGGCCCCGGCCCACCGAGAGCCCCGCGCTGCCGTTGGCCGAGGATCCCGGCAGTGGACCCATCGACTGCCCGGTCCAGGATGACGATGGCAGTTGGGTCCTGGGCGACGATCGGTTCGAGTTCGACTTCCTGGAGACCTTTCCCTACGGTGCTGCCGAGCGGGGCTGGTACACGAACAACGCCCGCTGCTATCAGTGCGAGTTGGTCTGGCGAAGGTGCAATGGCCTGGACGAGGGTGGCAATCCGGGCCGTAGCTGCCTGGAAATCGAGGGAATTGATCGCGAGGCCTACGAGCGGTATCTCGACAACTGCTGGGCGGAGTGCGAGGCCATTCAGTCCCCTTCCCACTTCGAGAAGCCCCTATTCGCCGAGGCCATCCCGAGCGGAGGCCGGTGCGGCAGCGAATTCGCCCTGCATCTCGAAGCTGGTCCCTTCGACCAGGTCCAGTTCGCGGTCGATTCGCGCTGGGGGGGCATCATCGGGTTGGAGTTTGCACAGCCGGGATTCGATGCCAGCTTCTACGACGGCATCGCCTTCTGGGGACGACGCAATCCCGCGTCGCGCAACGCCATTCGCCTGGACGTGACCGACCGCTACACGAACCAAGACTATGTCTCACCGGAGACGGGTGAAGCACTCTGTGAGGGCAACACGACACCGGACGATACGTCCGAAGGTTGTGACAAGTTCGGCACCCCCGCGCTGCTCGGACCCGACTGGCAGCTGTACACCCTGCCCTTTGCCGAGATGCGACAGGCGGGCTGGGGCAAGCACGCTCCGAACCTCGACGTCTGGGGACTCCTGTCCGTGGGGTTCTCGTACAACGAAGGGGCCTGGGATTTCTGGATCGATGACATCGCTTTCTACACACGAAGGCCGCGGTAAGGCATGACCAAGCTCCAACACCGGGGAACCCGGAATACCGAAGGCCTGACACGCCGGCTGACTGCATGCGCAGCGGTCGCGAGCCTGGTCTATGCGGTGCCAGCCGGGGCAGCAGAAGACACTACGCTGGGCCACGAGTTCCTGGACATGCCCGAGGAGGAGCCGGCCGAGGGCGAAGCTCCGCCTCCGGAGCCCGAAGACGAGCGCGAGGCACCGGGCTACGTGCCGGGGTACCGGCAGCAGACCTCGGTGGGCCTCTCGCCCCATGCCCCCCAGCTGCACTCGGCCCTGCCGAGCGGCGTGACGCCCGCGATGGGCTCGCGCGTCCCGACCCGGCAGTGGAAGTTCGACTTCCACGGCTACATGCAGGTGCCGCTCCGGGGCAGCATCGGTACCCGCGAGCGGGCCTACGATGGGCAGCAGAAGACCACACTCCACGGTGATCCCAATGTCGCGGGCGGTTCCTACGGTTGGTTCGACCACACGTTGACCGTGCCCACGCCCTGGACTCAGCTGAACTTCCTCTACGGCAACGAGGATGTGCAAGCCGTTGCCATCATCGGCGCATGGAGCCTGTCCGAGCCGGAGCGTTCAGCTGGGTCGAACATGCCCCAGGCCCAGGAGTGGATCAACGACGCCTTCCTGCAGTTCACGCCACCGGTGTACGGACCCATTGAACTGGCGGTGAAGGTCGGCTCCTACAGCGACCGCTATGGTTCGATGGCCCAGTACAGCGACGGCGTGTACGGCGTGGCGTTGATGGGCCAGGTCAAGGGGATCGGCACTACCGCCACGCTGACCGTCCCGTTCGAGTGGGATCTCACCGGGCGCCTGGAGGCGGGATTCAAGGGACAGCTCGGAGCCCCGCCTCCCCAGATGGTGCCGGAAGGATCCAACGAGCATGCTCGGCTCGAGGAGGGCTCAACCTGGGCAGCGCACGGTCACGCATCGCTGAGCTACGCCGACGTGGTGTTCCCGACGCTGCATTACATCCGCAGCTGGAGCCAGGACGATCGCAACGACCCTCGCGACGACCCCGGCTCTGACTTCAACGAGACACAGTCCCAGCCCGATGGCTCCCTCTCCGTCACCGGCGCCGACATTCGCGTCTCGGGCGGCCGGTTCGGCCACTTCTACCTCGGGGGCTCGCGCATTCACGGTGAGGATGCGTTGTCGGTTTCCAGCCTGGTCAACATCCTCAACACGGGTGGTGGCAAGGACATCATGGAGCGGTACTGGGGCTTCGAAAGCGGCGGCACGGGTGACCTCTACCTGGCCGGCGTGCAGTACACCCTGAGCCTCGGCACCTTGCTCCGCTACCCGACGGAGTTCTGGGGCGAGGGACCGGATCTGTTCCTCACACCCTTCGGCATCTGGGGGTTTGCCAAGAGCCCGGCGCGCAACCTCGAAGAGGACGGGTCGAAGCTCAGAAAGAAGATGGTCAAGTACGGCGGCGAGATCACCTACAGCTTTGCCAAGTACATGGCCGTGTCCGGACGCTTCGATCACGTCAAGCCCGACATGGACGACCCCTCACGGTCCTTTGCCGTCTTCTCCCCCAAGGTCGTCTTCCGCACCGACTGGAAGACCCGCGAGGCCCTCACGGTGCAGTACGCCACCTACTTCCTCGGCAGCAATGTGCGCGTGGAAGGTGACGAGCGATTGATGGACAACCCCTCAGGCAAGCCGGACAAGCACTTGCTCGCCGTCTACGGCACGATGTGGTGGTGAGAGATGACCCGACTTCGACTTGTTTCAACCAGCCCCCTCCCCTTTTTCCCCTGGCACCGAACCGTCAAGGTGGACCCCATGAAACCCGCTCTCTATCTCTCGGCACTGCTGACCGCGCTGCTCGCCAGCCCCGCTGTGCTGGCCCAGCCCGCAGCTGCGGAGCCAGCTCCCGGCGCAGCCAAGCCGAAACCGCCGGTAGCTGGTGCAGCGAAGCCAGCGCAGCCGGCACCTGGTGCCGCCCAACCCACCGAGCCGGGCGCCACCCCGCCTGCTGACGGCCAGCCTCCCGCGGCCGGCGAAGGCCAGCCCGAAGCGCCACCTGCCGAAGGGGCACAGCCGCCTGCTGGCGAGGCACCAGCGGCCCCGCCCGAGCAGGCTCCCCCCACCGCGGCGGCAGCGGCACAGCCGCCAGCCGCGGAAGCCGAGCCAGCACCTCCTCCGACGTGCCCAGAGTGCCCAAAGTGCCCCCCCAACGTGTGCCAGGAAGAGAAGTCAGGCGAGACCCAAGGGCTGCGTACCGAAGCCCAGGAAGATCGCGACACCTCTCTCGGACTGTCTCCCGGCGCCCCCCAGGTCACGGCGCTCCCCGGTGGCGTGACGCCTTCGTTCGGCGCGGCCTCCACGCGCGCGCAGGACTGGCGCTTCGACTTCCATGGTTTCGTCACGCTGCCGCTGCGCCTCGGCATCAACAAGCGCGAGAACGCCGGTGACGGACAGAAGGTCACCGTGCTGCACGCGCCGCCCATGGTGCCGAGTGACTACGAGGGCTTCGACTACCTGGGGATCGTCCCGGATCCGTGGGTCCAGCTCAACTTCTCCTACGGGAACCGCGACGTCACCGCCACGGTGATCGTGGCTGCACGAACGGTCAGCACGGCCACCGCGTACTTCAATCCGCCGGACAACGTCGGCATCAACGATGCCTTCTTGACGTTCCACCCGGTGTCAGAGAGCAACGTGAAGTTCAATCTCGACGTCGGCGCGTTCGCCAACCGCTACGGGCACATGGGCGAATACGACATGGGCCGGTACGGAACGCCGATCATCGGGCGGGTTGCAGGGATGGGCTTCAACGAAACCACCACCTTCGACTTCGAGCCCGTGGAGCTGGTGCTGGAAGCGGGCTTCATGGGTCAGATCAACAAGGCCCCGGTGGGCGTGGAGCCGGCGGGCTGGAACGGCTTCGCCGATCCGAACGTGGGCACGAGCTGGGCCCCGCACGGTCACGTCGGCATCGGCTACCAGGACATGGTTCAGCTCGGCCTGCACGTGATCCACGCCTTCGTCCAGGACGACCGCGCCACCCCGGCGGGGCAGCCCGACGGCAGCATCACCGTGGCCGGCGCTGACGTGCGCCTGACCCTGGGACGCTTCGGCCACCTGTACACCGGGTTAGCCAGGACCACGGCCGAAGATGCGCGCAGCGTCTCTGCCGTGATTCGCGTGCTCAACGCTCCGGGTGGCCCGGGCCTCATGGAGAACTACTTCGGGCCGAACAGCGGGGGCAACGGCACGCTCACCACGCTCGGTGCCCAGTACGACTTCAGCTTGGGCAACTTCCTCCGCCACCCCATGAAGTTCGAAGGCACCGGCCCGGACGTGCTGGCGAGCCTCTACACCATCTACACCAAGGTGGGCAGCGACGAGGAGCTGTACGACGGCATCGGCAAGCTCAAGTACGGCACCGAGCTCACCTACAGCATGCTCAGCTGGCTGGCCCTGAGCGGCCGCTACGACCGGGTGATCCGCAACCTGGACGAGCCGACGCAGACCACCGCCGTCATCTCACCACGCCTGATCTTCCGGAGCGACTTCAACTCCCAGGATCAGGTCGTGCTCCAGTACTCCCGCTGGCTCAACGGCTCGGACACCGCGGTCAAGTACGGCTACCCGCCGGTGCGCGATCCCTCCATCGACCCGGACGAACACACCCTGTCTCTCACCGCCAGCATGTGGTGGTAGAGCGGGAGGCGTCATGCGAATGCCCAGACTGACGATTCGATCTCTCGCCAAGCTCCTGGCCCCACTGCTCTGGCTGAGCCTGACCACAGGCTGCGGCGGCAAGCAGGGGGACGAAGACCCCCTCGGTGAAGTCCCCGAAGTGCGCGACATGACCTCCTGCTCGGCGCCGGACGGGCTCACGTTCGAGCCCATCGACGTAGTCGCCGACGGTTCGCCCCAGGGCTACTTCGAGAACGGCCGCGTGGAGCAGTGGTACACCAACGCGGATTACTGGCCCATCGCTCCGGGGGTGGAGGAGAACTCCTACATCTGCCCGACGCCCGACACCCAGGCGCGCCCGGCTGCCGAGATCGACGGCGGGCACTGTGTGGGCACCGACTACGAGAGCAACTACGCGTTCCGGATCCAGGCCATCGCACTCGACGAGTGGGGTACCATCGGCACCAAGTGGTACACGCCCGGCACCGCGACCGCGCCCATCGATGCACGCGACTGGGACGGGATCTCCTTCTGGGCGCGTCGAGGTTGTGCGCCCAGCGCGGTCCCGAACAGTCTCGTGCAGGGCAGGTTCTGCGCGGAGCTGCCCGAGACCGCTCCGGATCCCGATTCCGAGTGCACCGACGATCCGGCTGCTGCAGCCGAGGATCCCAGTGACGACCAGGTGTGGACCGGTCGCACCATGTTCGTCTCGGTGCTGGAGTGGCACACGGACACCTGGCTCGGCGCCGACAACTTCCCGGTGTCGTGCGATGGCGAAGCCGAGGTGGACGAGGAGAAGTGCGACCAGTTCGGGATCGGGATCGGGCTCGACGACGAGTGGCGCTTCTACACGATCCCGTTCTCGAGCCTGAGCCAGCGCGGCTACGGGGCCGTCGCGGATTGCCTCTACCTGCGGGAGCTCTGGGGCATCAATCTATCGCTGAGCCCCGGCGACTGGGACGTCTGGATCGACGACATTTCGCTCTACCGTCAGGGCGACGAGCCGGAAGAGCGCGACGAATGCACCGACGGCCCGCCTGAGGAGTGAGCGGCACGGCTACGCGCCGCGGCGGGGGGGGGCGGCAGTGGACGCGCGCAACACGATGTCGACTGGCACGCTCTCCCTTCGAACCTCGCCATTGAAGCCCTCGACGAGCTCGAGCAGCCGGGTCATACCTCGGCGGCCGAGCTGCTCCTTCACCAGTCCGATGGTGGTGAGCTGCGGGCTGGTGAAGTAGCTCAGCGGCACGTCGTCGAATCCCACCACACTGAGCTCGGCAGGTACCGCGATGCCGAGCTCGTGCGCGGCCCGGAGCACGCCGGCGGCCATCTCGTCGTTGGCGCAGAAGAGCCCCGTGGGAGGGTGCTTGCGGCGGAGCACCCGTCGCGCCGTCTGGTATGCCGGTACGAAATCGAGCTCGCCGCAGTCGATCAGGTGGGTGCGGGGTGAAAACTTGCGCCGCCGCGCGGCAAACGCGGCCTGAAAGCCTGCCACCCGGTCGGCGATGCTCGGCCGGTCGGCGGCTGCAGCCAGCATGGCCACTCGGGTGTGTCCCAGATCGAAGAGGTGCTCTCCTGCCAGCTGCCCGCCTCGACGGCTGTCGATCTGCAGGGAATCCACCGACTTCATCGCCGGGTAGCAATCGATGGTCACCGCCGGGATCCCGCGCGCCTGGATGTCCCGGACCATCTTGGGATGGATGCGCCGCATGAAGAGCACGCCCTCGGCGTTGCGCTCCTGGATGATGCGCGGAAGATCCTGGTAGCCGCGGTACACGGGGTCGACGAAGGAGAACAGGAGGTTGTACTCCTTCTCGATGGCCTCCTGGATCGCCCCCTGGATCACGAAGGAATAGAACGAGTTCGCGATGGTGCTCTCGTCCTGAAAGAAGACAATGGCCACGTTGCGCGTGCGCTTCCGCGCCAGTCCGGCGGCGGTGGCGCTCGCGTGATAGTTGAGCTCCTCCGCCGCCTTCCAGACTCGCTGCTTGACCTTCTCGCTGATGACCTCGTTCGGATGCTTGTTCAGCACGAACGACACCGTGGCGATGGAGACGCCTGCCGCCTTGGCGACGTCCCGAATGGTGGGCTTTTTTCCCATGAGCTGACGCTCGGCCCCAGCTGGCCCCCGGAAACACCGCAGGATCCCGGTCCGCGAAGATTCGCGGACCGGGAAGCTTGGGCTGCTGAGTGGCCCCTACGGGCGAGACAACACGATGGAGTCGATGGTTACCGTGGCCGCGGTCCAGAAGTCGCCGGTGGCACCACCGGTCTCATACTCGACGCCCAGCTCGAGGATCTGAGAAGCGTCGAACCCGGCGTCCTCGTAGTCGGGCAGAGCCGCATTCAGCGTGAGCTCCACCCACTCGCCTTCCACCAGATTCTGCCAGGCACCACTAGCCCACACGTAGGCGCTGTCCTTGACGAACAGCTTCGCCCCGCCGGGATTGGCCGCGTCGGTGGTCAACCCGGACTCCAGCCGGATCCAGGCCGTGACCATGCCGTCCGTGAGATCCTCGGCGGTGCCCAGGGAAATCGAGATCTGCGCCTTGTTCTCGGGCCCGGCAAAGGGAGAGGTCGAAGACATGGCGCCAGCGTCTGGGTTTCCGTTGGCGCTATCCCAAGTCAGCGTGGTCGCATCTTGAAGCGCGGTGTCCTGCGCTCCCCCGGACTCGGCCCAGCTCACGGCGAAACCTTCCAGGTCGGCGTCAAAGGTGTAGGAGAGGAACGGGGTGAGGTCGTTGGTCGACCCGCCGGTGCCCGTGTCTGGCGCGCCGCCCTGATTGTCGGCGCCGCCCTGGTCCGAGCTGCCCCCGCTACCGTCCGACGCGCCGCCATTGTTGGACGCGCCGCCGGTGGCCGTGCCGCTGCTGGAGCCTTCGGAACACGCCGAAGCCGCCATCACCAGTGCCGCGCCCGCTGCCAGAGCAAGAAATGTGTGTAGGTGTTTCATTAGCTTCCTCCTCATTATCGCCGAGGCCGTTGCTGCCGGAGTCGGGGTCATCAATGAGTGGCTCTGCTCCAGCGAAGGTCCAAGAGATGTCGTCTGGCGCTCGAGTCCCGACGCCGGGCAGACGCTAGCCCGACTGAAACGTTTTAGCAAGTCCCAGCAACAGCCCGCTGGCAAAGCCAGCGGGCTGCCTCGCCCCACGCCAGCAGCAGCCCGCCAGCAAGGCTGGGCGGGCTTCCTTCCCCAACGTTTCCGCGACGTCTCCACCCAGAGAAGCGTCACGGAGGTCTTCCAGGGGCAACCCGTTGAGACGGTTCACAGCGACTCACCCGCTGAATCCCACTGTGGCGCGGGTGGTTCTGAAGCAGAAGGTACCTACGGCCAGACTTCAGGTAACGCCCGCCAGCTTCGCTGGCTGCCGCTACCTGAAGTAGACGTTGTCCACCTGCAGGAACCCCGGCTCCACCGCATCCAGCATCTCGCCCGCGGAGTCGGTGGTGGCGTGCGGAACGAAGATGAGACCGTTGAATCGCTGAATCACCTCATCGCGCGCTTGCGCGTCGGCGTACGTCCACCCCTGCCCCGCCTCCCAAGCGTCCTTGGCCCAGTCCGGGTAGTAGATGCGATCGAGAACCACCTTGAACACTTCCGGCTCGGTCGACACGTAAAACTCGCTGCCGAACTCTGACCACACGCCACCCCAGCTTTCGTCATACGCGGGGCTGTTGAGTCGCACTCGCACCTCGCGGTCTCGGTCACATCGCATGGTGACGGAGATCTCGGTGAACGCGCTCAGGTCCACCTCCTGCCACCCCGCGGTGCCAATCCCGGCCATCACCCATTCGTCCCAGGCGCCGACGGTACGATTGAACTCGAAACCCAAACTGAAATCCGCCGCTCCGGAGATCGGGTCGACCGTATTCCACTCCACGGCGAACGTCGTGGGGGCGTCTCCGGCCGCAAAGGACTCCGCCGGCTCGGTCGCGGCCGCACCGCCCTCGAACTCGAAATTGTTGATGATGTCGACACGAATCCCCGTCTCGGCGATGGGCACATTGAGCACCTCGGGCGGCGGTTCCGGAATCACCTCCACCGGCTCCTGAACGCTGTACCCCTCCGTGAGATGCTGCTCGAAATCGTAGATCGCATCCTGCAGGATGCTGGAGAAATCCTGGACCTCCCAGGACCAGCCCACGGGGTCGAGAAGCGGATCGTCCGCAACGGCGTCCTCGATCTGCGCGGCCCAGCGCGTGATCTTGGCGTTCATGTCGGAGTAGGCGAGCGGCCCGGCGAGGAGCTCGTTGCCGGCGGCCTGGAACTCGGACCACAGGTTCGCCGAGATGAGCCGGAGTAGCTTGTCGCACGCAGGAGGCGTGACGTAGGTGCCGCTGTTCGGTTCCCAGACGGGCATGGGATCGCAGGCAGACGGGTAGACGTTCCAGTCGGGGATCGGCTCCGCGGTGACCCACTCCTGGGGATCCATGAACGGATCGAAGGGCCACATGGTGTTGTCGAGATCCCAGGGAATCAGCTGGAACACGCCTCCCGGCGCGATGTCGTGGTACCAGTAGAAGTTGTGCGGCGAGTACGGTGAGTAGAAGGCAGTGATCCCGTCCCAGTTCCGCAACGCCCGGTCCACGGCGATGTAGCGGAGCATGTGCTCGAGGTCGACCCACTCGCCGAGAACGTCACGGAAATCCGCGTCGGTCGCCGCTTCCACAGCCGAGGCGAAGGAGAGCATGTCGGAAACGTCTGGGTTGTCTTCAGGGTCCTCGTTGGTTCTGAGATGCTCCAAGAAGTGCTGCTCGTCGACGTCTGGGTGCGGCCAGGTCTCCTTGTAGAGATTGCCGTTGCCAAACATCGGGTAGCGAAATGCGGTGAATCTGCCGTCGATCTGCTCCACCGCGATGAAGAGCCCACTCCGCTGACCATTGATGAAGAGCGTCGCGTGCCGAGTTCTGGGCGCCTGCACGCCAAAGTCGTTGAAGACCGAGTAGGCGAGTCGCTCTCTGAGCTTGGTGCCATCATTGGACATGGCGTGGAGATTGAGACGCTTCAGGCCGAACAGGCGCGCATCGCCCACGTATTCGTCGAAGCGGATCTTGTACGAAATCTTGGCGCACTCGTCGTAGTGGTTGCGAGAGCCGCCCTCCCAGCAGTGGTCCAGGGTCCAGGCTCCCTTGTGCCGAAGACCGACCATAGGAAAGGTCTCGTCGATGCCGTCGCCCACCACGCGCACCTCGGCGGGCCGGTACACCTCGTCGTTGCCGTATTCTTCGACGTGCTCCAGATCGTCAGGAGCGATGGTCACGTGGAATTCCAGGAGCGAGTCCTGATCGAACACCACCGCCGACTCTTCGAATCCAGTCAGTGCGGTCGACGCAGAACCGGCCTCTCCGATCCCCGCTCCCGCGGCTCCACCGAGCTCGGTGCCAGCACCCGACGCACCCCCGGTTCCCCCGGTCCACCGAGGGAGACTCCCGGGCGCGTATCCCGCGTTGCCGCAGCCCCCAGCGCCCGCCGCTGTCGCCAGCGGCAGCGCCAGCAGCAGCACTTTCGACACGTCCCCCCGGCTGACTCGCCCGAAGCAGCCTCTGCTCATTCGCTGAAGCTAGCCTGAACGCTGGCCGTGTGCCACGCGGCACCCAGGATCGCCCCGGAGGACGAGCGGGGCCCCGACAGCCCCGCTCGTCCTCCGGGGCTTCGTCACCCTTTTCTTCGTGCCAGCGCTGTCACCGCCCCGAGAGGCGGCACCCTGAGATTCACCTGGGACGCGTTGAGACGGGTCTGAGTAGGTTACCCATTGAATCCCCGTGTGCCGCGGGTTGGGGTGCAGCAGAAAGTGTCGACGGCGCTTTGCGTAACGTAGCCCTTGAGCTTCGCTCGCCGGCGGATTGCCCGGTGCCGCGTGAGGATGATCCATGGAGCGCCGGGGATCGACGAGCGCACACAGAGAGAGCGCTGTGTCGGAGGTTCCGCCATAACACCGACTACCCGCCGCGTGCGCCGCACCGACCTCGAGAGCTTCGTGATTGACGAAACCCGTCCGAGGCTTCGTGCTCGCCTCTTTCCTCCGACCAAAGCCGGTGAAATGTCCGGAATTTCGGACACAAGTGCCAGTTTGGTCACCCAGAGCCGGTGAAATGTCCGGAATTTCGGACACAAGTGCCAGTTTGGTTGCAGCGTGGCGCGTAGCCCGAGTCGCCCGCGCGAGGTCGCAGGGCTTTCGGGGCCCCGCGACCTCGCGCGTCTCTTTCCCCATGCTGTCAGCATCCCGAGAGGTGGAACGTTGCGTAGTGCCTGGGACGCGCCGTGTCCTCATGTGCCGCGGTTTGGTATGCAGCCGGAAGTGTGGACGACGTTGCCGGCGACGTAGCCCTTGAGCTTTGCTCGCGGGCGGGTGGTGTTACAATGGCCCCGATGCGTCACGTCGCCTGGCTCGTCTTGCCTCCCGCAGGCCTATTGCTCGGCCTCGCCGCTCCTGCCTGCGGAGGTGAGGAGTTCCAGAGCGACGCGACCGATGCCGGGATCCCGGGAAGACCGGGCTGCATTGGGGTCACCTGTGAGCAGCTCAACGCGACCTGCGGTCAGCTGCCCGACGGTTGCAGTGGCGTTCTGGCCTGCGGCACCTGCGAAGCCAACGAAAACTGCGTCAGCGACGGTGCCTCGTGGCAGTGCCGCTGCGTGCCGCTCACGTGCGCCCAAGCCGACGCGCTCTGCGGCCCAGCCGACGATGGCTGCGCCAGTGTGCTCAACTGTGGCACCTGCGCGGCACCGTCCACCTGCCAGGAAGGGCGCTGCCGCTGCGACCCGCTGGACTGCGCGCGCATCGGAGCCGAATGCGGCAGCGTTCCCAACGGCTGCGACGGCGTGCTCGACTGCGGCACCTGCAGCGTGCCGGGTGAGATCTGTGGAGGCGATGGGCCGAATCGCTGCGGCACCGCCCCCTGCGTGCCCGTGACTTGCGACGCCGTGGGTGCGGTTTGTGGAACCATCTCGGATGGGTGCGAGGGCACTCTCAACTGCGGCACCTGCACGCCACCGCTGAGCTGCGGAGGAGGCGGAATCATCAATCGCTGTGGCTGCACGCCGAGCACCTGCAGCGCGCTCGGCGCCGAATGCGGCACGGTGCCCGATGGCTGCGGCGGCACGCTCGACTGCGGCAACCAGTGCGTCCCGCCCGCGACGTGCGGGGGGAGCGGGGAGGACAACAAGTGTGGATGCACACCGGCCACGTGCGAACAGCTCGAAGCGGAATGCGGGAGCCCGCCGGACGGGTGTGGGAGCGCGGTGGACTGTGGGGACTGCCCCGCTGGCCAGGTTTGCGGTGGCGGCGTCGCGCCGTTCACGTGCGGCGCCGCGCAGTGCGTGCCGCGGACCTGTGAAGAGATCGGGGCCGAGTGTGGCACCATCGGTAATGGCTGCAGCGGACTGATCAACTGCGGGACGTGCACGGAACCCGAATCCTGCGGCGGCGCTGGCGTCCCGAACCAGTGCGGGTGCACACCTCGCACTTGTTGGGACTGCTACTACGTGGGCGACGACGGTTGCGGGGGCACGCTGGACTGCACCTGCGACGACAACGCGCGCTGCGTGGGAACGGTCTGCCAAGCGTTGGGCGATGAGTGTGGCGCTTCTGGCGACACCTGCACCAGCGGCGAGTGCTGCGGTGGCGTCTGCTGCGCCGCCGGTCAATTCTGTTGCGGTGGGCTATGCAGCAACACGCCCTGCGTGTCGCTGTGATCGCCCGGGCGTTGCGCGCCGGTCAAGACGCATTGAGGTAGACGTCCACGGTCTCCAGTCGCGGACCTTCGGTCCAGATCTCGAACGCCGCGAAGCGAGCCGGTCGTTCCATACTGTCTAGCCGGTGCAAGACCAGACCTCGCCGTCACCGTAGTCGTACCCGCCGCACTCGCACCGTGTCTGTCCGTAGAGGCAGACCGCGGCCAGCCACTCGATGCATCGGTCGCCCACGGTGGGCTGCGTCGCAGGACACTCCCCGCAGAGCCAGGTCTCCTGCGATGTTCCCCAAGGCGGACAGTGACAGTAGCCGGTACCGTACGGACAGCGCAGGCCACCGACGCAGTCGTCGCCTGCAATGGGGGGATCCTCCGGGCATGCGACGCCGCCTCCGTCACCGCCCGCGCCGGCAACGTCGAGCACCCCACCACTGGCGCCGCTGCCGGCTGCGCCTGCGCTGCCGCCGCTGCCGCCGCTGCCGCCGCTACCGGCTGCGCCTGCGCCACCGCCGCTCCCGACGTTGCCGCCACTGCCCACGACACCGCCGCTGCCCACGACACCGCCGCTGCCCACGACACCGCCGCTGCCCACAGCGCCGCCGCTGCCCACAGCGCCGCCGCTGCCCACAGCGCCGCCACTGCCCACAGCGCCGCCACTGCCCACAGCAACGCCGCTGCCCGCAACGCCGCCACTGCCCGCGGCGCCTGCCGCACCAGGGGACTCGGAACGGCCTCCGGTACCGCTGGCGTCAGTCTGACCTGCGCCACCACCGATGCCCACCACCTGTTGGCCCCCGGCGCGCCCGCCGGAGTCATCGGCGGGGTGTACGTTGCCGGTATCCCTTGGGCTGCCACAGGCGATGGCGAGTCCCACCGCCAGCAACCCCGATGCTCGGCTCACTCGCCAGTTCGTCATTGAGCTCTCCCGTTCGAGACCGGGCGGTCGCGATAGAGTCGTTCCGAGAGCACCGCCATGGATCAACCCGACTACAGCATCTGACCTGGAACGTACCGAGCCGCATCCGGGTGCTCGCGCACGAGCGACTCCACCGTTGCCGCGAACGCACAGGTCTGCGCCGGCGCGGCTCCAACGAAGTCGATGGGATTGGCCAGCAGCGCGCGGCACTGCTCCAGATCGAGTGGCAGTCGTTCATCGGCAGCGAGCCGCTCGAGCAAATCGTTGTCACGGCGGCCACGCTCACGCATCTCCAGTGCGACGGCCACGGCGTGCTCCTTGATGGCTTCGTGCGCGACCTCTCGCCCAACCCCGACACGCACCGCAGCCATGAGCACCTTCGTGGTGGCCAAGAACGGCAAGTAGCGACCAAGCTCCTTGGCGATGACGGCTGGGTAGGCACCAAACTCGCCGAGGACGTTCAGAAGCGTCTCGAACAGTCCGTCGACCGCGAAGAACGCATCCGGCAGCGCCACGCGGCGCACCACTGAACAGCTCACGTCCCCCTCGTTCCATTGGTCGCCGGCCAGTCCCGCGACCATCGCCAGGTGCCCGGATAGGATGGTCACGAACCCGTTGATGCGCTCGCACGAACGCGAGTTCATCTTGTGCGGCATGGCCGATGACCCCACCTGCCCCGGCTTGAACCCCTCGGTGGCCAGTTCCTGCCCGGCCATCAGCCGAATCGTCTTGGCCAGATTGGCCGGGCCAGAGCTCACCTGTAGCAGCGCGGAAACCACATCGAGATCCAGCGACCTCGGATAGACCTGACCGACGTTGGTCAGCACCATGGAGAAGCCCAGGTGCTTGGCGATGCGCTCCTCCAACTCCGCGAGGCGCTCCTGGTCGCCCCCGAGCAGATCCAACTGGTCCTGTTGCGTTCCAACCGGGCCCTTGATGCCGCGCAGCGGGTACCGATCGAGCAGGTCTTCGACTCGGCGCAGTGCGCTGAGCAACTCCTCCCCGGCGTTGGCCATCCGCTTGCCCAGCGTCGTGGCCTGGGCGGGAACGTTGTGGCTGCGGCCAGCCATGACCACGCCCGAGTGCTCGACGGCGAGCTCTGCGAGCCGGGCCAGTGCCGTCACGCAACGGTCTCGCACCAACACGAGAGACGACCGAATCTGCATTTGCTCCACGTTCTCGGTCAGATCGCGACTCGTCATCCCCTTGTGGATCTGCTGATGCCCGGCCAACGCGCAAAACTCGTCGATGCGAGCCTTGACGTCGTGGCGAGTGACACGTTCACGGGCGGTGATGGACTCCAGATCCACCTGATGCACCTGACGACGATAGGCCTCGATGACACCGTCCGGCACATCGATACCGAGCTCGCGCTGGGCCTCCAGCACGGCAATCCAAAGCTCGCGTTCGAATATGACCTTCTGGCGCGGCGACCAGATCCGGACCATCGGGTCGCTCGCGTAGCGTGCCGCCAGGACGTTGGGAACGGATGCAGCAGACATGTCCACCGCGGTCTAGCCTCGTTCTGCGCCTGAGTCGACCAACCTCGGTCAGGTGCTGGCCGAAAGGATGGCGCACGCGGTTCCGCCACGGATTCCCCCATCAGCGCGCCGGCGTTGCAGTCCGCCGGTCCTACCCGTGCCGCCGGCGAGCACCGACGACCCACGAGGCCAGCTCGGCCCGCGAGTGGACGTTGAGCTTGCGAAATACCGAGGCCACCTGATTGGCCACGGTGCGTTCGGACACGCCGCGCTCCTGCGCAACACGCGCGTTCGAGTAGCCAGCCACGACCAGCTCCGCGACCGCCTGCTCCGACGGCGTCAGGGATTCCGCGCTGGGTACCTCGGCCAGGTTGGGAAGCGGGCGGACGCTGACCAGCAGCTCGGCCTGCCGGACCCGGATGCAGAACATCTGCTCCTCTTGCTGGATCGCCCAGCTGCGCACCAGATCGGTCCGATCGGACAGCCCGAGCTTTGCGAGTGCGCGGGAGAGCTGACCGGCCACGGTACCGACCGCGATCCCCAGGGCCATCCCGATCCGTCGATTCGTCTCGCCGCGCGCCGCCAGCTCCACCACATCGCGCTCGCGGGCCGCCAGGCAGCGAGGATCTTTCGAGTCGGTCTCGTGTCGATACGCCACCAACCAGAACCGGTCTTCGCGCTCGAACCGGTCAATCAGCGACCAGTCGCCGCTGCCCACCGCAGCCCAGAAGCTCGGAGCAAGGTCCGCCGGGACTCCCTCCCCGTCCTCGATCAGGTCATGGCAGACGATCATGTCGCGCATCCGGGCCCGAAGGCTCTTCTTCCGCCCCACCCCACCCAGGCCCACGTGAGCAGCAGGCTCGGTCGCTCGCTGAGGCCAGACGTCGGCGGCAAACCCACCAAAACAGTGGCGGAGACGGACGGCAGCCGTGATGTGGTGTGCCACCATCTCTCGACCTCTGGTGCTGAGTCGGGTTCCGGAGCCACCGGACGGCGAACCGGACTGCACCGCATCCTGCGCTCTCCCGCCCGCATCCGGCGGGCGTTCGAGTTGGGGGGTACGATCCGCACGCAACCAATCACCGACGAACGTCTCCACCTCCCGCATCCACCGTTCGTCGTCCAACTCTAGGTCGTAGACCTTGGCGGCGAATTCGATGGGGCTGAGTGGCGGCACGCGAGGCTCCGGCAGTGTGTCGTTCTGGGGGCGGGGTTCGGGACCTCCGCAGACCCCGGCGTGACGAGCGGCGACGCAACGTCGTGCAGCGCTCACTCGCACGCTCCCCCGGCGGCCTCGTGCCCGAGAGCCGCCTCGGCGGTGCGTCCTGTAGTTGAGTGGGGCCGGCCCAACGAAATTCGCAAAGCCGCAGCGGGTATTTTCTCCTGGCTGCTCCCTGCACCCCCGCGCGCGTCCCGTGGCGGTGGATCCAGGGTGCCCGGTGCGATCCACGGTCGGCCGACAGCCTGCCCTGCCGCTCGCCTGCTCGGCCCTGGACACTCGGCGGGCCAGGTGTCCAAACCGACTTCCGGGAGGACCTGGTGCCCGCGGGCCTGGCGGCCCCACGGCTCTTGCCCCGGTCCGGCCGTGCTAAAGAGCGCGCATGAAGCTGATGGAAAACATGCTCAAGCACGTCTTCAATGCCCGGGTCGGAGACGTTCTTCCCGAGTCGACCCCGCTGGAAGCGGCTGAGCGCCTTTCGCTCGATCTGGGGCGGCCGGTGCTCCTCAAGCGTGAAGACCTGACGCCCGTCTTCTCTTTCAAGCTTCGCGGCGCCTACAACCGTATCGCCGCACTTTCGCCGGAGCAGCGCGCGCAGGGAATCATCGCGGCCTCGGCCGGCAACCACGCTCAGGGCGTCGCCTACTCTGGGCAGCGACTGGGGTCTCCAGCCCACATCGTGATGCCGCTAACGACGCCGAGCATCAAGGTCGAAGCGGTCCGACGCTTGGGCGCCGAGGTCGACTTGGTCGGTGACAGCTACTCCGACGCAGCGCGCCACTGCCAACGACTCGCGGAGGAGTCCGGGATGACGCTGATCCCCCCGTTCGACGATCCTCACGTGATCGCTGGGCAGGGCACCGTGGCACTCGAAATCCTGCGACAGGCACCCCGCAACCTCGGCAGCGTGTTCGTGCCCATCGGTGGGGGAGGATTGGCCGCCGGCGCAGCAGCAGTCATCAAGGAACTCCGACCGAACGTGGCGGTGATCGGCGTGCAGCCCGACGACTCTGACGCCATGCGCCGCTCACTGGAGAGCGGTCGGCGCGTCGCGCTCGAGCACGTCGGAATCTTCGCCGACGGCGTGGCGGTGAGGGAAGTCGGGCAGCTGACCTTCGAGATGTGCCAGCGCTACCTGGACGACTGCATCACGGTGAACACGGACGAGATCTGCGCTGCCATCAAGGATGCTTTCCTGGACACCCGCTCGATCCTGGAACCCGCAGGCGCCCTGAGCATCGCCGGGCTGAAGCGCCACGCCCAGGCGAGTCGGCTACCGCCCGGCGTCTCGGTGGCCATCGCATCGGGCGCGAACATGTCATTCACGCGGCTTCGCTACGTGAGTGAGCGAACGCAAGTGGGGGAGCACCGCGAAGCCATCTTCGCCGTCACCATCCCCGAGCGTCGTGGCGCGTTCTTGCAGTTCTGTACGGCGCTGGGCCGGCGCAGCGTCACCGAGTTCAACTATCGCCTCGCCGACCGCACCGAAGCGCACGTATTCGTGGGCGTGGAGGTCAGCGGCTTGCGGGAGGCCACCCGTATCGCCGAGGCGCTACGGGAAGCCGGCTACCGCTGCGTGGATCTCACCCGTGACGATCTCGCCAAGACCCATGTCCGACACATGGTGGGAGGCTTGTCCAGGAATGCTCAGGACGAGATCCTCTATCGCTTCGAGTTCCCGGAGCGCCCCGGAGCACTGGCAGAGTTTCTCACCAGCCTCAGTGGGCGCTGGAACATCTCCCTGTTCCACTACCGCAATCACGGCGCGGCGTATGGGCGCGTGCTTTGTGGGATGGAAGTCCCGCCCGCGGAGCGCAGAGAGCTGGAGGCCACCCTGGATACGTTGGGGTTCGGCTACGCTCCGGTCGGCGACTCCCCGGCGGCGGTGTTCCTGCTGGGCCCGCGTGGCTGAATCAGTGAGCACAATGCGGAATTTGCCCAGACTTGCCCAGGCGTGCCCGAACGCAGATGCTCCCCGGGCCCCGGGCCCCGGGACACCGGGGCGGGCGCTCAATGGCTCTGGTGTAGCGACACGTCCGACACTCGCGCTGGCCAGGTAACCGCCAACTCGCTTCGTCAGGTGGGAACCTGCCGCAACACTGAAATCCAACGGCCCGGGAAAAGCCGGAATCGCACCCTGGATTCGCCGTGAACGTTTCCATTCGTGCCAAACGCTGCCCACGCGCCGGTTTCGAGCGGGCCGTGCGCACGTTTGCGGCCTATAATGGATCAGTTGAGCATTCTGAGTCTGGGAGTCTGAGCCATGTGCCAGCATCGATGCAGCGTGTCGTATTCGTTCCTCGTCATCGCGTTGTCGATCATCGCGATCGCCTGTTCCTCGCCGACGGGCGACAGCATTTCGACAGTCGGTCCCGCCGACTCGGGCACCGACAGCGATGCTGGATCGCCCGAAGATGACGGGGGCACGATCATCATCCAGGACACCGGTACCGGAGACGTCGACGAGGCCGAAGGCGGCGGTCGCTACGTCGCCGTCGATGCCGGGCCACAATGCGGCGATGGACTCATCAACCAGCCCGGCGAGGTATGCGACGACGGCAATCGGTTGGCTGCTGACGGGTGCTCCGGCGCCTGTCAGGTCGAGCCGTTCTTCACTTGCCCGGTCGAAGGTCAGCCCTGTGTTCCCAGCATGGTGTGCGGCGACTCGCAGGTGACGGCCATCGAAGAGTGCGACGACGGGACCAACGTGGGCGGTGACGGCTGCTCCTCCCGCTGCTTCATCGAGGCGAGCTACTACGACTGCTCCGTCCCCGGTCAACTGTGCGTGTCGACGGTTGCGTGCGGTGACGGGCGTATCGAGGGTGGCGAAGTGTGCGATGACGGGAACGTCAACAGCAATGACGGGTGCAGCGCCGCTTGCACCATCGAGCCCGGGTGGACCTGCCGCCAGGCAGGCGCGCACTGCACGCCGGACTGCGGCGACGGCGCAATCATGGCCGGTGCGGAAGAGTGTGACGACGGCAACTCGGTGAGCGGAGACGGCTGCTCGGTGAGTTGCCGCATCGAGCCAGGGTATCTATGCTCCGGCACTCCATCGGTCTGCTCGTCCACCACGTGTGGCGACGGTATCCAGGAGGGCGCCGAGTTGTGCGATCTCGGTGCGGACAACGGCCTGTTCTACGGCGACGGCCTCGGGTGCTCGAGGACCTGCACGCCGGAGCCCATGTGCCGCCCCGCAGGCGGGGGCCCCACCGGCGCCTGCACGACCTACTGTGGCGACGGCATGATCGTGGGCACCGAGACCTGTGACGATGGCAACATCATCGACGGCGACGGCTGCTCGGCAGCCTGTGCCACGGAAGCGGGATTCACCTGCGATCCGATTTCCCAGTCCGACGCCGTCCCGTGCACCAGCGGCGGCGCCAACTGCCTGCTGCTGCCCATCATCTTCCGCGACTTCAAGGGCGCCCACGAGTCCGGCGGGCATCCGGACTTCTTCTACATGGGGGAAAATGGCGTGTACTGCGTGCCCGACGCCAGCGGCACCGGAGAGGGCGACTCCACGGCACGGTGCCCCGGCCTGGTCAACTCCGCGCTGGGCAACGACGGCAAGCCGGTGTTTTCGGGAGACGGAAGCTGCCCGTGCCAGTTCACCGACTGGGACGACACCAACGTATTGAGCGGCTACTCCGGAACGCTGACGTACAACGACGACGGCAAGCCCATCATCAACACCACGGTCAACGTGATCACGAGCGCGGCCACCTTCGATCAGTGGTACCACGACGTGCCGGGCACCAACGTCACCGTGCGCGACACCATCGAGCTCTCGGCCCAGGGCGCCCAGTACCAGTTCAGCAGCAGCAACGGGCAGACCGTGCTGGACGACATTGCGGCCGGGCGCACGCTGAACAGTGGGTTCTTCCCGCTCGAATCCCAACCGGAGACCAAGATCTGCAATCTCTGGCCCTACTGGGCCACCTGGTCCGGCTGCACGGGCGAACAGTGGGATCCTGCGGGCGAGGATTTCGTCACTGCCACGGGAGTACTCCGCAACTTCTACTTCACCAGCGAGGTCCGCTACCTCTTCCTGTACGACGGCACCACCACCGCCACCCTCTCCTTCTTCGGCGACGACGACGTGTGGGTGTTCGTCAACGGAGTCCTCGCCGTGGATCTCGGCGCGACGCACCAGCGCCTCGAGGATAGCGTGACCATCAGTACGGCCACCGCCAGCCAGTACGGGCTCAGCGCGGGCAACATCTACGAGATCGCCGTGTTCCACGCCGACCGGCACCCGCGCGACTCGAACTACCAGCTGACCCTGTCCGGGTTCGAGACCGACCGGTCCGACTGCTATCCCACCTGCGGTGACGGTGTGGCGACACTCATGGAGGAATGTGACCTCGGCACCGCCGCCAATACCGGTGCATACGGGGGCTGCAATCCCGACTGCACCTTCGCTCCCTTCTGTGGCGATTCCCTGGTCACCGACTCGGAGATCTGCGACGACGGATCCAACACCACCGTGGGCTATGGCCAGGTCGGGTGTGGACCGGGCTGCGTGCCGCCGCCGTTCTGTGGAGACAGCGTGATCAACGGACCCGAGGAGTGCGACAACGGGCCGAACAACCAAGACAACGTGGAAGGCGGATGCTCCACGGGCTGCCTGATCAATCCGAGCTGCGGCGACGGCGTGGTCATGCCCGAGCGCGGCGAGGAGTGCGACCTCGGAGCTGACAACGCGCCCCCGGACCAGGTTCAGTACGGCGGGTGCACCACCGAATGCCTGCTCGGGCCGCACTGCGGCGACGGCATCGTGCAGACCCCACCCGAAGGCTGCGACGACGGCAACAACACCGACGCCGACGGCTGCAGCTCGATCTGCGTGTTCGAGATGCTGGTCGAATAGGCGGCCCGGCTCGCTCCGGGCCGGTCGGCGGCAATTCTACTGCCCGCTCTGCTGGAGGCACTTCACCTGTGCCTGGTGCACGGTCAGAAACGCCTTGTGCAGCTGGACGCGGAAGAAGAGCACCGTTTGGCGGGTGTACTGGCGATAGGCGGAGATCACCTGATCCTGATGCTGTGATGCTCCCTGCAACAGGCACCGCTCCGCATCCTGGTCCGACACCGTGGACACCAGTCGCTCGCGCGTGTCGAGCAACTCCAGGTTCTGCTGCAGGACCTTCCGACTCGCCGGCGTCGCCGCGTACTTCTCGAGCTTCTGGTCGAGGCAGTCGAATTCCGGCTGGTAGCACTTGGCTTCGTGCTCGCGCGCCTTGCGATAGAGGGTGACGGCCTCCGTCTGCTGGTACGCGCCCTCGTCGCTGCGCAGGTAGGTCTCGAGCTCCTTCTCCAGCGGTGCGACCTGGGCCAGGCAGTCATCGTGCGTGGCGTGCTCCTGACACAGGGCATCGGCGCTGGGAGGCAACGTCGAACGGAGATACTTGACCCTCTCCTCGGCGATCGCCACGTTTTCGCGCCAGCGGACGGCAATGGGCGTCGCCGCGACGGTACGCTCGCGCTGGGCAATCTTCGCCTGCTTCTCGTCCGCCGCGGCGTCCTCCTCCAGCTTGGCCGCGCAGTCGACCAATCCCTTCAGGCACCAGTTGGCGAACTCGTAGTACTCGAGAACGGCCTCGCCTTCCCCGAGCCCGACCATGGCGTCGTCCTCGCACTTGGCCTTGGCAACTTCGTCGACGTGCGCGTTGCATCCGGGGAACGAGCGACGGCGTATCAGATCATGGCGCTTGTCCTTGACGTCCATCGCGCACTCGCCGGCCTTGATGTCACACTCTTTCCGGATCTCCGAGTCGGTGTCCCCCCACTTCTTCTCGAGCTCGGCGCGCTGGGCGACAGCCTTCTCCAGCTTCTGCTCCGCGGCCGGGTCGCTCGCGACCGCGGCGTTGCCCGCCGCACAACCTGCGGCCAATGCCGCGACCAGGATCGTGGACTGTAGCCTCATCTGCACTGCCTCGTGCGGGTCTGGAGCAAACGGTTCGGACGCGGGAGTGAACGGCGCCGGCGGGCGCTGAGTGAGCTCCTCCAAAATGTCCCGGAGGATCCGGGCCGTCAACCGGGTGCCTTGGCCGCACCGGCTCCGGACCGGAGGCTGGGGGCGCGCCGCGGTGGTTGTGGTAGGGTCGCGCCCCTTCCCCCACCCCACCCGGCTCGGCATGATCACCCTTCTCGACTACGGCGCGGGCAACGTCCGCAGCGTGATCAACGCTCTACAGCAGCTCGGCGAAACGGTACAGGTCGCCCAGACCGGCCAAGACATCCTGGCCGCAGAGCGGCTGGTGTTTCCGGGCGTGGGGGCGTTCGGCAGCATGATGGACAGCCTGCGCGCCAAGGGCTTCGTCTCTGCACTACGCGAGTATCTCGGGGCCAACCGCCCATTTTTGGGCATCTGCCTGGGACTCCAGGCGCTTTTCGAGGAGAGCGAGGAGGCGCCGGGCGTGGCGGGGTTGGGCGTCTTGGCGGGTCGCGTCGAGCGCTTTCGCGTGGACCTCTCGGTCCCGCACATCGGGTGGAACGGATACCGGGCCTGCCAGCCCTCGACCGCGCTCAGTGGCCTCAACGGGGACGAAAAGCTCTACTTCGTCCACTCCTACCACGTGGCTCCCGCCGACCGGTCGGTGGTGCTGACCACCACCGACTACGGCTGCCGCTTCGTGAGCGCCGTCCAGCGCGGCAACCTGGTGGCCACCCAATTCCACCCGGAAAAGAGCGGCCAGACCGGGCTGCGCATCCTGGAGAACCTACTCCGACCGGACACCGCGCCGGAACGACCACCCAGCAACTCGGAGTCCACCCAGCTGGCCAAGCGGATCATCGCCTGCCTGGACGTGCGCGCGAACGACCAGGGGGATCTGGTCGTCACCAAGGGCGACCAGTACGACGTACGCGAGCAGGGTGCGGTGCGGAATCTAGGCAAGCCCGTGGAGCTGGCTCGGCGCTACTACCGGGAGGGCGCCGACGAGATCACGTTTCTGAACATCACCGGTTTCCGACATTTCCCCCTGGAGGACATGCCGATGTTGCGGGTGCTCGAAGAGACCTCCAAGGACGTCTTCGTGCCGCTGACCATTGGCGGGGGCATCCGCGACTACACCGATGAAACGGGCAAGCGGTACTCCGCACTGGAAGTGGCCAGCGCCTACTTCCGCGCCGGCGCCGACAAGATCTCCATCGGTAGCGACGCGGTAGCCATTGTCGAAGCCTATCTCGAGCAGGGCAGCCCCACGGGGCGGAGCGCCATCGAGGAGATTGCCCGAGTGTACGGAAGCCAGGCGGTGGTCATCTCCATCGACCCGCGCCGAGTGTACGTGGCCGGGCCGGATACGGTCCCCCACCAGCTGATCGAGACTTCCGAACCGGGTCCCAACGGCGAAAGATTCTGCTGGTATCAGTGCACGGTCCGGGGTGGACGCGAGGGGCGTCCGGTGGATGCAGTCACGCTGGCCCAGGTATGCGAGAAACTGGGTGCGGGCGAAATATTGCTCAATTGCATCGACCGAGATGGGACCAACTCCGGGTTCGATCTCGAGCTCATCAATGCCGTGCGCAATGCGGTGGGCATCCCGGTGATTGCCTCCAGCGGTGCCGGACGCGTGGAGCACTTCTCGGAAGTGTTCGCCCACACCCGGGCAGAGTCCGCGCTGGCTGCCGGTATTTTTCACCGCCGGGAAGTCCCCATCTCCGCCGTGAAGGAGCACTTGCGGGGGACGGTGGAAATCCGTAGCTAGTTCTCGGATCAAAACGCGCAAGCATGCGGATACAAAGGAGAATCGGTGGACGGTGGGGGTTGGTTGTTCGGGGTGCTCG
>CAZSVU010000091.1:0-25032 GCA_964610275.1 uncultured Polyangiaceae bacterium | reverse complement strand
CCGGAGCTGGTGGCGTCTACGCCACGAGCGATGCTGATGCGGACCTACCCGTAGCCTGCGTGGACTGGTGCGATGCACGCGCTTTCTGCGGTTGGGCGGGCAAGCGGTTATGCGCCGGAGACTTCAACTACTCCAACGACCCTGCGCGCAGCGAGTGGTACGCCGCGTGCAGTGGTGACAACGTCAACAGCTACCCCTACGGGCAGTTCTACGACGGAGCGATCTGCCGGGGCGTGGACTTCCCGAACCTGGACTGCCCCTCGGATTGCACCGTCCCAGTGAAGTCCCTTCCGGCGTGCAGGACCCCCGCCCCCGCCGAGGTGTACGGTCTCAGCGGGAATGTTGCGGAGTGGGAGGACGGATGCAACGGGCTTCTCGGAGAATCCGATCTCTGTCCCATCAGGGGCGGCTACTTCGGTTCTGGGCGCAACGATCTACTTTGCACGAGCCAGTACTCGACAGCACGCGACTGGGCCAGGGAATACATCGGATTTCGCTGTTGCAGCGATCCCCTCTAGATTGGTGCCCCGCACCGGGAATGTCTCGCCGGCGCGGCGAGCGGGTGGCGACGTCGACGTCGCCGATGCACGGCGGCTGCGAGAAGCGCGCCGAGCAGAGCCAGCCCGTGGCTGCTATGGTGCCCGCGCCCCGCACCGCGGCACTCGCATTTCACTTCTTCGGCACCGCCGCTCGCTCCGGCTCCGGCGGTGCCGGCGCTCCCCGCAGAACCCCCGGCCGGTCCCAGCCCTCCGGCCCCTACTAGACCGGCCTCACCTGCTGCCCCAGCGACCGTGGCGGCCGGCTCTCCCCCGGTTGCCCCGACGGAGTGCGCCCCCGACGTTCCAGCCGTGCCGGCGACAGCCCCCGCAGTTCCTCCGATCGAATCGCTCCCTCCCGCCCCGGAACGCGAAACGTCGCCTCCGTGTCCGCCACGGGGGGAGGTCCCAGCAGTTCCTTCAGCAGGAGGGTGCCCCGCACTTCCGCCCGTGCTGGCTCTGCCGGCCGTTCCTGCGGTGGCAGGTTCGCTGGCCCCCGCCGTGCCGGCTGGCTGCGCACCGCCGGTGCCGACCCAGCCACCAGCCCCACCGCTACTCGAAGCGCCACCGCTGCCGGCTGTTGGCACACACTGGCGGTTGGCTTCACGACACTCGTAGCCCGGCGCGCAGTGGCGGGGCAAGTCGCACAGGTTGCGACAGCGCCCATCTTCGCAGACATAGGGAGTGCAGGAAATCAGCTCTCCGGTGGGGCGCTCCACATGGAACAAGTCGTAGCAGCCTTCGGTGACGATGACGCATTCGTTCACCCCGAGGTGACACTGCGCACTTGCAGCGCAGCAGTCGTCATTTTCGCAGGCCGTGCAGCAGCCGGGCCTGGCCGCGTCGCACGCGTAGGGGAAGCACTGGTTCGATGGGCCGACGTCGCACTCCCCGGCGCCGTTGCACACGTGCGGGACGAACGCAGTGATGTCGCAGTGCCCTCCACAGTCGACCGTCTCCCCGGGATACACGCACGCCGTTCGATTCGAACCCCCGCAGGTTCCAGCGCATTCCGTGCCGGTGCCGTCGCACGGAGTGTGCCCGGCGTGAGGTGCGCCGGTCACTGGCGAGCAGGTTCCGAGCAAGCCGGCAACGTCACACGCTTCGCACTGATCCTCGCACTCATCGTCGCAGCAAACGCCGTCGTTGACGATCCCGCTCACGCATTCGGTCCCCAGCGTGGCGGGCTGCCCGTTGTCTTTCTTGCACTCGCCCTCGAAGTCGCAGCTATGCGTCAGGGGTGGGCAGCTGTCGGGATCCTCTGCATTGGTTACCGGGATGCAGGTGGCGAGGTTGTCCGGGTCGTCCGAACCTCCGCCATCGCACACTCGGCAGGTTCCGCAACTCGATTGCTCGCAGCAGACGCCGTCCACGCAGTGGAAGGTCTGGCACTCGAGGTCGCTCGCGCATTCCTCTCCGCGTGAATGGTACTCCCAGATCTCGCTCTCTGGCCCCGAGTTGGTGTACCCACCGAGGTAGACGGCGCGTCGGCGTGGGGCATCGAACACGAGCGCGCCTTCGTCGCGAGCGGTCGGGCTCCCGTCGGCGGTCTCGGTCCACTCGCTTCCGTCCCATTCCCAGGTGTCTGCCAGCCGCCCTGTGCCCGACCCATAGCCGCCGTAGAGCACGGCCCGCTCGCGGTGGCTGTCATAGGTCAGGCCTGCGTTGCTGCGGGCCGGAGGCAGCATGTCGGAGCACGGCGCAGTGGTGCATTGCTCTGACCACGAGCTTCCGTCCCACGCCCAGAGGTCTTGAAGGGAGTTGCTGTTGCTCCCGTCGAAGGTCCAGCCACCAAAGAGCAGCACTTCGCCTCGAGCCGCGTCGAAGGTCATCACGTGTCCAGAGCGCGCGGGCGGACCACACGGGGACGGATCGCCACAGCGTTTGATCCAGCTCGAGCCGTCCCATTCCCAGGTGTCCTCGAAGTGGGTCGCGAGCGGATTGCCGCTCGGGCGGCCGCCAAAGACCACCACTCGCTGGCGCGCGCTGTCATACGCCATGGCGTGATCGAACCGAGCCGGCGGTGGCGTGCAGGCTGCGGTGCACGTCGGGGACCAGGTGGTGCCATTCCAGAGCCAGGTGTCGTCGAGCCCCTGCTCGTACGTGTACTCCGGCGGCGCGCCCGAGCCGGCTCGGGCGCCCCCGAACAGCACCGTGACGGAGTGACGCGCAGCATAGGCCATGGCATGACTGTGCCGCCCCGGGCCGGTGCTGGACGGGTGGCTCCAGCTGGTGCCGTCGTACTCGTACGTTTCTGGCAAGTAGGTTTCCAGCCCCGGGGTACTGCCGCCGAACAGCACCGTCACGTTGCGTCCGCTGTCGAACACGGCCGCATGCCTCAGCAGGGCCAGAGCCTCGCCCTCGGGGAGCGCTGGTTCCCACACGGCGGTTTCCCAGGCCGGGTCCAGCACGACCGGGTAGGCGAGCCCGGTCGGGTCGAACCCGACGGTGAGCCGACCCCCCTCCCAGTCGAGGCGCGCGCTGCGCTCCCGGCCCTCGGCGTCCACCAGAACGGGCGCCGGGATCCTCAGGCGTGCGCGCTGCTCGGTGTCCAGAAACACCAGTCCCCCTGCTTCGTGGCGCTCCTGCCCGAGCTCGCGGGGCAGCTCGACCTGCCAGGCATACTCGGTGGGCGCCGAGTCGTCGTGCAGCAGCAGAAACTCTTCCACCCGCGTGGCGCTGGCAGCCACCACCACGTCGGCCGCATCGAACGCACCGCGGTACACGACGCGCCCCTGGTTGAGCTCGCCCTCCACCGGTTGGACGCCTTCCCGATGGATCCGAACTTGGTACCGCTCCGCCGGGGAGTGGCCCACGCTCAGCGGCGCGTCCGCACGACGCTCGACCGTGGCAAAGACCCGGCCGGGCAACCCATGGGTTCGAGCCTCCCAGCCCGGAGATCGGAGCAGATCGCCGTCGGGGCGAAGCTGGGCGTCCCCGTCGACCAGCGGGCGAAGCAGCGCCGGATGCCGGCCCAGCAGGTCGCGCGCCACGGTCAAGGGCTCGTTGCCCGAGCGGCTCGCGCTCGTCGTGCCGGGCTTGGCTGCGGGCGCCAGCGCGCGGGCGTCGCTTTCGGCAGGCTCGGATGTCGAGCAAGCGAGCGCCCACCCGACGACTGCGGCTAGGGCTGCTCTACCGAACAGTGTGCGAGGGTTGGCCGATGAGAGCATGCGTGACTCCTTGTGATCACCCTCAGGGGTGATTTCCCTCTCCCCGGTGGCGGGCCTAGGCCTCTACCATGTAGAAGCTCTAGCACGGATTGCCAGGCCTGAGTACCAAACTCGACGCGTCACGGTTGACTCCAGGCTGCAGCTCGCGCCAACATCAACGCCGTCGAGGGATTGCCGCGCTGGCTTGGCCGGAGCGGCGCACAACGCCGAATCGTGCGTGCGTGGGAGCTCCCATGTGCGTCCATATCCACCCAGGCGTGGTGCTTGGTGTTTGCCCTCGTTGCCCGAAGTTGACTCTGTGCTGCTGACCGTTGCCCCACATCTTACCGACCGAAGGAGTGACCCATGACCCAGGAGCCCGCGTATTCTACATTTCCCAAGTACCTGGCGCACGCACACCGAAACCTGGCCACCCGGGATGACGGACGCCTGCTGTTGGTGTTTCACACGAAGACCCAGCAATCCGAGATCGACGGCTTCTTCGCGCGCCAGCAAGAAGTGTTCGAGCGAGAAGACGCGGCGCCTCCGGAGCTCAGGCAGCGCGTCAGCGGGCGCGCGCTCAAGCCTCGCCTGAATCAGACGCAGCACCACGTATGGGTTCGTCTGCGCGACGGCGGTCCACCGGACACGGACTACCTCGCCAAGTTGCTGGCAGCGGAGAAGAAGATCCTCGACTGGATCGGCCCCGTTTACCGCGCATCGGGCAGTCCTGAGCTTCGTGCGCTCTTCTGCCCGCCTCCGACGGAGTTGATGGTGATAGCCGCTGAGGGGATCGACGACGACGACGAGCGGCTAGGGGCAACCCTGAAGGAATTGGGCCTCAAGAAGCAGCTTCCCAAGTCCGAGCCGGCCACCAAGGAGCAGTCCGCGCACGTCCCGGTGAACTCCTCCCAGAAGTCCCGCAAGCCGTTTTACTGTGTGCCCGCCGAACGCACTTCGGACAATGGCTACCGGCCGGGCCGCGAATGGTACGACCAGGCCGGCAAGTTGAGTCAGGCGGCTCAGGGTCTGATCCAAACCGTCCAGTACGACAGCATCCCGCTGACCTCGCCGCTCTGCATGGTCGAGCCCCCTGCTAGTGAGGTGCACTGGGACGACCAGTGGAACCTGGACCGGATCGGCATGCCTGCTGCCTGGGACTACGGTCTCGGGGACGAGCACGTGTACGTGTGTGTGATCGACAACGGTTGTCAGTCGGTCGTGCCGGCGAGTTGGGCCAATCCGACGGCCACGGTCGGGTATCACCCAGAGTTGTCCCGCGTAGGCAACTATGGTCAGAGCGGCGGCGCCCTCGGCGAGCACGAAGGCGGGCCCAGTACCCCGAGCAACGTGGAGGGGCCGCATGCGACCGGCTGCGCCGGTATCGCGGCGGCGGAATGGGGGAGCGCCGGTGGCGTCGTGGGCGTGGCACCGGGCTGCTGCATCTTCTCGTTGGCCCTGCCCATGCCGTTCGCTGCCCTCGCGATCGCCAATGCCATCAGGACCGCTGCCGACCCCGCTACGCCACTACCCAACCGGGACGTCGGTGATCCGGACCCGCGCGATCGGAAGCATCGACGTGTCATCTTGCTTTCGGCGGCCCATGCCGGCTTGGGGGGCAACTTGGATGTCCAGAACGCCATTCAATTCGCCGTGGCGAACGACGTCGTCGTCTGCGTGCCGACCGGGAACGACGACAGTCGGCTCGTGGTCACGCCTCCGGCCGACAACTCCAACGTGATTGCGGTGGGCGCGATGGACGGTGCTCCCGAAGGCCGTGCCACCAACCAGTACCCGACCCCCGGCACCCTGGATCTGGGCCCGGGGACGTGGGGGTCGAACGGCACTCGGCGCACGCCGTTCGTCTCGGCCCCGGGGGTCGAAGTCCCCACCACCGACTTGCGAGGTGCGGGCGACTACGACGGGTACATCCCCGGGAACAACTACGTCATGAACTTCTCCGGCACCTCGGCCGGCGCCGCGCACGTGGCCGGACTGGCCGCGCTGCTGCTCAGCCACAACCCGCGCCTTGCCGAGCGTGACGTGCGCCGCATCATGGGGGCTTCGTGCGAGAAATTCGCGGGGGTCTACTATGCGTACCCCAACAGCCGCCACCCGGATGGAACCTGGAATCAAGACGTGGGCTACGGGCTGATCGATGCTTCTGCCGCCGTGACCTTGGCCAGAGCGCCCCGTGCCTCGGTCGCGCCCACCACGCTGGATTTTGGATCGGTCAAAGCTGGCGATAGCAAGAAACTCAGCTTCGAGGTCACTCACCTGGTGACACACTGCACGCGGGATCTCGAGGTGGAGATCAGTGCGCCCCCCGCCAATTTCAAGGTCAACGGCAAGTCGGAGGTGGTCAACCTGACCATCGCTGACCCCGGCGTTCCCCCACTGGTGCCGCCGGCACCGCCGCCGACCGTGGCGGCGGTCGAGGTCACGTTCAAGGCGCCGTCCGTCAAGGGCGCGTATTCCGGCACCGTCACGGTCACCACCGATGACCCGCTCTCCGCGCCGGTCGTCGTGCAACTCACCGGCACCTCGGTCTGACCGACTCCTGCGCAGCGGTCACCCGCCGTCGCGCACTCGACCGAAGCGCTCCTCGCTGAACAGATCGAGGAGCGCTTCGGTGTCCGCGGTGTGATCGGTGGTGGCCGCGGTGCTGGGTGCGAGCCAGTAGCTGGCCTCGAGCCCGTCGGCGTCGAGCTCGACGAGCATGTAACCGTTGCGATCGAGGTCGGCGAATTCGAGGCTCGACGGTTCGCTCACCGGGTTGCCGATGGCCGCCGCCTGCACCAGTGGCCCCATCAGTCCGACCACATCCGCTGCGCCTGGGACGCCCAGTTCCTCGGCCTGCCCGGAGAGCACCCCAGAGATGGTGGCGGAAGAGACCGCGGGTCCGGTGAGCTCGAACACGGAGTGGGCCGCGCTCCCTGCTGCGCTACGATCTCCGTGGTCGACCACGAACGACGCGTGAATGTCTCCGGACAAGATCAGCGTGTCGGCGGTCTGACTGAGCTCTGCCAGGATTTCGTGCTTCCGCTCCGGGAACCCGTCCCACTGCTCCGCGCTCAGCTGAACCATCCCCCGCCACGCTTCGGGCAGGTCCGCCGGGAGCGCCGAGGCCAACAGCGGACTGGCAAAGTCGATGGCGAGGGGGGCGAACGACACCGAGCTCGCGACCACCTTCCAGCTGGCGGAGCTTCCGGCAACGCCGTCGAGGAGCCACTCGCGCTGGGCGCTGCCCAGCACCGTGCTGGGCTCGCCGCGCTGCTCGGCCAGGGCGCGCGCCCACGCGGCGAATCGGTCTTGTCGCACCAAGTAGCGGGCGCCGAAGTCGTCGAAGAGCTCCTGTTTGCCCAGGTTGAGATACGCCAGCCCCAGTGGAAGCGCCGTGGTGTCGGCAAAGGGGGCGGTGCGCCCGTCCGCTTCGAACAGATCGTTCAGGTAGCGGACGCTGACATTTCCACTGAGTGCTGCGTCCGCGCGGTCAGCGGCGGCCGCCGCGTCCACCCCGGCCGCTTGGTACGCGCTGCGAACCAGGGGCAGCGCCTCCTCGCGGACGGCCGAGTGCTCGTCGATCGCGACATAGGGCTCCAGCCCCTCGCCCAGCCACTCGGTGGCTTCGGTTTCGGTCAGGATGATCGTGCCGGGAAAAGCGTCCTCGGGAATGAGGTGATCCGACCGGTAGGTCCGATAGTCGGTCAGGAACAGCTCGGCGTTCGCGCCGTAGCGAAAGCTTCGATAGAGCTGGGTGTGGGGGAAGAGAGCCGACTCGTCGAGCTCGAGCTCGTCCCCCGAGGCGCTCAGGCCGACTTCCACCGGCATGTACTCGAAGAACGCGCGCTCCGCCCGCCGTTTGCGCTCCGGATCGTCCTCGTCGGTCCGCCCTTCGGTGTAGGTCGCGGTCGATTGCCAGGAGTCATTGGCATATTCGTGGTCGTCCCAGATCGCCACCATCGGGAAGCGCTCGTGCACCCGCTGTAGCATCCGGTCGGACCGATAGGTCTGGTACAGCGCACGGTAGTTCGAGAGACTCGAGGCGGCGAAGTACGGGGCTTCTGCCGAACCGAGCTGGATGGCTCCCGCTTCGTCCTCGAAGGTCACGCCGCGTTCGGGCGCCACCTGTTGGAACGAGGGATCCCCGGTGGTCTCGTAGACGTAGTCGCCGACGTGCACGACGAAGTCGAGGTCCTGGCTCCCCGTTGCCGTCTCGAGCAGGTGGGCCAGGGAGTTGTAGTAGCGGCCGACGTAGTCCTGACAGTTGAGCAGGGCGAAACGAATCGGTCGGTCCGAATCTGCCTCCGGGGCGGTGTGTGTGCGTCCGGTGCGCGAGACGAGTTGCTGCCCGCCCGCGTCGTACTCGAACCGGAAGTAGTAGGTGGTGTCGGGCAGCAGCTCCGAGAGTCGTGTCTTGATGCAGTGGTCGTGCTCACTGCGTGCCATGAGCGACGCTTGCAGGACGTCGTGAGTGAGATCCTCGTCGGTGGCCAGAGTGAGCGTGACGGGGAGGTCCGCATCGCCGCGCCCCGAGTCCACCACCCGAGTCCAGAGGACGACGCTGTGTGGGCGCGGATCGCCCGATGCCACGGATTGGGGGAAGTTGGCGCTGGAGACGGTTGGCTCGCCCGCGACGTTGCCGTGGCCCTCTTCCCCATCGGAGCAGCCCCAGAGCGCCAGTATCCCCACCCCGAACCCAATTTGGTTCCACCCGCTGACCATGGGCCCAGACGTGGTCTGCTCGGGCGGCCCTGTCAACACGTGGGTCGGAGAGGGTTTGACGCTTGCCCTGCCGACACCCGGCCCGTAAGCTCGGCGGAACTCTCGAAAATGGGGGGTTCTCGTGCGCATCGAAAAACTCATCGTAGCTTTGGTGGCAGGGGTCACACTGGCCTGTTCGGCCGACGACGGCGGCTCCGCTTCCAGCGGCGGAAACACCGGGGGCGGCAGCGGCGGCGGGCTCGGGGGCGGCTCCAGCAGCAACCCTCCGTCCAACCCGCAACCTTCCGCGGGGTGTGGCACTCCCGCTTCCCAGACCGGAACCTTCGCGTCGATTATCAGCGTCGTGACCCAGCAGGACGGCACTCAAGTGCGGGACTACTGGACGGTGGTTCCGGCCGACTATGACGGCAGTCGACCGCTGGCGTTGATCTTCAACTGGCACGGGCTCGGCAACGATGCGCAGCAGGCCATCTCGTGGTTGGGCGTGGTCAACGAGGCCGGGAGCGAGGCCATCCACGTTTTCCCGCAGAAGCCGGGAGGCGCGGGTTGGAACATCCTGGAACGAGGCCCCGACGTGCCGCTGTACGACGCCCTGCTGGCCCACCTGCTCGCCACCTACTGTGTCGATCAGAACCGGGTCTACGGGATCGGGCACAGCGCGGGGACCCAATTGAATGCAGAGCTCGCTTGCCTGCGCACCGAGTCCCTCCGAGCCATCGCGAACGTGTCCGGCTTGTGGAACGTGGTGCCCAACAGCAACTGCGTCCCGATGAACTACATGTTCCTGTATGGGGAGCAGGACTCCACGGTCAACACCACCAACGCGTTGGGGGCCATCACCTTCACCACCGGCTGCAGCGAGAACGGGACGCCGGTCACGGATCCGGCAGTCGGAGGCACCTGCACCGACTACACGGAGTGCAACGAGGGGTCGAGCGTGCGCTGGTGTAGCCACCCGGGCGGGCACGACTGGCCGCAGCCGTTTGCCAACCAGGCGATCTGGACGTTCCTGCAGACGGTTTGGTGAGCGCCTCGCAACGAGGGTTTCACCAAAAATACCCAGCGACGTAGCGGGTGGCGACGATCAGGATGAGCGCGCTGAGCAGTGCCTTGAGCCAGCTGGCGCGGACGAAGCGTTGGGCTCTCGCGCCGAGGTAGATGCCCAGCAAGCCACCCAGTCCGAAGAGCGACCCCAGCATCCAGTCCGGCGCGACCGGTTGTCCGGTGCCGGCGTACCACGGGGCCACGGCTTGATAGAACACGACGCCCACCACCGATGTGGCGAAGGTGCTGAGCAGCGTGGCGCCCGCGATGGTGTGCACGGGGAGGCGCAAGACGGCGACCAGGTAGGGGGCGATGATGGCGCCCCCGCCCACGCCGTACGCGCCGCTCACCACGCCGACCAGCAGGCACACCAGGCCGAGCGAGGCGGGCGAGCACTGGTGCGTCTCCCCGTGAAACCGGTAGCGCAGCGTGCGGAAGGCGAACTGCTCCACTCGAACGCCGACGTTCTCTGGTTGGGTCTTCGTAGCGGCGGCCGCCGGCGAACGCCGCGATCGAATGACGTCCACGGCCAAGCGCACGCCGACGTACAGGAGCACGACTCCTACGAAGACCTTGAAGACCCGCGGGTCGGGGAGCAGGGCGAGCCGCACGAAGCCGCCGGCGAACACGCCGGGTAGCGTGCCCAGCAGCATCACCACGGCGAGCGGCCAGACCAGGCGGCCCTCGCGGATGAAGCGCACGACGCCGGCCGGGATGGCCACGATGTTGAAGATCAGGTTCGTGGGGCTCACCGCCGGGCTGGTGAAGCCGAGCACACTCATCTGGAACGGGAGCAGCAGGAAGGCCCCGGATACGCCGGCCATGGACGTGCAGAACGAGATGATCAGGGCCACCAACGGGGGGAGCCAGAGTTGGGTCTGCACGCCGGAGGTGGGGAACAGGACTTCCATGGCAGGAGCCACTCCCGCATAGCAAATCTGTTCCCACTTGAATATGGCGGGTCCTGCCTTTCGGCCAGAGCGGCTTTGAATATACTCGCGCCATGCGCGGGACTCTCATTGGAGCAATTGGAGCGTCGGCCATGCTTTGTGCCGGGGTGGCGTCGGCACAGACCACGGGCACTTTCGGCGAAGCGGGTTCGTTCGTCGTCAGCGCGGAACGGCTCACCGGACTCTATTTCGATCGAATCGACGTCGAGACCGACGGGGTGCAGACACTGCGCGGTGCGGACGCCGAGGGCGAAACCGAGGTTTCCCGCACCACCTTCGTGTTCCTGGGTAATGACGCCGAGACCACGGCGGCCGGCGTACCGCGCCTGGCGTTCGACTACTTCGTGATTCCGTCGCTCAGCATCGGCGGCGCGTTGATGTTCACCACTCGCTCGCAGGAAAACGACGACAACTACGCACGCCCCAACGGACTCGGCCTCGGTGACGTCGACACCACGACGGATACCACCGAGACGACGTTCGCCATCGCGCCGCGGGCCGGCTACGGGATCATGTTCACCGACTTGCTCGGCCTGTGGGCACGCGGCGGCATCACCTACGCCTCGGACACCGTCGAGGCCGACGTCGAGGATGTCGATTTCGCCGGCAATGTCACCTCGAGCAGCTCGGAAAGCACCATTCACCACTGGAGCCTGTCGCTGGACGGCATGCTGGTGATCAGCCCCATCGGTCACTTCGCTTTCGCCGTGGGTCCGTACCTGGACATTCCGATCACGGGGGACATCGAGATCCGCTCGCAGTACGACGGGAACCAAGTCGACCGAATCGACGGCGACGTCTCCGCGCTTTCCTTCGGGCTGTCCGCGGGCTTGCTCGGCTGGCTGTGAAGCCCCAGCGGTCGTCTCACCGACTCGCGCTGCTCTTGGCTGTCTCCTCGCGCCAGGGAGCGACCTTGAACAGCAGCAGCATGCCGGGAATGGCCAGCAGCGTGCACAAGACGAAGAACTGTGTGTAGCCGATGGCTTCGATGACGAAGCCCGCCGACGCGCCGGTGGCAATGCGCGGCAGCGCCGTGAAGCTGGAGAACAGGGCGTACTGGGTCGCGGTGAAGCGCTTGTCGGTCGCCCGCGCGATGAACGCCACGAAGGCGGAGGTGCCCAGGCCCACCCCGAGGTACTCGAAAGCCACCACCGCGGCGAGCACGCCGACGTGGGGACCGACCTCGCTCAGCACGGCGAAACCCACGATACTGGCCAGTTGCACCACGCCGAAGACCCACAGGGATCGGTTGATGCCGATCTTGGTGATGGCGACCCCACCGGTGACACCGCCGACCACCGTCGACGAGAGGCTGATGAGCTTCACGACGGTTCCGATTTCCGTCATGCTGAACCCCACGTCCAGGTAGAAGGGCGTGATCAGCGCAGTGGCCATGGTGTCGCCCAGCTTGTAGAAGAACATGAACGCCAGGATGAGCAAGGCCGACGCCAGATCGGCGCGACCGAAGAACTCTCGGAACGGTCCGACCACGGCGTCGCGCAGCGACTTGGGACTGCCGCTGGGCCGCTCCATTTCGGGCGCGATCAAGGTGGCCAGGATCCCGATGCCCATGAACGCAGCCACCGTCGCGTGCACTACGGACCACGGCGCGCGGTCGGCGATCACCAGCGCGAGCCCACCGGGGATGGCGCCCGAGGCGCGGTAGACGTTGATGAACAGTGACGTGCCCAGGCCCAACTCTTCGTCCGGCAACAGCTCGCGTCGGTAGGCGTCCAAGGCGATGTCCTGGGTGGCGCTGAACAGCGCGACGATCACGGCCAGCGTGGCGATCGCAGCGGTGTGCCGGGAGGCATCGAATGCGCCGAATCCCAGGAGCGCGATCAGCAAACCCACTTGGGTCACGATGGCCCAGCCCCGCCGACGTCCCAGAAACGGTGGGACATAACGGTCGGCGAGCGGCGCCCAGACGAACTTCCAGCTGTAGGGCAGCTCCACCCATTTGAAGAGGCCGATGGCGGCCAGCCCTATCCCCTCCGATCGCAACCAGGCCGGGACTAGCTGTATCAGGACATACAGGGGCAGGCCCGAGGAGAACCCCATCAGGACGCACAGGAGCATGCGTCGGTTCAGCAGGCTCCGGAGGGTTCTGGAAGGGGGCACGGCAGGGCTCGGCGGGGGCCGGCTCTCGGTTTAGTGCCGTGCTCGGCGGTGGCAAAGAATCCCGAGGATCCCGCGGGACGGTGGCGGCGGCGGGCTACTGCACGACCGGCGGCTCGCGGCCACACTTCTTTGCCAGATCCGCCTTGTCCAGCGTTTTGAGCTGGGCCTCGGCGTAGTCGACCTTCTTCTCCTTCACCAGGCGCGACAGTTCCTCGTTGAGGAGTGAGTTGCCCAAGGCTCGCGACGTCATCATGGTGCTCGGGATCTGATAGGTCTTGCCTTCTCGGATGAGATTCGAAACGGCGGGGCTCGAGACCATGATCTCGAATGCAGCGATGCGCCCCCCGCCCAGCTTCTTGCACAAAGTCTGGGCGATGACCCCTTTCATCACGTCGGACAGCGTGGCGCGAATTTGTGGCTGCTCCTCCGGGGAGAAGACGTTGATGATCCGATCCACGGTGGTGACGGCGGTGGAGGTGTGGAGAGTGCCGAACACCAGGTGCCCGGTGTTGGCGGTCTCCAGTGCCAGGGCAATGGTCTCGTGGTCGCGCATCTCGCCCACCAGCACCACGTCCGGGTCCTCGCGCAGCGCGGCGCGCAAGGCGCGGGCAAAACTCTGGGTGTGTTCGCCGATTTCACGCTGATTGACCATGGCCTGGTAGCTCTGGTGGACGAACTCCACCGGGTCCTCCAGCGTGATGATGTGGGTGGGGCGGGTCTTGTTGATGTGGTCCACCATGGCCGCGAGCGTGGTGGATTTTCCGCTGCCGGTGGGTCCCGTCACCAGCACCAGCCCCTTGGGATGCTCGCACATGTTTCTCACCACCTTGGGCAGACCGAGTTGATCGATGGTGAGGATCTTCACCGGGATCTGTCGGAGCACCGCACCGACTCCGCCGAGGTCGCGAAACACGTTGACGCGGAAGCGCGCCTCCTGGCCCAGGGAGTAGGCAAAATCGGTGTCGCTCTCCGCCACGAATTGCGCGCGACAGCGTTCGGGCATGATGGGCGTGAGCAGTTCCAGCACTTCCTCCCGCCCCAGCGCTTTGCGGCTGAGCAGCTTCATGTCGCCGTGCAGGCGCCACTGGGGCGGTTGGCTTCCCGCGAGGTGCAGGTCCGAGGCGCCCTCGGCCACCACGCGCTCCAGCATGCGATCCAGACGAGGTGAGCTCTTGCCCACGACCGAGGTCGCGGAGGTGCTGGTGGGCTCCGGCGTCTCCTGGCCTTCCAGGGTCTGCGTGAGCACGTCGGCGTCGATGCGAACGGGCTCGATGGCCATGCCGGGTAGCGCCCGACGCGTGGCGGTGAGCACCGCGGGCGTGGGGTCGTCGACGCACCCCAAGGTGAGTCGGTTGCCCTCCGACCTGAGGGGGAGCACGCGGTGCCGCTGCATGAACTCCAGGGGGAGCAGAGCCACGACCTCTGCCTCCGGCGGGGGGGCTGCGCTGTCGTGGTCCGGGATGGGGACGCGCCGGAACGCGTGGTAGACCCGGCTGGCCAGTGCGGTACACGTGGCCAGAGCAAAACTGGGAACGCGCTGGAATAGCGTGCTGAATGCGTCGGCTGGGAACTTCAGAGCCAGGGTGGCGCGAGGTCCTTCTGCAATCACCGTGGCCGAGCGGGGTTGCTCGAGCAAGACCCCGATCTCGCCGACGCAGTCGTACGACTTGAGGTGCGCGATCTCCATCCCCTCGGCGCCGTCCCCGACTCGCACGCTGGCCGACCCTCCCAGCACCACGAAGAAGGAGTCGGACGGACCTCCCTCCTCCATCAGGGGTTCACCGGCGCAAAACTCGAACAGGGCGCCGTATCCGAGCACGGTTTTGAGCTGGTCGGCGCTCAAGCCACGGAACATCGGTGCGCGCCCGATGGCCCCCAACACCTTCGTCAACAGATCTCCCTCGAGTGCCAGCTGTCGCATCACGGCCCCTTTCCCGAAAGCGCGCCATGGTAGCACCGTTGGCTTCCGGGATCGCTGCGGAGGAGTCCCCCGAACGCGGCTGGGCCGCCTTCGTGCCACGCCCGGTCATGGATCAGAGCTCAGAGCGGGCGTGCGCTCCAGGCGAAAGGCACCGTGGGCGTCGAGATCCAGCGCCGCGGGCGGAAGCGAGCCCAGGTCGCGCGCCACCGCCACGAGGACCTGCCGGAGCGAAGGGGCTCTCAGCGCTCGCTGCATCGGTTCGTGGCCGTTGGGAAGCGCACGCAGTAGCCAGGCGACGTGTTCTTTGAGTGGACCGAGCGGACCGCGCCGCGTGGTGCCCAGGCTGCGTTCGAGCTGGTCTGCGACCGCGGTCAGGTGCGTGACCACGTCTGCGCCCGACGGCGCGTACGGGGGGGAGCCTCGGGCAAGCTCGTCGAGCTGGCGAAAGATCCAGGGATTCCGCAGCGCCGGACGGCCGATCATTACGGCAGCGCACGACGACGCGCGCTGCAGCTCGAGGGCATCGGTCGCATACCAGCAGTCCCCATTGCCGACCACGGGGACGCGCAACGAACGTGCGAGCTCGCCGACCAATCTCCAATCCGCCACTCCGTCGTACATCTCCCGGCGGGAGCGTGGGTGCAGGGTCACGAAGTCCACACCACACGCCTCGATGCTACGTCCGATTTCCACCATGCCCTGGGTCGACGCCCAGCCAGCGCGCAACTTGACCGAGAGCAGACCAGTGGTCTGGTCGCGAACCCGAAGGAGAAGCTCCCGCAGCTGGTCCGGCTCGCGCAGCAGCGCGGCTCCGGCTCCCTTGCGCACGACTTGCCGCGCGGGACAACCGAGATTGACGTCGATGACGTCGGCTCCGGCGGCGCTCAAGACTCCGGCGGCGTGCGCCATCCGTCCCGCGTCGCCGCCCATCAGCTGCACCGAAACGGGGCGGCCGGCTCGACGTACGACGTGGCTGCGGATCCAGTCGTCGCCCGTCTCGGCGGCCGTGACGCGAACGAACGATCCGCACACCAGCCCCACGGGGCCGTAGCTGGCCCAGAGCTCCCCGAGCTCGGGCGAGAGCACCCCCCACATCGGTGCGAGCAGCGTAGGGGGGGTGAAGGGGAACACGGGGGAACGGGTAGCCGAACTCGGCTGGGGCTTCCAGAGTCCCACCCGGGTTGGGAACGGCGTCCTGCCAGTGAGGTCACGGCCCCGACCAGGCAGTAGAGGGGGCTCATGGCCAGATTCGTGATGACGCATTGCCCTCGTCTTTGCCGGTTGGACCGGGAAGCGCAGGGGGGCGCTGCTCGGGGTGGAGCACGGCTCCGGCGCGGAACTGGATTCAGGCGTGATCGAACGAGGGAAGCAGTCGCGCTACTGCTGTGAGACGCGGCCCTCGAGCGTTGCTCGAGGGCTACGGGTACGGGTCCTTCAGCTCATGACGGGCGTTGCCAGTCGGCGCCGCGGGTGCTGGCGGCGGAACCCTGCGCGCGCTGCGTTCGGCGACCGATGGAGGGATCGCCTGCGACGTGGCGTCCGCTGCACGGGACGGCGTGTGCCCGCGCGTGTCGTGGGCGCTCTCGGGTGCTTCAGGCTCGGGCAGGGTGGGCGCATCGGTCTCGGGTGTCGATGCCGAGGGACGCGCGGCCCCAGCCACTGCTGCGCTGCAGGCGCGGGCGGCGCGCGCCATGAAGGTCTCGACACGCGGCAGAGGTGGGGTGGCGCCGAGCTCCACGCTGGCCCAGCTACTGACTGCGGTTCGGTCTTTGGTGCTGGTCGTGGCGACGGTGAGCAGGACGAGTCCAAGCAGCATGAGGCCAGCGGCGACGGTCGCCTGCTTGGCTCGTCGGGTCCAGGGTCGATCCTCGGTGGGTCCGACCTCGACCGCGCCGGCTCCGCCGGTGGACAAGCGCGCGTTGCGCTTGGATCCTTCGGCGGCCGTCAGGGCGGCGTTCGTGGCCGCCGGTGGTGTCGTGCTCGCGGCGCGTTCCGGCAGGCTAGTGGAAGACGACAGAGCCACCGGCGGGAAGGACGAGATGGCGAGATCGGTGGGCAGCTGCAACCACGTTCCGCGCAGCGAGGCACCGGTCGAGTCCTCACTGACCCCGCGCGCGAGCAGCCACTCGGCCAGAGCGCGCGCCTCCGTGCCGAGCCGCGCCCTGAGCTCCGGGGTCCGGCCTCCCCCGCGCACCAGCTTGATGGCCACGGACGTGTCGAGCTCGCGGTGGTAGCCTTCCCAGATTTCCCCCATCGCACCCTCATCCACACGACGAATGAGTCGGTACTTCCCGCTGAGCAGCAGCCCGGACGTGAAGCTCGTGGATCCGTCGGCCGAGCTTCCTTCGTGGGCTGGCCGTGTCGGGCCCGGCCCGGCATCATTCTGCCGCCGCAGTGACTTGGCTCGGATCGGTGGGGTCATGCAGTTCGCCCTGCAGTCGTACTCGAGAGTTTCCTGGGGTGAGGCGTGCCGCGTGGCAAGTGGAGGGCAGGGTCTGCAGAGTCCACGGACGCACTCAATCGCGACGTCAGCCGAGCACGTTCTCTAGGCAATTCCGCGTGCCAGGCTGGGCAATCCACCGGCCGGATGCGTGCACGACTGTCATGGGTCGGGCCGCATCGCCAAGTGTCGGACGCCGCCGAGCTGCAACCGTGCGAGGCGTAGCCCGTCACGGCTCGGCGTTCGGCCTCGCCGAGCCGGCAGTGCGCTGCGCGGGTGTTCGCCCGCAGCGGATCCCAGCTCCCGAGCATGGGTGGTCATGCGTGGGCTGGTCGCTCAAAGGTGGGCGGTTTGCTACCGAAGCTGCATCGGCCGCACCAACGGCTACGGCTTCGGCCGCAGCTGCTTCGGCTGCTCCCGGCGTGGCGTCGGCGGCACCGGCAACGAAATCAGCGTGATGGTTCGGCGAACTGGCATTGACGCTCGCGTTGCGCTAGTTTTCTGGAGCCCGTAGGGGCGGCGCAAGGAGGTAGCAATGCATAGGGGATTTGCGCTGTCGGCTTTGGTTTGCCTGTCCGGTCTTTGCCTGCTGAGCGCGGGCTGTGCGTCCAACACGCAGGAGTCCCAGGCGCCAGCGACAGCTGCGAGTGAAGAAGAAGCTGGAGAGTCTGCTCCGGCAGATCCTGCAGTCGAGAGTGAGCAGCCGAACGATTTCGGCCTCGACATGCAGATGGAAGTGGAGGAGGAAGAGGAGACGGAACCGGCCCGGGACAGCACACCTCCACCCACGCGTGCGTACCGACCCGAAGACAAGCCGGTTCAGCCGCGGCGTGACACTGACGACAAGGCGAAGCCGTAGCCGGATCCGCTGAGTCAGCGAGCGCGATCGTCGGTCGCGCCTACGAGCCCCCAGTAGGGTGAGGGCTCGCAGGACCTCGGAGGGCCGCTATGGTGCTCGAAGAAGATCCCTGTGGCTTTTTCGGGGTCTGCCGCAGATCCCGCCCCACGAGTGGGCCCCCACCCCAAACGGTTCGCGCCCCGCGCATTTCCGGGCGGTGACCGACATTCGCGCTACCTTTGTGAGTCCGAGCCGGAAACGCGCTCGATTGCAGCACTGATCTGCGCCCGGAGCGATTCGTAGACGGCGCCGTCGGGTGGCCCCACCTCGAAGAGGGCGACACCGAGTGACCGGCCGCGCAGGCAAAGCGGCTGCACGACGTGCGCACATGCCCGTTCGGCGGGCAGCAAGCTTCGTGGCACGAGCAGCCGGGTTGGATAGACATCGTCGCTGACGATGACCTGCTCCGGCCGTTCCGCATCGTAGGCCACCAGGAGCTGCAGCTTGTCGAGAGAGGCGGCCGCGCGGCCCTCCAGCACGCCGGGGTACAGGGACAGGATGCACGAGCGGATACCGAGGGCGGGCAGGAAGCGGATCACCGAATCGGCGGCCGATGCCGGATCCGGTGTCGTGATCAGGTCCTGCGCGAAGTTGCTGAGCACCCGGGCGATACGCGCGGTCTCCAGGCGGCGTTGGACTTCGCGGTGTTGCATCATGTTGGCGAGCAGAACCCGCGCTTCGTGCAGCGCGTTCTCTGCCCGGAGCAGCGCCGCGGGCCGGCTGACGAGAGCGGGGACGGAGCTTCGCCGCAGCGCGGTGAGCACCGGTTGGAGTATTCTCAATTCGAGACGTGCCGCGACGACTCGTTCCATCAAGTCGTCCAGAACCCCCGTGAGGGACACCGGTTCGGTGCCTTCGAGCTGCTCAGTGAACGCGTCGACCAGTCGCTCCGCCCACTTGGTGCCACTGAGCTCCGGCGCTGCGGCCAAGAGGTCAATCAGAATGGGCGCCCGCCGGTCGCTCAGCGAGGGAGGGGGATCGCTCGACTCGGACGGTGCAGCCCGGAGGCCGACCAGGTGCTGCTCCATGGGGCAGCCGCAGGAGCGCCGGGTGACGAGCTGGGTCTCTAGGCTCACCAGGCTCTCCACCTCCTCCCCACGCAGCTGGCGTAAAATCAGGTCGACGGAGATCTCGGCGTGCCTGGCCATCGATTGGCGCACGGTGGTGAGCGGTCGGGCTGCGTAGCGGCCTCGTACGACGTCGTCGAAGCCGACCAGAGCGACCGTTTCGGGAACTCGGATCTGACGGCGCACGAGCTCGCCCATGGCCCCCAGCGCCATCTCGTCGTTGGCGGCGACGACCGCGTCGAACAGCATCTCGCGCTCATCGAGCAGCACGCGGATGGCTTGGGCACCGCTCTCCGGCAGGAAGTCGCCCTCGACCAGCAGCTGGTCGTCGACGTCGAGCTGCCGTTCCCTCAGCGCCTTGGCATAGCCACCGAACCGCTGGTCCGCTTCCTCGCTGCCTTCCGGCCCCTGGACGAACGCGATGCGATGGCGCGCGTGATCGTCGATCAGGTGCAGCACCGCCTGCCGCATGGCCACTGCGTTGTCCACCACGATGCTGGGAGTCCCGGCCAACTTCACGCCGATGCTGCAGAGCGGCAGCGGGCGGAACGGAGCGAGGTAATCGCGGATCCCTTCGCTGCCGATCCGTGACTCCAGCGACCCAGCCGAGACGATCAGACCGTCGACGTTCTCCGGATTGGCCAGGCCATAGACCCGATTGCGAGCGCGGGTGCTCGGATCGTCTGGATCCAGCTCTCCGCCGGCAAAACAGAGCAGATCGAGGTCACGTCGCTTGGCCAGCGCGGCCAACTCGACCAGCAGGTCGTTCTGAAAGGTGTCGTCAATTCGGTCTGCCAATAGCCCGATCACCGGGCGTCCGAAGCGGCCGTCGGGTGGTCCAGGCTGTGACGAACTCGGTCCCTGCATCCTCATCTCGACGGCAGCTGCGCGTGGGCGAGGGAAGGAACGAAATACGGCCCCGACCCAGCCTGGCCTACCAGTCTATCCCAGCGGAGTCGTCGGGGAGAACCCCGTCGGGGAAACCCCGGGCTCGTGTCGGCGCCGGAGACCGCCGGTTGCGCCCTGCCTCGGGTGGGTTGCGCTCCGGGTTTCGCACGGCCGATCCCACCGCCTCTACTCCGCCGTGCAGCTGTTTTGTAGGAGTTCTACCGTTGCCCAGGCCGACTCCGTCCCGCTGTCGCGCTCAGGCTCGGGCCGACCGTGGGGTGGGTCTAGCTGCCCTTCAGCGCGGCAGCCGGCGGGGGCGGGGCGCCGCCCCCAAGAACGCGAGAAACTCCGCTCCCGTGCCGGCCGCCTTCCCCTTTCGCGTCCGCGCCCGCTGCAGCCGGTTCCACGCAGCCACGAACTCGTAGTGCTCCGCATTGGCCGCCTCGTAGGCCTGGTTCAGGCGGCGCAATTCATCGACGCGATTCGAGCCGTCGAGCTCGTAGGGGCACTCGGTGGCTTCCTCGTTGAGCCGCAACCGGATCAGCGCTCCGCGTGCAGAGAAGTCGGGGTCAAATGGAAACACGCGGCATCCCAGGGGCCGACTACGGTAGATGCTGCAGCGATCATCCGCGCCGAGGTACCGACACCTGCCACGCTGGTGACGCAGCACCATCACGCGTTTGCCTTGGCGCAGCTTGGCGAAAGCCTCGGGCTCGTCATCCATCTCGATCCCGTTGCGATCGACCCAACGCACGATGTCGGCAGAATCGTCCCGGGTCCGCGCGATGATGCGCAGGAGGTCTCCGCGGGTCAGTGGGAGCAGCGGTTCCTTGCAGCAATTGCCGCAGCCGGTACAACGAAACTTGAGATTGCGGAGTCGGGGGGCCACGCGGGCTAGCGTTTAGCAAAAGCTCGGCGCACGGTGAAGGAGCGATTCTTCTGGATACGAGCGTAGCGGGCGTCCGTGTCGGTGTGAGACAATCCGGGCTCGATGCGTCGGTTCCTCGAACGCATGAGAGCAGTTGCCCTGCTTGCGCCTGCCAGGCGGTCGGTGGGCTGGCTGCTGGCGCCGGTGCTGCTCGCTGGCTGCGCCGAGGGACTCTCACCAGGAGCGCGTCAGCCCGGCACGTCCGCTGCCGCATCCAGCGCGTCGCCGCAGCGTGATCCGGTCGGCACGACTACCGAGCCGGGCGCCGGGAGTCCGAATGTCGAGACCGGGTCCGCCGTTCGACCGGCCGCAAAGCCCGGCACGGTTGCGGGTGGTCTCGCTCGCGGGAGCGGCACCCCGCAGGACCGAGCTCTGCTGAGTGGCGACCGAGCGCTGGACGCCGACGACCTCCCGGGGGCTCGCCGCGCCTACCTCCAGGCACTCGAGCTCGCGCCAGACGACCCCGCCGCGCGGGTTGGGCTGGTGCGCGTGGCGCTGGCCGAGGCCGGGATCGAGACGAGCTACGCCGCAGCTCCGGATCACCCCAAGCTGATGGAGCTCAGGCGAGAGCTCGAGACCATTGTGCAGATCGACACGGAGTACGGACCGGCGCAGCTGGAATTGGGGCGCGTCCTGCTGATCCTGGGACAGGCCGCCCGGGCCCGTGACTCACTGCGGCGTGCGGCGCGTTTGCTGCCGACCGACGCGGAGGCACACTCGGCGCTGGGCGTCGCTCTCTTGGCCACGGGAGACAAGCCGGGGGCGCTCCGGCAATTGCGGCGGGCTAGTGCGCTCGATCCGGAAGACGCCGATCGCCTCGCAAACCTCGGATCTGCGTACCTCTCGATGGGACAGGTGAGCGATGCCATTCGCGCCTACTCCCGGGCCATCGCGCGGGCTCCTCGGGATGCTCGGATCAACGGTGACCTCGGGACGGCGTACTTGGCCGCCAACGAACCCCATCGGGCACTGCCCTACCTCAGGAAAGCCGTCGAGCTCGCTCCGGGGCGGGCCACGTTCCTGTCCAACCTCGGGTACGCGCACCAGTCCGTGGGCAAGTACGAGGAGGCCGCCGCGACGTATCGTCGAGCGCTGGCCCTCGACGATCGCCTGGTCGAAGCCTGGATCAATCTCGGTACCGTATACGCCAAGCAACGCCACTACCGTGAGGCGAGGCGAGCGCTGGAGCGCGCCTTGAGCATCAGCCCGGACGATCCCCGTGCCAAGGCCAACTTGGCCGAGCTCGACCAGCTCACCCAAGGCCAGCAGAATTGACTGGCTCAATCAGCGAGGCTGGATCAGATCGGAACGCAGCTGATGCCGTTCGTTGAACAGGCGTTGATAGACCAACAGACCCATGACCATGCAGCCGAGCGAGGTGGCGGCCGCGATCATGAACATGACCACAATCTGATACTTCACGGCTTCGATCGGGTCGGCGCCCTCCAGGATTTGTCCGGTCATCATTCCAGGAAGGCTCACCAGCCCCACCACCATCATCGAGTTGATGATGGGGATCAGTCCCCGCCGCACCGCGGAGGTCAGCGGCTCCCGGGCGGCTTCCCAGCGCGATGCCCCCAACGCCAGCTCGGATTCGACCCGCCCTCGTTGCGCGGCCAGTGATTCGAGCAGCGAATCCAGGGACAGGGAGATGCCGGTGAGCGAGTTACCGAGGACCATGCCGGCCAGGGGGATCACGTACTGCGGTCGGTACCAGGGCTCGACACCGATGATGGCGGCCGTGACCGCAAAGGTCGTCAAGAGGCCCGTGAGCAGCAACGTGCCGAACGCCCGGAGGGTGACTCCGGGAAACGTGCGGCTCGAGCGCGCGACCGCGGCGCGCCCGGCCAGCGCGATCATCAGCAATAGCACCCCCAACACGAGCTCGGCGCGGTCCAGCCGGAACACCCACCCGAGCACCATGCCCACCAGCAGGAGCTGCACCACGGTGCGGACCGAAGCCAGCGCGAGCTTCGCTTCGAGACGGAGTCGCAGGGCCGCGCTCACCACCCCGGCGCACAACACCAAGCCAGCGGCAATCGCGAGATCGGCCCCGTCCAGGCTCAGCGCACCTTGACTAGGCATGCTCAACCGCTCCGGCAACGTGCTCTCGTAGATCGAGCCTGGCGTCGCACCAGGCGAGTGCCTGAGACTCGAGGTGAGTGACCACCACCGCTGCCAGTCCGTCGTGATCGCAGCGTTCGCGCACGAGTTCCTCGACCGCGTGTCGTGCCGAGTCATCGAGGGCGCTGGTCGGCTCGTCCAGCAGCAGGACGGCCGGCATCACCGCCAATGCGCGCACCAACGCCACGCGCTGTCGTTCGCCGACCGAAAGGTGCGTGGTGTCCTCCTCCGACCAGTGCGACCCGAGCCCCAGACGCTCCAGCCACGCTGCTGCCGTGTCTTCCGGAAAGGGACCCGCAGCGGTGCGGTACCGAAACGGTCGCGCCAGGTTGTCGCGGATGCTCCCGCCGAGCAGCACGGGCTCCTGGGACAGGTACGTGACTTGCCGCCTCCAGCAGGGCCAGCCCAGCTGGTGAGGCGATTGCCCACCGAGGGTGACCGTTCCACGGGCCAGATCGTCGAGCCCGGCAAGGCCGCGGAGCAAGCTGGTCTTTCCACACCCGGAGGGGCCGGAAAGAGCGATGCGCTCGCCCGGGCGGAGCCGGAAGCTCACGTCGCCGAGCAGCGGCCGCGACCGTACCGCGACACCGACTCGGGCGACCTCGAAGTCACGTGCGGCGCGGCTGGGGGAGACTGCCTGCATGGCTCCGCCACCGCGGTCGTCTCGGTCTACTCCCCTGCCGGCGCCACGATGACGCGGCGCATGGCTGGCCGCTTGGCCATTCGTTTTCGCTCCCCGGTCCGGATGCGCACGCTTACCGGGTCGTAGGAAACGATGCGGCCGACGTACGCGTCGAGGTCGAATTCCCGACCTCGCTGGTTGGGATCCATGCGGGCATGGATCACGTACAGACCCGGCCGAGCGAAGGTCCCGCGCGGGCAGAGCTCCACCAAGCGACTCGTCAGCGATACCGTCCGCCCGGGGGCCATGTTGAAGAACGCCTGAGGGTCGGGTGCTCGATAGTCTGGCTCCGGGTCACAGGTGATCAGCCCATCCGGACCCATGACCTCGAAGCTGAATAGCTCGCGACGGATGTAGACGTGGTGCGAACGCTTGTCCCGATTCTTGATGGACATGCGAATGGTTGCCGACCGCTCCTCCTGGGCGTCCGATCCGCTGGTGAGCTTCAGCTTGAACGGACCCTCCTCCTCTTCCTCCTTGCGCTCCAGGCGCGTCCGCGCCCACTCGGCGTACGCCGACACCAGCGCGAAGGTTGCCGCTTGGATTTCCTTGATGGCCTGGCCCTCGGCGTGGGGCCCGGCACCTCTTTCCGTCGGCAGCTTGGAGGCCCCCTCCGGGGTGGATTCGATGACCTGGGCCACGAAGGGCTCCTTCTGAGGCACCGTCACCTCGACGCGCTTGCCGCGCTTCCAGGTGGTCTTGGTCTTTGCTGGCCAACCGAAGTGCGGCGTGACCAGCGCTCCCGGCACCAGGCGCCACTGTCCGTCTTCGGAGAAGCAGTAGAGCCTGGGGTCGAAGGAGTGGACGACGGCTTCCTCCGGGCCGAGCACGACCGAGTCTCGGGGCTGCGCTCGATCGGGGAACAGCTCCCGCGGCAGGCGGCAGATTTCAGGCTTGCGCTTGCCGGGTACGATCACCTCGAACCAGAGCAGTCGAGGATCCGCCGCGATCTCGACGGGGTGCTGCCCCCGGTTGACGATCGCCATGCTCCAGGGCTGCCGCGGCCCGAGCTCGGCAACCAGGAAGTCCAAGGGGTTGGGCGCAGACTGCGCCGCCGTATCGCCGCTGGCCGGGGCGGGCTGTGCGTGCGACGGGCCGGCCGTCATCAGGGTGAATGCCGCGGCCAGGAGAAGCGCGGAGCGGGGTGCCCATCGCATGCCCGAAGGGGTATCACAGCGTCCGTCCGCGTCAAAGGCAAGCACATGCGAGGTCTCTACCCCATCGTTGACGTAGACGCGCTCGGCCGAGAGCGTATTCCCGTGGTCGACTTCGCCGCGCGGCTGCTGCAGGCCAGGCCGCGGCAGTTGCAGCTCCGTGCCAAGCACGCCTGGCCCCGGGAGACGCTGGCGCTGCTCCGGGCCCTGCGACCGCTGTGTACGCGCTCCGGCGTGCTCCTGTTCGCCAATGACCGCACCGATCTTGCCTTGATGGCCGGCTGCGACGGGGTTCACGTGGGCCAGGAGGATCTCCCGGTCGCCGAGGTGCGTCGCATCGCACCGAGGCTGCTCATTGGCCTGTCCACGCATGACCTCGGCCAACTTCGGGCCGGGCTGTCCGCG
>CAZSVU010000090.1:0-25120 GCA_964610275.1 uncultured Polyangiaceae bacterium | reverse complement strand
GCCCAACTGCAACTCGGAAACCACGTGCGACGCCAGCACGTGCACCCTGAACCTCGAGGACAAGCCGGGCTGTCCACCGGCTGGAGTCAGCTGCTGCGACAGCAACCACGAAGGGTGCCTCGACGACACGAGCACCATTGAGCAGATCACGGATCTGCGAGCTGCCGGCGTGACCACGATCGTGGTGGGCATCCCCGGCTCCGAGCTCTACACGGCCAACCTAGAAGACTTCGCCACGGCCGGCGGATTCGAGCGGCCTGATGGAGGCGGCTACTTCGAGGTGTCGGCGGAAGGCGGCGTGCAGGCCTTGACCGATACCTTCCGCACCATCACCACCCAGCTCGTGACCGACTGCGAGGTGCCGCTCCCGGCTGAGTTGGACGACAGCGAGGTGAACCGAAACGAGGTGAACGTGGCGGTCGAGTGCGTGGCCGTGGGCTACAGTGAGGAGTCGAACCCAGAATCCGAAGTCGACCAGTGGGTGTGGAACAACTCGGATCCATCGTTGGCCACCGCGATCATCATCGAAGGGCCGACCTGCGAGCGCATTCAGACCCAGGGCGTCGGCCGCATCGACGTGGTCTTGGGCTGCGCGCGCGTCGACATCTACTAGCCACGGTCGCTAGTCCTCACACCTCCTACGCGAGAAGCTACCAGGCGTGTCCGAATGGGCACGCCTGGTAACGCGTTGGGCGGGCATGGTCGAGCTGTGCAGTGCAACCTGCGCCATCGCCCGCTTCCCATTACGCTGTAATGTTCGGGTTGCGCCGAATCCAGGTCGCGTGGGGAGTCAGCGCAGTTGTCATTTGCCGTTGACCTGCCTGGACAGCGGTGTCGGCGCTGCTATTGAACGTCTTGGGTGTGTGGCGAACTCGCAATCGTGCAATTCGACGCGAACGCGGTCGGTCACTTGAAGGGTGCGAGGTTGAGGCAGCTGGCTGTCGACGGGCGAGGCTGGTAAGCTTGAGCGGGCACTGAGGAGAACTATCAAATGACACGTTTGGGCGTATTTGCATCCGCGGTCTCGGTATTGGCACTCGGCGTCGCCATCGGCTGCAGCTCCGATGATGACGGCAACGAAGTCGAGGAGCACGAAGCAACTGGTGGGACATCCAGCAGCGGCGGCGCGGAAGGCGTGGGTGGCGACACCGCGATGGGTGGTCAGGGCACCGGCGGCGAGACAGTCGAGGGGACCGGCGGCGCGTACGTGCCCTGTCCGACGCTGTCCGGGATCGAGGACTGCGGGTTCGAATCCAACCAGGCGGAGACGCTGGAAGTGAACGTGCTGCTCGTGATGGACAAGTCCGGCAGTATGAACGACACGCCGGACGGCTACACCCAGACCAAGTGGGACGCGCTGCACACGGCGTTGGGCGCTGCGCTGGGCGATGTTCGCGGCGTGGTGAATTTCGGTCTCCAATTCTTCCCGGCCACCGCCAACCCGAATCTTCCCATTCCGGCGGCGTGCGCCGAGCCCACGGACCGGTGTTGCGAGATGCCCACCGATCAGCCCCCCACGATGACCGTCGACATCGGGCCCGGCCACGACACCGTGCCGGAGATCCTGCGCCAGCTGAACGACGCTGATGCGACGGGCGGAACTCCCACGGCCTACGCCCTGTCGCGAGCCTACGACTATTTCACTGCTGGAGCCGGCGTGGCACTGGGCGGCACCCGCATCGTGCTGCTGGCGACCGACGGTGCACCGAACTGCAACCCGACCATTTCGTGCGCCATCGACACCTGCACCCTCAACCTCGAGAGTGCGCAGGGTTGCCCGCCCCCCACGGACCCGGGAGCGGCCAGCTGCTGCGGGAACCGTCCCGAGGCGTGTCTGGATGCCGATGGCACGCTCAGCGAGATCCAACGACTGGCAGGTGAAGGGATCGAGACCATCGTGGTCGGCATTCCGGGGTCCGAGCTCTACCAGGGACAGCTCCAGGACTTCGCGAGTGCGGGCGGCTTCACCAAGCCCAATGGCGATCCGGGCTACTACGAGGTTTCAGCCGCTGGCGGCGTGGATGAGCTGACGGACACGTTCCGAGAGATCACGACTTCGCTGGTGACCGAATGCGAAATCCCGATCACCCAGGAGATCCCGAATCTCAACTTGGTGAACGTGGCCGTGGACTGCGTGATCATCCCCAAGGGCGACGAGACCGGTGAGGAGAACCGCTGGTTCTTCGACAACAACGATTCGCCCTCACGCATCCTCATCAACGGCCCCATCTGCGACACCATCCAGACCGACGGTGTGGATCGCATCGACACCGTGTTTGGTTGCCCCACCATCGACCTCGGCTGATCCCCGAACGGGCGGGCCGGCGCGCGGGGTGAGCACCGCGCGCCCCCCTGGTCTGCGACAGCAAAGTCGCGCGGAGCAATCTGGGCTGGTGCCGGTGTGCTCCGGTGTGGGCAGGCTGATTCGATCGCGTGTCAATGTTCTAGTGGTACTGTAGCCGAGCCGGCTGGCTCGGCTACCACTGGTCGTTGCAGTCGAGGTGGCAACGCTTCCGATGCCGTGCTCTGCACATTTGCGTGCCAGGCGTCGCGCGTGGTTGCGGATAGCGGCGCTGAACGTGGACGCAAGCCGGTTTTCCGAGCGCCCGGGGGACTCGGTCCCGCCAGCCCACTCCACGCGCCAGCGCCGCTCCTGGCGACGCTGGTAACGCCCTGGTATTCTCCTTGATATTGGGCGCGCGAGGAGTTCACACGATGAGACGTCTTGGCACGGTGGCTTTTTCTAGCTTGGCGGCAAGCCTCGGCTTGGCGGTCGCCTGCAGCGGCGGCGAGGACGGCGGCAGCAGCGAGGTTGGCGACGACACCGGGCGCGGCGGCAGCCAGATGGGCAGCGGTGGCGCCGCCTCCTCGTTGGGTGGCTCCGCAACCATGGGGGGCACCGGCAGCGAGCTGGGTGGCACTGGCGGCAGCACCACGGGCACCGGGGGCGAAGATGATCCCGGGCTGTTCGACTGCGAAAACACCTACACCAACCTCGAAGGCTGCGGGACTTCGGCGACCCAGGGCCGCCAGATCCCGGTCGACATTCTGCTGGTGGTCGACAAGTCCGGCAGCATGAACCTCCAGCCGCCGGGCTACGCGGACCGCAAGTGGCCGTCGATGCGCACGGCGCTCGGGACCGCGCTGCAGCGGTTGGCCGATTTTGCCTCCTTCGGCCTGGAGCTGTTCCCGCGCAGCGACGTGACCATCGACTGCCAGAGCGTCAGCCAGGAGCACTGCTGCGCGATGGGCACGCAGGTGGACGTCCCGATCGGACCTGGCTCCCAGACCGTCCCCCAGATCATCGCCGCACTGGATCCCCCCACCGGTCCGGGCGGGCGCACGCCCACGGCCGCTGCCCTCAGCCTGGCACGTGACTACTTCACGACACGCCCCACGGGTATCGAGGGCAGCGCCGCCCAGGCGTTCGTGATCCTGGCGACCGACGGTGGCCCGAACTGCGGCAGCGCCACCGGCTGCACCTACGACCAATGCACGGTCAACCTGGACGGAGACAAGGCCGACTTCCCGTACTACTGCGGCGTCGTCGATCCCAACACCAGCAACTGCTGTGGCGAAATCGTCGGCTCGTCGCCGCTGGATTGCCTGGACGCCCAGGCCACCATCGCCGAAATCGACGCGCTGGCGGCCATGGGGATCCAGACCGTGGTGGTCGGCATCCCCGGCAGCGAGCCGTATGCCGACGCGCTCAACCAGTTCGCGACCCACGGCGGGCATCCCCAGGTCGGTGCCGCCACGAGCTACTACCAGGTGGAGGCCAACAACCCCGACGATCTGACCGCGGTCTTCGTCGACATCGCCAGCGACCTCATCATGACCTGCGACATCTACCTCGAAGTGCCACCGACCAGCATGACCGACGTCAACGTGGCCGTCGACTGCGAAGCCCAGCCGCAAACGGTCAACGGCGAGGTTCAGTGGGAGCTCGACGGCAGCTCAGAACCCGTCGTGCTCCGGCTTCGAGGCGCCCTGTGCGAACGCGCTCTGAACGAAGGGATCGGCAGCGTGGACATCGTGTTTGGGTGTCAGACTATTTACTAGCAGCCCGAGAGCGAAGCTCGAGGGCTTCCGCAAAAACTCCCGTCCACCCTTTCTGCTTCACCCCAGCAGGCGGGACCGTTTGTTTCCGTGCGTGACGCGTACTGACGCTTTTCTGCAGGTCACCCGCCGAAACTCACTGCAGCGCTCCCTGGGGTGGAGACGCCGCTGCCACAGCGTGGGGTTCGGCCCGGGCTTCGCCCGGGTTGGTTTGCCTGGCCGTTGGCCAGGCTGGTTTGAATTGGGCAGAGCCCAATTCAACCGATGGTGGCACACCCGTACACCACGTCCACGCGCTCGACCCCGCTGGTGCGAATTTCTTCGCACAGCTCACCCTCGATGATGATCCGGGTCGGGGCCGCGTCATCGTCGAAGGACCACCCGGAACCGTCGTCGTCCAGGCTCTTGGTGACCACCACGCAATCGACCGCCACATTCACCAGGCTCGGAGGTGACGGCTCTTGCTCGAGCCAGATTTCGCAGTCGTGGATCAGATCCGCGGTGATGTCGCGGAAAACCTGCTCCACGCCGCTGGCTCCCTCGGTGCTGGTGACGGCGTAGTAGCTGCGCGGGTTGGTGGGATCAGGTTCGGGATCCGGAGCCTGGCCGTGAATGGCGAACTCATCCAAGTAGTCCGCGAAGGGCTCGCTGCCGGGGATGCCGATGACGATCGTGCGGACGCCGAGATCCAACCAGAGCGCGTCGATCTGTTGAATGACGGCCTGATCGTCGACGCAGCCGAGGTAGGCGGTGGGATTGGGGGTGCTGTTCTCGCAACAGTTGAGCAGGGTGGATCCGGCGGCCACCTCCTCGGGAGTCGGACAGCGCGGATCCAGACCTTCGAGGTTCGCGACACAGCCGTCGTACTCACAGGCGAGGCCTGCGTTGGCGGTGCAGTTCGGGCCACCGTCCGTGGCCAAAATGACGTAGCGGTCTCCACCGGAACCCTCGATGGCCGGTAGGCTGCGAAAGTGCTCGTAGGCCCGGCGCAACGCCTCTGCCGTCGGCGTGCCGCCACCCGGATTGGTCTGGGTCAACAGCTCACTGATGAGGGGAACGGTCTCGGTGCCCTGCCCGATGGCGACGTCCACGGTCCCATCGGCTGGAGGCATGGTGCACCACTCCGCGCCCGTGAAGCCCGTGCCCTCCAGGGCCTGAGCCGGGAACAGCTCGAGCCCCACCTGGATGACCGGCGCCAACGGCTCCAGCGCCAGGCGAATACTCCGTCGCAGCGCCGGCCACTTGCGCTCGCTGCCCACGGCAAACGGCTCGTCCATGCTGGCGGACTTGTCCATCACGATCAGGATTTCCACCGGCTTGAACCGAGCCTGTTCCGACTGCCATCCACACTGATCGAGGGCCTCGAGGCGGCCGCACTGCTGCACGGTGTTCGAGCCGCCGGTGCCACTCCCGCCAATTCCCGTCACTCCGCCGGTGCCCCCGCTGCCCGGGCCGGCCCCGCCGGTCTGACCGGCGGACGCACCGGCTGCCCCGCCGGTCGTCATCGCAGTCGCCCCGCCGGTACCGCCATCACCGGAGCTGTCGTCGTCGTCGTCCCCCTCGTTCGACGAGCTGCAGCCCACCAGTGCAGCCAGCCCTATCGCACCGAATCCAGTCAGCGCTCCCAACCAGTGCCTCATAGTCCGAGCCTCCTAAGCGACGACACGTCCAACGCAAAGAATACCAGGGGGGTCCTTCCATCGCCACCCGCACGGTCGCGCAGCCAAAGGCAAACCAGGCTGGCTTGTCCCGATTCCGGGACATGAAGACCAGCGCACGGACACCACCAGCTCGGGGCGTAGACACCAAATCAGGTGGGCCACGGAGCCGCTCAGCCTGCAGCACGCCTGGATTAATCCAGACGTCGCACGGGCAGGCTCCACCGAAACCAAGACCACGACCCGTTCCAGTGCTGTGTCCGGTAGGTAACGACCGAAAATCGGTAGCCACCGCGTGTCCAGTGCTCTCACGGTCGCTCTGGAGGACACCGCACCCGGCACCGAAGGTGCCCCAGAAGATTCGGTGTTCTGGCCACACGGCGGCGGAGCTGTCCTCTGCCGGGCCGCCACCCTCGCGTTCGGCCCGGCAGAGGACAGCGATTGCGACTTGTCGGACAGAGCACCAGTGAGCAGACGGATCACCGGTCGCAGACGGCCATCCCATCGGGGCGCATCCAACCCGTTCCGCGCTTCAGCCAGACTTGCGACCCCGAGGCGAATTCCAGCGACGACGCACGTGCACCTTGAGCACGTCTCCATACAGGCCCAGGTGCGCGCAGTGGTCCATCTTGTCGTTGCCCTTGTAGCCGCGCACGTGGAAGTTACCGCTCGAGTAGCGCGAGATCAGCTCCAGGCCCATTGGATCGCTGGCACGGGGGCGCGCCTTGCGGGGACGTCCGCCTAGCTTGGAGATGAGGTAGTTCGCCGTCTCGGTCGTCGAGGCATATCCCGGTGGAATGATGGATGAGTGCGACACGAACATCAGCTTGCGCCTGGCCTTGGCTTCGCGCGCGAAGCGCACGAACGGCGCGAGCTGCTGCTCGTTGAGCGTGACCGGTCCGTAGCCGGAATGCAGACCATCCAGCAAGACCACCAAGTCCACGACGCTGCGTCCGTAGCGTTGGTTGATGATCTCGCCCACCGCGCCGTAGCCCGCGCTCCAGGCGCTCAAGCCAATCCTTCTGGCCCGAGCCTGCTTGCGGCCGTGCTTCTTGGCCATCGCCACTTCCACGCTCTCGACCAGACGCTTGAACGCGTCGGGCGACCGGAATGCAGCTGCGTAGGGGCCCGAGCCCAGTCCTAGATCGACACCGACCAGGACCGCCCCGTTCATCACTCGAACCCACTCCTTGCGGGCGGCCTCGTGTCCGTGGAAGTGAAACATCACGTCGAAGCGGCCGCTCGGCGTGATCCCGCCACGCTGGGGAGCTATCATCTGGCCCACGGCCGGCGCGCGACTCCAACGATCGTACACTCCGAATCCAGGGTCGGGCGTCAGGCACGGGTTGATGCCCCCGCGCTCGGCCGGCGACTTCTGCGTCTGGGTAGACTGGTCGGGCTTCCGCAGCACCCAGTGCTTGGCCTGCTGGTCTGGCTCGCTCGACTTGTTCTCAGCCGCCCGCGCCCGCGTCTTGGGCTGTTCGCCCTTGGCTGGGATCTGGAGTTCTTGGCCGGGCACGATCTTGTCGCTCTCGCCCAAACCGTTCTTGGCCCGAAGAGCGTCGACCGTGACGCCATAGCGGCGAGCGATGGACCAGAGGGAGTGTCCTTTCTGGACCACGTGCGTCTTTCCGGCTGCTCCGGCAACCTCCGACCCGAACAGGACCAGCAGCGCCAGCATCAGCGCGACGAGCTTGAGAAGACCCAGTCGCGTCCTCATGACGACGGGGCCCAACCTGCTCCGAGATGCCAGTTCAGACAACTTCGCGGCGGTGCACTCCAGGCGGAACGCAGGTAACTCATTAGAATCAAAGAGTATTGACCCCAAGCACCGTTTCAGGTCGGGCCGACGGACGGCACGGGGTCGTTGCTGAGTCCGCCACCACACGCGCGTGCGCGGTACGACGGGCCGGGCCTGCCGTCCATTCAAACCCGGGTTGGACGAAGCGGTCTCACCGAGCCACGGGTTGTTGCTGCGTGCTGCAGTGGAGCGTCCCCAGCCCGAGCACCAGATCGAGGCAGTGGATGCCCACCACCCGTCGACTCGGAAAGAGCTCGGAGAGGATGCCGACCGCGGTGCGGTCGGCCGCGTCATTGAAGGTCGGCACCAGCACGACGCCGTTGGCCACGTAGAAGTTGGCGTAGCTCGCTGGAAGCCGCTCCCCTCGGAAACACACCGGCTCGGGCATGGGCAGGTCGACGAGCTCGAGCCGACGCCCACGGGCGTCCGTGGCACCGGTGAGGCGTTCGCGCGCACGGGCCAAGCAGGTCGCGTTGGCATCCCGTCGATTCGGCTCTCGGGGGATCACCACACGGCCCGGTGCCACGAACCGCACGAAGTCATCGACGTGACCGGAGGTGTCGTCCCCAACGATGCCGTCGCCCATCCACAAGACGTGTCGGATCCCGAGATAGTCTCGGAGCAGCCGTTCGAGGCCAGACTGTCCGAGCGCACGGTTGCGCGCTCTCGGTCCACTCACGAGACAGGGATGGGAGGCGAGGCAGGTCCCCTGTCCGTCGCCGTCGATGGCTCCGCCCTCGAGCACCACCGGGCGTTCGCGCCCGCGCACGACCGTGGTGGGCTGCCAGCAAATCGGGGCGACCGCTTCCGCGACCGCGAGTCCTGAAGCCTCGTCCTGATGGTAGTTTGGGTAGCGCCCCCACCCGTTGAAGCGCCACTTGACCGCGCCGAGCTCGGCACGTCGCCCGACCTGGGGCCGCCGGACGACGAACAGGGGCAGGAAGTCGCGCGTCCACGATCGATCGGTTGCGTGGCGGAAGAACTCCACCGCGCCCTGCCGGACGCCTGCCCGTCCGAGCACGGTGCTGGCGCGGCTGCGCTCCGCAGCACTCCGCACCAGGATCCTGACCCGCTCTCGCCGACTGAGCTGTCGCGCTACCTCGGCGAGAACCCAGGGGATCGCGGCTGCTTTTCCTGGCCAATCCGCCGCCTGGGGCCACGCCAACCAGGTCGCCTCGTGGCGCTCCCACTCCGCAGGCCAGCGATACCCCAACCGGGTCGGGACCTCCACCGGCCAGCGGGCAACACGGCGAGTGGCACGCTTCATTCTTCGCCGTCTGGATCGAGGTAGCGCGCGGTCAGACCCTGATACGCGTCGATGCGCCGGTCACGGAAGAATGGCCAGCTGCGTCTGACGTCCTCCGCGCGGGACAGGTCGCACGCAGCCACGACCACTTCTTCGCCTTCTCCGGCTTCGGCCCGCACCACCCCGAAGGGGTCACACACGAACGAGTGCCCCCAGAAGTCGATGCCGCCGTCCGGACCGGGCTCGTGCCCCACGCGGTTCACACACACCACGAAGACGCCGTTCGCGATCGCATGACTTCGCTGGATGGTGCGCCACGCCGCCAGCTGCTCGTCACCGTCATCGCTCCGCTCCCGACTGAGCCAACCGATCGCCGTCGGGTAGACCAACATCTCGGCGCCACGCAGAGCAACCAGCCGTGCCGCCTCGGGGTACCACTGGTCCCAGCAGATGAGCGGGCCGAGTCTGACCAACGGAGTCTCCACTGCAACGAAGCCCAGATCTCCCGGCGCAAAGTAGAACTTCTCGAAGAAGTTCGGATCGTCCGGGATGTGCATCTTCCGGTAGGTCCCCAGCACTTCCCCGGACGGGCCGATCACCCGCAGACTGTTGTGGTAAATGCCACTGGCGCGTCGCTCGAATAGCGGAGCGACCACCGTGACTTGGTGACTGCGGGCCACTTCGGCGACGGCGCGGGCGGTGGGGCCATCGAGCGGCTCCGCGAGATCGAAGGAGTCCGTGTCCTCGGTCTGGCAAAAGTATCTGGTCGCGAACAACTCGGGCAAGCAGACGACTTGGGCACCGCGCCGCGCTGCATCACGAACGCCTTCCAGCACCTTGAGTACGTTGCGCGACTTGTCGTCGCCCATGGCCCGCTGCACCAGGCCGATCTTGATACTCCGTGCCGTCACCGTGCTGGCGAGAGGGTAGTGCGACGCTGCCCCAGACGCCAGAACGGCAACCCCAGGCGGGCGTGCCCAGGGCCGTCCGCCTGCCCTCGGGGCCGGCGCAGAGCGCCCCCCGCGCGGCCAGCCGGCAGAGCGATTGCAGAGGCTGCGGGCCACTGCTACGTGTCACCTCGCTGGGTCGCGCTTGCGCCGCCTGGCGCTCCCCCGGCTGAACGCTACTCGGCCGGCCTGACTGGAGGGTGGCGGGTTGAAGCTCATCATCCAAATACCCTGTCTCAATGAACGCGAGACCCTCGCTGAGACCCTGAACGATCTCCCACGGGAGATCCCGGGTGTGGATGAAATCGAGGTGCTCATCATCGACGACGGGAGCACTGACGGAACCAGCGAGAAAGCGGCGGAGCTCGGCGCGCACCACATCGTCCGCCTCCCGGAAAACCGCGGGCTCGCAGCGGCCTTCATGGCTGGTCTCGATGCAGCGCTTCGGCTCGATGCCGACGTGGTGGTGAACACCGATGCCGACAATCAGTACCGCGGAGCCGACATCCCGCGGCTAGTCATCCCGGTGGTCCGGGGCGAGGCCGATCTGGTGATCGGAGACCGTCAGACGGACACCATCGCGCACTTCTCCCCCATCAAGAAGCTACTGCAGCGGTGGGGGTCCGGGCTGGTCCGCAAGCTGTCGGCCACCGAGGTCAGTGACTCACCGAGTGGGTTTCGCGCCATCAGCCGGAAGGCGGTGCTGCAACTGTTCGTGCACAACCGCTTCACGTACACGCTGGAGACGGTCATTCAGGCAGGGCGCAAGGGACTGGTGGTACGGAACGAAAAGATCCAGACCAACCCGCAGACGCGTGAGTCGCGGCTGTTCAAATCGATCCCGGACTACCTGCGCAAAGCCGGCGGAGTGATGTTCCGCGCGTATGCCATGTACCGGCCAGTGCAGATCTTCGCCAGCCTCGCGCTGCTCCTGTTCGTGGCGGGCCTCGCAGTCGAGATCCGCTTTCTCTACTTCTACGTCACCGGCGGCGGCGCCGGGCACCTGCAGTCGGTGGTGGTGGGCACGAGCTGCATCGTCCTGGCGTTTCTGGTCGCTCTGGTGGCCATGCTCGCGGAGCTACAGGCCGCGAATCGGCGCTTGCTGGAGGAGGTGCTGCTGCGGGTGCGCCGACTGGACGTGCCGGCAAACGCGAAGCGCGGCGGCAATGACGGGGTCGAGGGAGTGCGCAGCACGGGGGCCGCGCCGTGGCGCCCGTCTTCGCCGGCTCGAGTCCCCGACGTCGAGACCGTCGAGAGCGCGTAACCTCAACGCGACCGGCGTGGAGCCCGTGAGCGTCCCCGTTGAGACTTGGCTCGTCCTCGGGGGGGTGCGCGCCGTGGTGACGCGCGCCGTCCTGGCTTCCCGGTGAAACGGTCCGCGTCGTACCGGCGGTCGTATCCGGCGGAAACGAGACGCCTCGCGTCCGTCAACCGCCGCCCGCCATAGTGAATCATGGCATCCCCGCCCCAGATCAGTTGCAGCGCAACCAGCGTCACCAACGGAACCCTGCCGGGCCAGCCGAGCTGCCAGACCCGCACCATCAAGGCGGCGGCCGTCGCGATCAACAGATCCTGGAACGTCACCAGGAAGCGATCTTCACCTCGGGTAGCGGCCCACACCCAGAACGCAGTGACGCCGATCGCCAGCCCAAGCCACATCCGACGCGACCGACGAATGAACAGGATGCAAGGCAACAACAAGGAGAACAGTGCTCCGCGATACGGACGCTGATCCGTCTCGCCCGGGCCATCCGGCTCGAAGGTATGCAGGTACAGGGCCCTGATCGCGGACCGCTGGGGTGCCTCGCGGTCGGCTCTGGTCCTGCTTCTGCCCTGCTTGGCGGGGGTGGACCGCGACGCTGTCGTCGGCGGACCGGACTGGGAGGTCGGAATGACGCCCGCCGCAAACGGGTAGAGGGGGTTTCCCGTGTGAACACCGTGATGGATCAGATGGGGGGCATTGACGGCAACGGTTGTGCCAATCAGGACAGCTGCTCCCACGAGAAGGCGACGCCAGCCCGGCAGACCGACCACGCTTTCTGGGCGCTCGCGCCGCCTGGCGATCCCGCGTTTCACCGCGATGAATGTCATCCGCAGGATCACCGCTCCCACCACTGCCACCATCAGGTACGCTGCGGTGTATCCGGTCAGCGCCTGCCCTCCGAGCACCCCACCGAGCAGCACCGCGCTGCGCCAATCGAACACACCGAGGAAGCGCGCCAGCGCCAGAAACACGGGGGCCGCGAAAAACCCAAGGTACTGCAGTGCCGACCCGGCGATGTTGTGGTCCTGGACAAAGATGGCTGGAAACAGGAAGAAGACGGGCCAAATCCCCGGCGTGTCGTCCTCATCCAGCAGCCAGTGCGCTACGGCGGCAACCCCGACGATGCGCCAGACGACCATCGCAAACTCGAGGTGCAGCACGAGCATCCAGCGGACCTGCTCGAGCGCGAACCCCGGCACGAGAAATGCCCAGACGTGGATCAATCCGGTCAGGTGGGGGTAGCCACCGGGCTCGGGGACGGAGGATAGGACGAGGCAGCCCTCGGACGCGTGGTCTGCCGGGCCAGCCGCTCCTGGCCAGACGGCGTGGCTGCCCAGGTCGGCTGGATTGAGCGCCTCCACGTAGAGCATCCCGACGCACACCAACCCCCAGCCAACGACCAGGAACGTGAAGACCCTCCACGGCAGCGAGCGCGGCGATCGGTCCGCTCGGAACCCGCGGAGCTTGGGGACCAAATCCCTGAGCGCCGGCACGCCCACCGCGAGCATCACCGCGGGCAGGACGAGGGAGAGCCAGGGCGCGAGTAGGCAGATCGACCCGAACAGGTACAGGGCCAGCGTGAACAGGACCACTCCCAGGGCCATGCTCTGAAGCAGCCACTCGACCACGGGCAGATCCCTGCCGCGCAGCAAGAGTCGGAGCACCGCTGCGCCAGCTGCCACGCAGGCGACGTTCCAGAGCAGCGTGTAGCCCCAGACGGGCATCAGCCGCCAGACCAGCCACTCGGCAATCGGGTACTTCTCGTCCAGCACCCCCGCGTAGATCACGACTCCAGCCACACACACCGCCGCGACCCCCAAGTTGCGCACGACGGCGACGGCGAGAGCGCGGCGATCTGCTGTCAGGCGACGTAGCCAGCCGAAGTCCACTGCGGGCGAAGCGTAGTGCAGTGTCCGGTAAGTAACGACCTGAAATCGCTAGCCACCGCGTATCTCGTGCTCTCACGGTCGCCCGGGAGGACCCCGCACACGGCACCTGAGGTGCCCCAGAAGATTGGGGGTTCTGGCCACACCGCAATGGAGCTGACCTCCGCCGGGAGGAACGTGCGGATGGCTCCGGAAACAACCGCCATCGCTGCCCGTCGTTCAGTCGAACGCCGTGTCAGGCGGCTCGCTGAAGACGCGGCGCTCTTCCAGGGACTCGTAGGCGAGCTCTGCGAGCGCGTCGTCCTCCGACTCGGTGAGGGAAACCAAGAGCTCATCGCTGCCCGGTGTCTCCAGGTTCGCCAGCGCTTCCACGGCAACGTAGCGCACTTCCCCGGGTTGACTTTCGTCAGCCGCCAGCTCCAGCACCCGGGGGCCGGCCGCGTCGAGCCCCAGCATGCCGGCCGCGCGCACGGCTTCCACCATCACGTCGACGTCCCCCGAGTCGAGCGACTCCACCACCTGGGAAGTGAATCCGACGAGGTGGCCCATGCAAAAGATGGCGGTCAACTGCCAGTCTTTGGCCCCTTGCCCATACGCCTGGCGGATGGCCGCGGCGTGCCAGTCCCTCGGCTCCCGAATGGAGGCTTCGAGCGCCCTACGGCGTACGAGCACCGGCACGCCCTCGTCGTCGTGCAAGGCACGTAGAACGGACTGAATCTCGTTGACCCGCGCTTCGCTCAGCACGCGGGTATCGAACTGGGAGTCGAGCTCTTCATCGAAGCCAAGGTCACCGGCTTCTTCGAGCGCGGGGCCCAGGGCAATCGCCGCCCGGCCGCGTACCTCGACTGGCGAGTCGCCACGCACTACGCTGAGCAGGAGTCCGGCCATTTCGTCATCCATGACGACCAAGTCACCGGCCAACTCGACTGCACTCGCGATGTCCGTGCCGCCAGCCTCTCCCAAAGCGCCCTTGATGCGGTCCGCCGCGTCAGCCGGCCAGTCCCAACTCGGTGATTCTAATAGGTCTCGTAGGTTCGGCATCCGTCCAGCTGGGCTCCACCCGTCCTAATAGCCGGACCGGCGCCAGCACTCAAATTCGCAACCGGTCGGCGTGTCAGATATTCACGGAACATCCGCGCCCTCCCGACGTTCCATCTCGAGAGGACCGCTGGCGGGCCGACGGCTCCCCGCGTAGGCTACGGAACCATGACACCCCGAGCGAAGCCCCCCGTCTGGCTGGTGGCGGTGCTCTGCTGCACCACGGTCGGACTCGAGGCACGGGGACAGTTCAACCCGTTCGGGAGGCGACGGGCGCGTCCAGCGCCCGCGGCCCGGCCGGCCGCACCCCGCAAGCCGCGTCCAGCCGAGCGGCCAAAAGGCCCGACCGCCGACGCCCTCATCGCCCGGTACACCGGGATCGTCCTGGCGCAACCGGGAGCGCAATTCCCGCTGCAGCGATTGGCCCAGTTGTATCGCGAGCGAGACGGCAACCTCGATCAGCTGGTCGCCGAGTTCGAGAAGCGCTCCAGCGCAACCGATGCGACTCGCTACAACGCCCTGGTCGCGCTGGCAGGCATCTATCGCCAAGACGGTCAGTCGAGCCGCGCCGTCAGCACGTACCAGCAGGCCATCACCGAGAAGTCTGACAGCGCCGTGGCGCTGGTCGCTCTGGCGCATCTACTCGGGGACCGGGGTGACGCACGCGGCTCGTACGACCACTTCAAGCGGGCGCTGCCGCACATCAAGGAGGATGCCGAGAAGGAGCAGGCGCTGCGCAGACTCCTGAGCTTGGCACTGGACCTCGGGGAGTGGCAACAGGCCAAGCAGTATCACCAGCAACTGCTCAAACGCGCGAAAGGGTCCTTCTACGTTCGCGCCGAACTGGGACGGGAGCTACTCCAGCGTGGCGAGTACGGACGCGCTGTCAGCGAGTTCGAAGGAGTCGTCAAGGCCGCCACCGGCGACAATCGCGTGCTGGCGCCGGCGCTGCGCGATCTCGGCCGTGCCCAGGCCAAGGTGGGCCAGGGCAAAGAAGCGCTGAAGACCCTGCGGCGAGCGCTGCGAGTCGCTGGGGCACAGGCGGGCATCCGACGCGAGGTCTATCTGATCATCGTGGAGGTGTACCGCTCCGACGATCGGTTGGACGAGCTCATCGCCGAGCTGGAAAAGGAACGTGCCGACGATTTTGAACGGTTGCGCATGCTGGGAAGCCTCTACGAAGAAACCGGCAAGATCGATCGGGCACTCAGCAGCTACCAGCGCGCTCTGAAACGCAACCGACGCGATATCGAGACGCGGCTGAAGGTCGTCCAGTTGCTGCAGATACAGGGCGAGCTGGATGCTGCCATCAAAGAATACGAGGCGCTGATTCGCGCGGCCCCGCGGAATCCGGACTTCGTCTTCCAGCTCGCTGACGCATTGATCCAACGCGGTGATCGCGCTCGAGCTCTGGCACAACTCAAGAAGCTCGAAGCACGATCCCGCGGCGACGAAGAAACCCTGGCCGCATTGGTCGACTTCTATGAACGAATCGAAGAACGCGAGCGGGCGCTACACCTACTGCAACGCCTGGCCCAACTCGGCGCAGGCGATCCCCGCCATCTGGTCGACCTCGGCGATCGGTACTGGGAGGAGGGCGACAAGCAGAAAGCCTTGCGGACCTGGGAACGCATCAAGGTCGTGGTCCGCGACCGCGCTCTCGCCCTGATGACGCTGGGCGAAGTCTATCTGGAGCACAGTCTGTCGGAGCAGGGGCTGGCAGCGCTGCGCGAAGCGGTCAAGCTCAAGCCGAAGCAAGTGAAGTACCGCAAAGCGTACGCTCTGGCACTCGAGCGCACCGGTGCATCAGCCAGCAGCAAACCCTCCCGCCAGCGGCAGTACGAAGACGCGCGCCGGATTTGGGAGCAGCTGCTCAAGGAGGCAGGGGACAATCAGTACCTGGCCCGCGAAGCACGGCAGCACATCGTCACGCTGTATGCCCTCGGCGGGGACCTGCGCCAGCGAGTGGCGCCATTGCAGCGCCGGTTGGAGAAGCAGCCGCCGGATCTCGAAGCTGGCAGACTGTTGGCCGAGGTCCACATTCGCCTCAAGAGCTACGCCGAAGCCGAACGGACCCTCAATCGGGTCCTCAAAGACGCGCCGGGTGACGCCTCCAGCCTCTCTCGGCTATCGAGAGTCCTGGTGCTCCAGCGCAAGCTGAAGGAGGCCATCGCCGTGTTGGAGCGCCTGGTGCGTGCAGAGCCCAAGCGCGCGAGAGAGTACTACCAGCGCATGGCACAGTACGCTGCAGAGCTGTACTTGGACGACGACGCCATCCGCTACGCAGCGCGTGCCGTGGAACTGAGCCCGGACGACGCCGACGGCCACCGCAAGTTGGGCGAGATGTACCGACGCCGGCAGGAGACGACCAAGGCGGTTGCGGCCTTTCGCCAGGCGATCGCCAAGAACGATCGCCTCTTCCTCGTGTACCTCCAGCTCGCCGAGTTGCTGCTGAGCCAAAGCCAGGTGGAGGAAGCTGACAAGCTCCTCAGAAGGGTGATCCGGGCGTCCCCCGACGAGGACCTGGTCGCACAGGCAGCACGGCTGAGCATGCAGATCAATCTGGGGCGCGGCACGCTCGAGTCCCTGGAGAAGGAACTCCTACCGGTTGCGCTAGGCAACCCACAGAAACCACTCTACCGACGCCTGCTGGTCGAGATCTACGGGGCCCTGGCCTTCCCCCTGGTCCACCAAGCCACGAGCGGCGACGCGAAGGACGCGAGCGAGGCTCGCGCACGTCTCCGACGCATCGGGGAGCGCGCCGTCAAGCCCCTCCTGGACGCACTGGGCGACCAGCGCGGCTCCCAGCAGCACATCGCCATCGAGCTCTTGTCGCACATCCAGAATCAAAGCGCGGGACCCGCACTGTTCGCCTACGCCACTGGCCCAGCGCCGTCCGAGCTTCGAGTTCGCGCCATGGTCGCGGTGGGTGCCCTGCGCGACCCACGGCTGCTGCCGAAGCTGACCGAGCTGTTGGCGCCCGAGGGGGAGCTGCGTGCCGACGAGTCCGATCCGGTGGCGGTGGCGGCTGCCTGGGCAGTCGCTCACATGGGGTCCCCCAAGGCTCGCGCGCTGCTGCTGGACATGCTCGGCAGCGACGCACCCACTATCGCCGGGTTCGGCGCACTCGGCTTGGGCCTGCTCAAAGACCAACGCTCCGTTGCCAGGTTGAGCGAGCTCGCTCGTTCCGTGGAAGCCGGACCGATTCCCCGAGCCGCCGCGGCGTTCGCATTGGGACAGCTCGGCGCACGCAGCGAGGTCGAGTCGTTGGTACAGCTGACCGAGGCAACCGACACGACCGCACGGGCGACAGCCATCGTCGCCTTGGCACGAGTGGGCGCCCAGGTTGCCCCCCGGGCCATCGCCGATGCTCTGATCAGCCCCGAGCCGACTCTGCAAGAGGCAGCCACTGCTGCGGCCCTGGTGCTGGCGACCGGGGAATACCGAATGCCGACCGCAGCGCTCGAGGTGCCGGCGCGAAGCGTGGACGCACGGCAGATGCTGTTGGGCTTGATGCCCCGGGGATACGTCGCCGCCGAGCACGCCCGGGCACTGGTCCAGCTGGCTCCGGAATTGCGACGGACGTGTGTTGCCGCCGTACAGAGCTCGCCGGAGCGAGCGCAGGCCGTGGCCGACGCACTGCTGGCGCGCACCGACGCGCCGGGATTTGGACCACTCACTCGCGATCTCGGGAAGCTCTCCGGTGACGCGCGCGCCCAAGCCGAGAAGGCCGCCGAGTCCATCGCAGCGGCGGTGGTCGCTCCGTTTGTCGCGCTGTCCAACCACCCCTCCTCGGAGGTGCGAGCGCGGAGTGTCCAGTTCTTGGCAACGCGTCCTGAGCCTGCCGCGAAGCGGGCCGTGGTGGGCGCGCTCGCTGATTCCGACGAGCGAGTGCTGCGAGCTGCGCTCGCCGCAGTATCCACGACCCAGGGACTCGAGGCCGTCGCTGCCGTCGCCGCTCTGCTCACCAGCAAGCGGGGATGGCCGGTCCGGGTGCGCGCGGCGGAAACACTGGGACGGCTCGCCACCGACTCGACCCACCCCAAGGCCGTGCTCGCACTCTCGAAGGCGGCCCGCCAAGACGACTACGCGTTGGTACGCGAGGCAGCAGTAAGAGCCCTGGCCCGGGTGGACCCCAAGGCGGCCCGCAAGGTGCTCGCCGAGGTGGTGGACAGCGACTCCGAGCCTCGGGTACGAAAGGCCGCGAAGGCGTTGCTGGATAGCTCGAAATGATCTCTCGCGCCGTGCTCCTCGGGCTCACGCTCGGTACGCTCCCCTGGCTGGGTGGATGCCGCGATCTGGATCGCTTCGATACCGACGAGGATTCTGCCTACTGCGGCTCGCTGGTGAACGCCCCCTTCGCACATACCGGGTTCGTGCCGGAGGACGAACCACCGCTGCTGCGGATGCGGCTGAGACTCAACGTCGACGAACTGACCACGGTGCCCGCCATCGTGGCGACCGACGATGCGGAGCGGGGTCTCTGCGCGCCGGAGCCGATGTTCGACGACGCCCGCATGCGCGCCATGAAGGAAGCCTTCCACGACCCACTTTCCACGCTCAAATTCGGCCAAGGACGCGAGTACAATCTGCTCGCTTGGGTCGACTCGTCCTGTCAGGGAACCATGGTCGCCGTGATTTCGCTGATGAAGAACGATGACGTCGAGGTCAGGTTGCTCAAGCCGGCACCATCGCCACCACGCGACGCGCACCCCGAGGAACTCCCGGGATTCGCGCAATTCAGGTTGAGTCGTCGGCAGGGCGACTGCGGGTTCTAGGCGTGAACGTGCTGGTTCTCGGTATCGAGACTTCCTGTGACGAGACGGCGGCCGCGATTGTGCGCCGTGACGGCAAGGTGCTGAGCGATGTGGTGCACAGCCAGATCGCGGTGCACGCCCCCTACGGGGGCGTGGTGCCCGAGTTGGCCGCGCGCGACCACATGAACAACGTCCGTCCCGTCGTGGAAGAAGCGCTGCGGCGCGCCGACAAGTCCCTGGACGATCTCGACGGGGTGGCCGTGACCTGTCGGCCCGGGCTCAGCGGCGCACTGCTGGTGGGAGTACAGGCGGCTCAGGGTCTGAGCTGGGCCATCCGCAAGCCCGTGCTGGGGGTGGACCATCTGGTGGGGCATCTGCTAGCCGCGTTTCTCCGCCACGCCGATCTCCCAGCGCTGGCACCACCGGAGTTCCCGTTCGTGGCGCTGGTGGCTTCAGGGGGACACACCGCCCTGTATCGGGTCGACGGCCCGAATCTGTCGAGCATCACCGAGCTGGGTGCGACCCGCGACGACGCTGCCGGAGAAGCCTTCGACAAGGTCGCGAAACTACTTGGACTCGGCTACCCGGGAGGACCCATCATCGATCGCCTGGCTCACGAGGGTGATCCGAGCCGCATCCCGCTGGCTCGGCCGATGCCCCAGAAGAGCTCGTTCGAGTTCAGCTTCTCGGGGCTCAAGACCAACGTGGCCCGATGGGTGTCCAACCAGGGGCGCCCGGGCAACGACGAGACGCTACGCGACCTGTGCGCCGCGTTTCAGCGACGGGTGGTCGAGACTCTGGTGGGCAAGGCTCTTCGGGCGGCCCGGCGCGAGCAAGTGCAGACACTCGTGCTGTCCGGCGGGGTCGCAGCCAATCGGGAACTCCGCCAAACGGCCACTTCGGTCGGCGAGCGCCATGGCATTCGGGTAGTGGTGCCACCGTTGCGCAGCTGCACCGACAACGGGGCCATGATCGCATACGCTGGCACGGTGCGTCTCGAACGCGGGGAGGACGACACCGGCGCGATTCAAATCAGCCCACGCACGGCGCTACCTCGGGTCACCCGCAAAGGGCGCGGTCGCCGCAAGACGCGTTGACCCGTCAGCACTCGAGCACGAGCTGCGATCAGGCTTCGAGGCTACTTCTTGGGCGAGCTGACCAGGAACTCGACGAAGTCCTTGCGGAGGCGCACCCGATAGCCGGGCACCCCGTCGCGGAACTTGAACGTGACCTGGGCGCCGCTCGACGTATTGCGCGCTCGTACCTTGGCAATCCGCTTGTCCCGCTTGGAGATCCCGCGACCATTTTCCATGATCTTGCGTCCTGGAATGACGATCGCGAATCCGGTCGGGGTCTCGGCTCCTTCAATGGCGGCACCCGGTTCATCCAGACGAAGCCGGTGGATCACCGGCAGGTGGAGCCGACCGCGACCCCATGGCTTGACGTCCTCGGGCTTGGCTCTCTGCTTCACCGGAGCCGCGGGTTCATCGAACGACTCGTCTGCCACCGCGGCCTTGGAAACCGCCGGCGGTTCTTGTTCCTGCGCTTCGGTCGGTGCGGGGCCGAGCGGCGCTGGCTCCATGGTGGCCAGGGGAGTCGGGCCAAAGAGCGGCACGTCGGCAGTGATGCCCTTGGGGTTCGCCTTGGGTTCCTGAAGGCGCTCGACCTTGGCCGTCTTGGGCAGCGGGTTGCCCTCATCGTCGACCTCCGTCACGTCCTCGTTGACCGCCACGCTCACTGCCTTGGCCGCGGGCTCTGGCTCGGCACCGGGCGGCGGCGTCGGCTTGCGCAGCGCGATGGCACCGACCGTGGCCAGTAGGGCTACGCTCGCCGCTCCAATCGCGAGCTTCTTTCGATGGACCTGCAAGCGAGTGCGTGTCGTCTCGGTGCCGGTAGGCGCTGGCTGACCCTGCTGCCGGCGTAGGGTGGCCGGCGCGCCCCGGTGCCGCATTCGACCCCCTTCCACGGACAGCGGCCCGTCGGGGTGTGGGGCGGTGGTTCGCTTGGGCGCCTGTTTGGCCGCCTGTCGATGCCGCAGGTCGTCCACCCTGGACCCAGCATCACGAACGATTCGCTGCATGCCAGCCGTAGTGGTGGAGCTAAGGCGCGCCAGGACCGCTCCAGCATTCTTTGCCAGCGCCCCAGCCCCCACGGCTGCGGTGCCGAACCGCGCTCGAAGAGCGGGTATCGCGTCGTCATCCGCATCGTCTGCCACCGGAGCGTAGGGGCTCGCCGTGGCGTCCAGCTCGGCGCTCGGCTCGTCGGCCTCCGACAATGGCTGACGGACCACGGTGAGGGGCGGTTGCTCACTGAGGTCGATGCCAAAGGGCTGCACCGGCGTCGCCTGGGCGTCGGTCGGGTCCATGTCGATGACAGAAGGCTCCGGCGTGTCGTCCACGTCCTCGTAGTGCAGGGCCACGACGAGCTGAGGGATCTGTGTCTGCGGGTCAATCACCACGTTGACCGCATCGATACGTGCGTTCCGACGGAGCTCCTGGTCTAGGTTCTCGAGCTCGAGGTGTTTCCCAACCGCCAGGAATTCGAGATTGGAGCCCACGTGCACACGGCGCGGGCCCCCGTCGCGCACACGGGCGCGCATGGGAGACCCGAGGCCGTCGATGTGCAACCGCACTCGAGACCCCGGCAGATTGGCTGCGCGGGAGCCATTGGCCTCCTCCTCCGGCTCGGGCTCGGGCTCGGATTCGAAGTCGACTCCATCCTCTTCGAGAGAGCCGGCCGCCGGCTCCGCAGTTGGCCTGAGCTCCAGACCGCATAGCTCCTTGAGAGCCTCGACGCTGCCGCTGTCCAGCGCGGTGAACTTCAAGCCGAATTCGCCGCCGCGCGTCTCGTCTCGTCGCCAGGCGACCCTTCCTTCGACGATGATCTCGTGCGCGTCATGCTCGAAACGGCACACCAGCTGGCTGCCCACCTCCGGCAGATAGGCGGTCCGCACCAGCATGCCCCGCCCGCTGACATTGACGGATTGGGCTTCGAATGCAGGGGTGCTGGCCGGATCCAGCCCGCAGACCTCCACCAGGGTCTTCACTGAGACTCGTGAGGCGCCAGTGCTACGACGCTCTTGATTTTCCATTGTGCTCGCCTCCGGCAGCGGGCCAGCCCGCGCCCGAGCGCGCAGGCGGGTCCGACTCGAAAGGGGGTAAGTCGACCCGGGAAAAACGGCCAAGTTTCGGGCGAGCAGTCCGCTTGCCGGGCGCGCCAGCCAGCACCGGGGCGAGCATGCGTGGCAGCGGGCGCGCGGAAGTGCATGCGACGCCGGGGCGGTGGGCCAGCCTGCTCAGCCGAGGCGTTCGGCTGGGACGCCGGCCTGCTCCGAGGAAGGGCAATCCCGAAACGGGCTGCGGCAAAGTGGACAGACTGGCGCCCAAACACGATGATTCGCGGCGATGGCGCTCACCGTCGTGGTGCGCTCAGGTGACTCGCAGTCGCCGCCGTCGATCAGTTTCGATGCGCCCAGGATCGTGATCGGCCGTGGCGAAGGGTGTGAGGTGCGACTTCCGGACCCGAGCGTCAGCCACCGACACGCCTCGCTCCGCCAGCGCGACGCCGAATATGTCGTCATCGACGAAGGCAGTACGAACGGCACCTTCGTCGGGCAGGTGCGTCTCTCGCCCCAATCGCCGCGCGCGGTGAAGAGCGGTGACTTGATCCGCGTCGGCCGAGTGTGGCTCGAGGTAGTGATCGAACACGTGGTCCCCACTCAGCAGCAGCAGGTGGCCACCAACGAAATCGCGCTGGGCCTGGTGGCGAGCGCCCTGGCAGCCGAAGGCCAGGCTGCGGCTCCGGTGGTGCGGGTCGAGGAAGGTCCTGACCGCGGTGCACAGGTGGAACTCTCCGAGTTCGATCGTCCCTATGTCGTGGGTCGCTCCCCGAAGGCGTGCCTCAGCGTGGAGGACGCGGACGCCTCACGCAGGCACGTCGAGCTCATCCGTCACGGCGCTCGACTCTTCGTGCGCGACCTCAATTCGAAAAACGGCACCCGGCTGGATGATCATGCCGTCGAACCCAATGTGGAGGTGCCCTGGGCTGCTGACCAGCAACTCTGGGTGGGGCAGAACCGCCTCGGCCACGACGACCCCGTCAACGAAGCCCTAGCAGAGCTCGAGCGCGTGGCCGATGAACGGATGCGGCGGGACGAGTCAGTGGATCCTCCCAAGGTCGCGGGAGGCGACACTGGCACGAAGGGCACCGCGGGAAAGCCCGCGGCTCGCTCGGACTCGAGTCGGCCAGCGCCCATCGCGGCGCTTCCGAAACGTAAGGCAGCTCGGCGACCTCCCAAGGTCGGCTGGAACTTCACGGACGTGCTCGTCGCCCTGCTGGCACTGGTGGTTCTGGGGCTGAGTTTGGCAGGGCTCCTGTGGCTATTCGGGAGTGTTTGACCGACCGACCGCGAGCGCCAGCTCGCGGTCTTCCCCAACACTTTCCGTCTCTGCGGCTGCTTCACAACCACACGCGCCACATCGACTCGTCTCAGACGAAGGTCTCCGCCGGCGAGGCGGTCAGCTACTTCGCCAGCCGCATCACGGTGCCGCTGGGGTACGACGAGTTCGTCCAGTAGATGGATAGCTCGTCTTGAGCGAGGTACCAGGGTAACCCTTGATCACTGGCCAACACGACCGGAGACCCTCCCGACTTGGCGACCTGGTTCACGGTACTGTCGCCCAGACTGGTCCAGTATACCCACTCGTCATCGACGATGATGTCCCAAGGTCGATTGATGTTCTCGATCACCGGGACGGGAGCTAGCCACGTCTGCGTTCCGCTGACGAATTCCGCGCGGAAGATCGCTCCTGTGTTCGGCAGGACATCAGTCGTCACGGCTGTGTCTTCATCGTCCAAACCTTCCATGGCCCAGTAGAGGTAGGTTCCGTCGAAGGTGAGGGCGACGACGTGACCCACCAGGTCGGCGATGGCGATGTTGGTCGGCGACGAAGTTCGAGTGCGCGCGCGAATGTACCCGTTGTTGTGCCCGGATCCCATCCGGCTCCAGAAGAAGAAATCCGGGTCGATTGCCACCGCCCCGGGATCACCCGGACCGCCTTGCTCGACGAAGGCACCGCGACCATCGCTCAGCGCCAGTTCTTCGAGCACGTAGCTCGAACCACTCCAGATCAACCTCGCGTCGATGTCCGCGACGCCATTCTGCCCGTAGTCGGTATCGATTTGGGTGAGGGTCTCCGCCGTCCAGGTCGCTGGGTACCACACGGTGGGGGCTTCAGATCCGTCGGGCAGCATCCGGTAGACGTAGTCGCCTTCGGTGAAGAAGAGGTATCCCACCGCATAGGTGATGTCCCGCGGCCAGTCGACGCGGTTGTTGGCGATGGTCTGAGCGGCGACGCCTCCCGACTTGGGCACGCGCCGGACGAACTCGGTGCGCGGGCAGACGTAGTAGACGTAGTCGTCGTCCAGCGTGATGCCCGTGGGCGCACCCTCGCCCGACGCGAGCCGCAACGGCTGGCAGACCTGTGCCGAGCAGTCTCCGCCCAGGCAGCTGTGTCCGCAGGAACCGCAGTGTTCGGCATCGAAGTTGAAGTCGATGTCGACGGGCTGCCACGCGCCCGATGCGTCACACCGCTCCAGAGAAGTTGGCGAAGCGCATTGCTCGACTTCCGGCTCGCACTCGACGCAGCTGCCATCAAGGCAGAACGGCGTGCTGCCCGAGCAGTCCGCGTTGTCGGCGCAGGGAAGCGGTCCGCTGCCCCCTTCGCCGCCGCCTGCGGTCCCAGCGCTGCCTCCCGTGGCGTCGCTGCCCCCTTCGCCTGTGCTGCCGGCGGCCCCAGCCGTGGCATCGCCGCCGCCCTCTCCGGCCGTCGCCGTGCCGGCGCTGCCACCAGCGGAGTCTTCTCCACCGTCGCCTCCTGCTGGACCACCCGCAGCCCCCGTGCCTTCCGGCTCTGCGCCGCCTTCCCCAGCGCCCCCCGCGGTGAGGACGCCGCCCGTCGCAGACCCGCCGGAGGGGTGAGCGCCGCCATGACCTGCCCCCGACGAGCTGCCGGCCGCTCCGCCCGCGCCGATCCCACCGGTAGCAGCTGCGCCCCCCGCGGCGGACCCTGCGTCATTCGAGCTCCCTCCAGTTTCCGCGTCCGCGGGCTCCCCGGCCGCCCCCGATGACCCTCCGTCGTCCCGAGTCCTGTGTGAGGTCGATTCACAACCCGAGGAGACGGCAACCAGCATCACGCCGACTGCCGCGGCGCTCGCTCCAAGTCGAAAGCTCATGGTTCTCTCTCCCTGACGAATCTGGTCTTGGCCCCCGCGCGGCGCGATGGCGCTTCAGATTTTCGACCCATCGACGAAGGGCGCGCGTTGCGAACGTGACCCACCACCACGCGACTCATCTAGCAGCAATCGCATAGCACGCCAGGCTCACCGTGTCCTCTCGGCTGACGTGATACGCATCCTTGATCCATGTTTCGCCGGCCGCCAGCGTGCGCCGAAACATGGGATGG
>CAZSVU010000089.1:0-25625 GCA_964610275.1 uncultured Polyangiaceae bacterium | reverse complement strand
GAAGCGCCGCCCTGATGCGGGCGCGCCGCCCGGGCAGGGTGCGGCCCGGTTGCCACGACCTGCGACCCGCGCTCGCCCAAGAACGCTTGCAGCTGCTCAGCAGCGGGCTGGTGCGCATTGCCCTGCGCCGTCCCTTCCGCGACGGCACCGTCGCCGTCGACCTGGACCCGCTCTCCCTGCTCTGCCGGCTGGCCGCTGCAGTGCCCCTTCTGAGCACACCCTGAACGTAGCCCCGCGCGAACGCACCCATTCGCCGCCTTCCCCTGCGCCGCTCCGCGGACGTGTGTCTGCAGTTCGGCTGAGGGACACAGATCGTGTCGTACGGGTCAGCGCGGGTGCTCGCCACCAGCGCCAGAGGGTTTCTCGGCACGCCCAACCGCTGTTCAGCTACTCGCCACCATCGCCGTCCCCTCGCCCGAGGAGATTTCACCCCCGCTTGTTTTGTCTACGACGCAGACTCTGCGCCTCGGTGACCTGGCCCGTGGCACGCTGCTTGCGGCGCTTGGGCCGCAATTCGGAGGTGAGAGGAGGACGTGTGCAATGAGATCTACCTTTGCGTCGCTCCGTTCGTCAGGCGCAGTTTTGTCGATAATCGCCTTGGCCAGCGCCATCGGCTGTTCGTCTGACACTGCCATCAGCGGCTCGGGAGTAGCTGGAACTCAGAACGGTGGTAGCACAGGGGACACTGCCGGTAGCGGTGGCACACCGGGCGAGACCACTGCCGGTGGCACAGCCGGCGCCATCGCTGCTGCTGGCGCGGCCGGTCGCATCACGAGCCCGGGCAACGCAGGCGAGACCAGTACCGCTGGCACGGATGCCGTCTCCACCGCTGGGACGGGGGGTACCGCAGGCGTCGCAGGAGCCAGCGCAGAGGCCGCGGGGGGCATGGCAGGCTGGGGTCCCGTCTCCAACACAGGGGGCACCGCAGGCACGGGCGCTGTCTCCAACGCGGGTATGGGAGGCACGACGGGCCACGCGGGAGACGACGCAGGAGGTGTGGGAGGCGACCGCTGTGCGAACGTGGTCTACGACAATGACGTCGGCTACGGAACGCTGTACCAGCCGCTCGAAGACTACTGCGCAGACGGCTACTGTCCCGCGACGGTTGCCGAGGCGTTCTCGGACCACCAGCACCGCTGCTCGCGATACAAGAGACCACGTCTGCAGACCGCCTGTGGCTACCAGCAGCTACTCTATGGTTGGTATGAAGGCTACATCTTCGAGGAAGCCTCGGGAGAATTGGTCGGCGCCTACTGGCGAGCCGACACATTGCTCCCATGCCGCGTCGCGGAGGTCGCTGGCGGGGTGACTCCGGAGGAGGCGTGCTTCGATACTGGCTTTGGCGGCGTCAGCGCCGCAGGACGCGCAGGCGCGGGTGGACGCGCTCGCGATCAAGCCACCCAATGTCACCTTCGAGCAGGCCGCATCGGTCGCCACCTCCGGTCTCATCGCGCACCGGGCGCTACATGACGAGGGACGGGTCCGGTCGGCGCGAACGGCGCTGGTCAACGGTGCGGGGGTGGCGTGGGATCCATCGCCGTGCAGCTCGCCAATGCCTACGACACCGAGGTCACGGGCGTGGACTGCGCGAGCAAGCTGGACATGATCCGGTCGCTCCGCGCCGACCACGTCATCGACTACGCCCAGGAGGGCTTCACCCGAAGCGGCGAGCGCTACAATCTCGTGTTCGACGTCCCCGGGAACCACTCGTTCTGGGCCTGCCGGCGCGCCCTGACGCCGGAGGGGAGATATGTGCTGATCGGACACGACCACTTTGGAACCGTCGGTCGCCGCGTCCTCGGGAGCGTCCCTCGCGCGCTGGGACTGCTCGCGCTGTCGCCATTCGTGAGCCAGCTGACCGGCGTGCAGGGTCTGAGAGGCCCCAACGACCACCTGGCCCGGCTGCGGGATTTCCTGGAAGCCGGAAAGCTGACTCCGGTCATCGACCGGACGTTCTCCCTGGATGAGGTCCCCGAGGCCATCCGCTATCTGCAGTCGGGCCAGGCCCAAGGGCGAGTCGTCATCTCCGTCTGAGCCGCGCCGGCCCCAGTGCCGCGGTTCGAAACTCCTCTACTCGGGCGCGCAAAACCCAAAGCTCCGTCCATTGACGGAGCTTTGGTCGTTTTGTGCATCCCTTCGCGCCGCGCGACCAGCAGGATTCAGGCGCGGCGGGGTGCGTCACTAGGCATCCACTGGGCAACGGTCGCAGGTGGCCTCCGGGGCCTACGGCCCCTCCGGTACCTCATGCGGCGCACCCGTGCTGCACTCCACGACTCTCGGTCCTCCTGGGCGACTCTGTCCAGCCGGTGCGAATCCTGCTGGGCGCGCGAGTTCTCGCGGAATGACACCACTCACATCCGGCGAGCGCCGCTCACGTTCTCTCTCACTCGTCCAGCAGCACCGCGGCGAGCACACGCACCGGGTGGGCCTGGCTCTGGCGGGCCGCGTCGGCCAGGGTGAGCTCGTCCGATGGGACTCGAATGCCGTGGCGGCCGAGACTGTCGCGCAGCTGCCGCGGCGTACGTCCGGTCAGCTCAGCCACCGTGGAGATCCGGGCCTCGAGCAAGACCTCTGCCGCTCTCCTAGCGGCGCGCTCCCGGCCGTCGCCATGTGCCCATGACACCTCGGACACCTCGTCGAATGGCACGAGGGAGAGGACCAGCAGCAGAGCGAACAGCCCCACGACGGCGAGCCCACGCGCTTGCGATAGGTAGGCGCGCAGCGCTCCCCAGTTCAGCCAAGTGTGTAGACAAACGCCGAGCACGAGGACGGGGCTCAGCCATTCGTGGGCAACCACGATAAGGCTGTCGCGCACCTCGAAGAACATGAGGAGGCCCGTAGCTCCAATCAGCAGAAACGAGCCAATGGTGATGGGCGTTACCCATGAGCGTAGCTTCTTCATGGTGAGGACTTTCCTCCGGCGCGTCGTGGGATCGGGCGCCAACTGGTTGCATGCCAGCGAGACTGATTGCAGGGCGTCAGATCGGAGCCAGCAGCAGCGGGACACCGGCTTTCTGCATGATGCGAAAGTCCTTGTCGGACGTCAGCAGCGCGGCGGAGTGACTCAGGGCGTAGGTCGCGATCAGAAGATCGAGTGTCTTGGATGCTATCCCGCTACGCCGCAGACGGAAGCCGAGGTCGCCGGCCTCCGACCACAGGTCCTCCGGCGCGGAAAGCCAGTGGCAGCCACTCAGGAGAGGAAGCACTCTCTTGCGTTCTCTCTCATTGAGGAGTCCGCGCCGGATTTCCGTCTCCACCGGACCGCAGACTGCAGCGTCGTTCGCGGCGAGGGCATCGTCCACGATGCGGGCCAGCGGGTCGCGTCCACGGAAGAAATCGATCCAGGCTGAGGTGTCGATCAGAATCATCGCCTGGTCTTCTCCAGATCCAGCTCGAACTTGACACGTCCCCGCAGACTCCTCAGCGCCGAACGCCGGTGACTTCGTTCCAACTCCTCGAGCCCAGCGATGAGCGTGTCGGTAATCCCGAGGCCTGTCGTGTCCTGAGCCTTCTTGAGCAACTTCGCCGGAATGTTCGCGGTGATCTTTTTGACAGCTTCACCCATGGTGACAGTATATTCGTATGGTCACGACCAGTCAAGTATATGGTCCGGCGGAGCTTCGGGGCGATCTTTCCCGCAAGCGCCGTCCTGGTGCGCTGGAGCCTGGTTCGTGCCGATCCTGCATTCCTGGCTGCGAGTGCCACGACTGCGTCGCTGCGCCCCACCGTGCTCCGTAGGCCACACGACCGCCAGAACAACGCGGAGTGGGGCGGATTCCTGGCGGCCGGGAGCGCGAGGTGGCGAGGGCGCCCGGAGGCGCGGCTGCTGGCCCTCTGGCTGGCGAAGAGTCATGCCGCCATCGCAAGCACTGCGGTTCGAAATTCCTCTACTCGGGCGCGCGGATTTCTTAAGGCTCCGTCCAAGGACGGAGCCTTTTTCGTTTTGTGCCGCCCTTGGCGTCCCGCGCGGCCAGCAGGATTCATGGACGTCGCTTCCCGTCACTGGGCATCCACTTGGCGACGGTCGGAGGCGCCAGAGAAGTTCGGTATGCCGTTCAGCGTCGCACTTCTGGTAGACCCAGCGCCAAGGCGAGGCCCTGGTCGACTTCCGTCATCGTGCGGCGGGACAGCGAGCCCTGCTGCTCGACGAACAGCGACTTGTCAATGGTCAGTACCTGACAGACCAACGCGACGGATGCCCTGGGCAACCCGCTCTGCTTCGCGGTGATCTCCACGTTGCCGATAGCGAGACCACGCTGCAGATTGGACGTGAGTGGAACCACCATCACCGTCCCGAGCAGGCTGTCGGTCAGCAGGTCATCCTGGACGATGACGACGGGCCGCCTGAACCCGGGCTGAGATCCGCGGGGCTCACCGAGGTCAACCCACCAGATTTGGCCTCGCTTCATTTCCATTCCACATCCAGGAGCGTTCTTCGTGTTGCTTCACGCCGAAATGCCTCGATGTCCGATTCGGAATGCTCGCCGAAGGCGGCGTTGTACGAGCTGGTGATACTGCGCTCCAAGCGACTCGCTAAGAACGCTTGGACGGCACGAGTGAAGAGCTCGCTCCGCGAAAGCCCCAGACGCTTGGCAGCGCGCTCTGCCTGTTCAAACACATCGTCGGGAATGGAAATGGCCGTCTTCATTCGTGTAGTATAACTCGGGTTATACCAGCGGACAAGCGGGCGTTCCGCGTCGCAATTCGGGCTCGTCCCCATCCGAAGGGCAACTCGGCGTGGGCGAGCCTCGCCGCCGGCGATGGATGTCCCGGCGCGGGTGCCCCTTTGGGCCAGAACGCCGAGTCAGGGTCCATGCTGCGGTTTCGGCCAAGGCGGTTCGAAATTCCTCTACTCGGGCGCGCGGACTTCCAAGCGCTCCGTCACTCGACGGAGCGTTTCTTTGTGGACCTTCGTGGGTTCTGGTTCTTCTCACGATTCTAGCCATCAACAGCTCGAATCGTGGGGGCTCGCGCAGGGAGGCGCCGATATCGCCGGCGCTCAGGTCACACAGTACGGGCTATCAACGCTGGCCGGCCCCCCGTCGCCCCAGTGGTTGACGAGGACCGGCGCACAGCTCGGCGGGAAGCGGCAGTATTGCGTCGGTTGGCCGTCATGGAGCGGGTCCTCGGTTTCTCCTCCGAGCCAGACCTCGCACGAGCCATCCTCACGCAGATCGCCCAGGTGATGCTCGCAAGTCTGGACGCGACTCGCCCTGACTGCGTCACTACACAGGAGTCTGGCGCTGAACCTTGGGTGGAGCAACGATCCAAGTCGGGGCGAATCCTCTTCGCGGTGCCGTAGCCGTGCTCTCGACGTTCGGCACTCTCCCGTTCGACACATTGACGCGCTCGGAATCGCTCCAGAATCGCTACGGGGTGAGGTTCGGCTGCCGGCAGGCTTGGTCTCCGGGAAGCTGCCAGATGACCGTTGGCTGATGGCCACGAGAACCTCCGTAGCCGTCGCTGGCGTCAGGGGAGTAGCGTCGAGTCGATCTCGAAGTAGGTGAGAGCAGGGTCGTCCCCGCCCGAGACCACTGCGGTGACGATCAAGGTATCCCCGCGCGCCGCCACGGCGACGGGCTGCCAGAGATTGAGGAGCCCAGCGTCGAGGTCGAACCGGTATCGGGTGAAAACGGGCGCGGCGTCTCCCAGGCGGGCGAGGACCAGTTCCGCCGTTCCCGATCCAGTGGTCTCCGTGGGTCGGCACAAGAACTGGGGCAACTCGCCGCCGTCGTCGGATTCGATCAGCGTCGACTCGCCCAAGGACGAGTAACTGACCCAGACCGCGAAAGTGCCCTGGGATGCTGTGCGCGCCCAGCCGTAGCGTTCACCGTTGCCCTCGATCTGGGTCGTGCAACTCGTCAGCCCTTCGCAGGGATGGGGATCGACGGAATCAGTGTACAGACAGTCCGTTTCGGTGCTACCCGGAGACGAGTCGGGGAGTACCACGACGGACCAACCCGTTTCCGATCCCGAGTCACGACGAGCCACATTGATCCCGTCGTCGACGAGGAATGCCAAGGCAGGGTCTGGGTCGTGGCCGTCGAAGCCACCCGGCAGCATCGTGACAGACTGGGCGGAGCCGTCGCGCCAACTCTGGGTGGCCGCATACACAGGCTGAGTCATTCCCCAGGGATCGCGAAGCACGATCCGGGTTTGGCCCTCGGCATCTTGTTCGGTCCAAGCCGTCCAGGGGAGGCCTTCGGCATCGACACCGAGGCGCAGGTGTTCGGTCGCAGTATCGGTCAGGACTTCATCCGTCCAACACGAACCATCCCGGGTGACCAGGTGAGGGATGCCCGTGTGCGCCGTCTGGTAGGCCACGTAACCCAGCGCCTCGTCGACCATCGCTACGTCATGCACTTGGGGCCAACCAGGGCTCGGGTCCAACACCACGCTCGATTTCGACCAGGTCTCACCGTTGGCGGAGACGGCGACAATCCCAGTGTCGTCTCTTGCCACGTACCACGTGGTTTCGAAGGCACTGCTCAGCCTGTACATCGCGCCGTCAAGTCGACCGATCTGGGAAACCTCGGTTTCGGTGTCGGTCACCGTCAGCAACCGGTTCTCCGTACCGTACGTGCCACCAGCCACCAGCAGCAACGTGCGTTCGTCGAGGCATGACAGCCTGGGATCGTAGATCCGAGCTTCGCAACTCAGATCGAACGCTCGGACGATCGCGCAGTCTCCAGTGCCACAGGTCGACTCGGGATCGATACTGCGCGGGACGACGACGCAGTCGTCGACCGGACTCGGGGGATCGATGGTGACGGGCGTCGAACACAGCGTCTCGGAAACGCTCACGGTTCCCGCCGCACCCGCGGCGCTCTCCGCACCACCCGCGGCGCTCTCCGCACCACCCGCGGCGCTCTCCGCACCACCCGCCGCGCTCTCCGCACCACCCGCCGCCCCGGCAACGCCGCTGGTACCTCCCTCGGTCACACTCTGTGCGGGCCCGCCAGCTCCCGTTTCCGCACCACCGTGCGCGGTCTTCCCGCCACAGGCACCGACCCCGACGCAAAGCATCAATAGCAGGCGCGACCAAGTCTCAGATGCCCCCATTGCAGCTACGATAGGCTATCCGAGGAGAGCGCCTGACGCCAGAGGTGTTGGGAGGAAACCAAACGGTCCACCCACAGACAAATCCCGAAAGCCAGAGGCGACAGAGTCGCCAAACGAAGTCGGTGCCCGGTATGAGAAGCCAACTGCCGACCATGCGTGGGGCGAGCCCACCGGCTTCGGGAAAGACTTCGCTTCACGCAGAACACGAACCTCCTCTGCTTGGCCCGCCTTCGTCTTCGCGGAGAGGAGCGTCGGGCGATTCGCCTGGGCCAGGATCACGCCGCGACCTGGCTCACGGCGGTTCGAAATTCCTCTACTCGGGCGCGCAGATTTTCAAAGGCTCCGTCAAGTGACGGAGCCTCTTTCGTTTTGTGATGCCCTGCGCGTCCTCGCGGGGGTTCTTCTCACTTCGTGGTGGGTGAGAAGCAAAGGACGTTCAGCAGCGAGAGGTTGGGAGCTGCAGTTTGAAGAAGCCCGAGGTCCCTTCTTGGATCGCGCAGCGCGAGAAGAACAGGCGCACCATCAGTCGCTGCCTGCACGCGCAGCAGGTCGCGTCCACGTGGGCGATCGCTGTTTCGTCAAACTCACCAGCGTCGCTGGCCGAACACGTTGGCGATGAGGCCGTACTTGGTCCACTCGCTGGGCCAGACTAGCGACGCGTGCGAACTCGGACCAGGCGGCGACGGCGCGCGAAAAGTCCCACGCCCAGGATGCCGAGCGCGGCGAGCAGACCGTGCCGATTGGGTACCGGGGCAAGGCGACAGCCGCAACCCGCGTCTTCGCCGGTCGGTTCGCCGCTGTCCGGGCCAAGATCGCCACCGCCGCCGATACCGACCGCACCCAGGCCGCCGGTGCTCGTGGTTCCGATGCCCGTGCCGGTTCCGCCCGCGCTGACCACGCCGCCCGTGCCGGTTCCGCCCACGCCCGTGCCGAGGCCTCCGATGCCCGTGCCGGTTCCACCCACGCCAACCACGCCGCCGGTGCCGGTTCCACCCAACCCGACCACGCCGCCGGTGCCGGTTCCACCCAACCCAACCACGCCGCCGGTGCCGGTTCCGCCCGCGCCGACCACGCCGCCGGTGCCGGTTCCACCCACGCCGACCACGCCGCCGGTGCCGGTTCCGCCCATTCCGACCACGCCGCCGGTGCCGGTTCCGCCCACGCCTCCGGCACCGGCCGCGCCGGCCATGCCGCCCGCGCCGCCAGTCGGATCCGGTTCGATGGGGATGCAGCTTCCGGGGGTAACGGTCGTCACGTCGCCGGCGTTGTACGCGCCGATGTCGGGCGTGCCCAATCGCGTCGCCGCGTTGAAGCAGCTGGCGACGCCCCCGATGCTCTTGACGTAGTCGATGTCCACGTCGTACTGCCACCAGCTCTCGCGCGCGACCGAGCCGACCATGACCGGCGTGCGCTTGACGATGCACCTCGGATCGAAGCCGATATCGTTCGTGGGAGCGCCGTTTCCGTTCGAACCCGCGCCAATCAGCTCGGAGGCGCCGTTGGCCGGAACGAAGCTCGGATTGGTACCGTCCGGATCCGTGAAGAACGACACGGAGCCGGTGGTCACCACGTTGTTCATCCAGCCCGACGGTGGCTGATTGACGACCGGCTGCGGGCCCGCAGGGGATTGGCCGGTGCCGGCGATGACGTTGTTCATGAACGTGACGTTCTGTTGCGTGACGCCGCCGTTGGTGAAGTAGAGCTCTCCCGGATTGCTGGGGCCGGTAGCGGCCGAGCCGAACTGCGAGTTGTGATAGCAGGTATTGTTGATGAAACGCGTGCCGGAGCTCTTGGTGAGGCGAAGACACGAGCCGGCGTTGCCGAAGGCGATATTGTTGATGAAGGTTGCGTCGTTCGACTCCTCATCGACGATGAAACCGCTGCCATCCGTGTGTCGCTCGGCGTCGGTGTTCTCGAAAGAAATTGTGCTTTCGACAGTGTTTCCCGTGCCCATGGCCTCGAACAGCGTGACCCCGCTCGACCACGAGTGCAGGACGCTGCTGCCGTTGTGCGCGGATATCGAGTTCTTCAGGTAGAAGCCTTCTGCACTGAAGAACGTGAACCCGGTGCGTCCGTTCGAGTAGGAAATGCAGTTCTCGATCTCCCAGTGCCCGTTCGACACTTCGTCCGAATCCGTTCCGTCCGCCCAGCCGTTGCCGAAGCCGATGTTCCAGCCGCGGGAGACGATCCCCACGAAGCGCACGTACTCCGCTTCGGCGGAGCCGACGCCGGTGGTCTGGGTGTCATCGTTCGGGCCCGCACCGTCGCCTTCGAGGATAGGGGTCGCGCACTCGTCCGCCTCGAAGGTGATCCACGCGTTGCTCGTCCCCGAGTTCACGACGTACAGCGCTTCGTAGTAGATGCCATCCATCAGCACCACGGTGTCGCCCGCCACGGCCGAACTCGCCGCGGTTGCGAGAGAGCACGCCGTCGCTCGCGTGGCGCAGTCGCTGGTCTCGGTTCCCGAGGGGGAGACATAGAGCGTGGCCGCGCTAGCCGTGGACGCGGCCAGGAGGGCAGCAAGCGGGCACAGGAAATGGGACTTTCTCATGGCGGCACAACCTGTTCGCGGGGGCTGAGGGCGAGACACCCCACCCCCGCGGCCGATACTTGCGGGGCCAGGAGCGTCCGCCCAGGGGCATTTTTTCGCCCCTGCAAAACTAGCGCTCCAAAGCTTCCTAGACGCGCGGATTTGCGCTCGGCAAGCAAGTCGACGGCGCGTGCCAGACGTTGGACAGGAACCCGGCTGGATTCTGCGGTACCGGCGACGCGTCGGTGAAGTCCCAGAGCGTCACTTCCTCGGTGTCGAAGACCATGAACCAGCGAATGCCGCCCGGGCGCCCGTCGAAGCCCATCTCGTAGAAGCGGCCGGCCTCCGGAAAGCCCGGCACATTGGCGCCGGGGAGGTTGCCGAGGATCGGCCCCAGGCCGTACTCGGTGGCATTGGGGCTCTCCCGGTAGTCACCGGTGCGGGTGTCGATGGCCCGGCTCCACGTGCGGAAGCTGGTGTCACTGTCGTAGTCGGTCCAGCTCGTGCTGATAGAGCGCAGGTGTCGGTCACTCCCGGCATATGCGCCGTGCGCAGGCCGTTTGGGGTGGGGCCCCGCTCGCGGGGCGGGGTCTTGCGAAGGACCCCGGAAGAGCAACATGAATCTGTTTCGACCGAGCTCGACGATTGAGGAGGTCTTCGGAGCCCTCACCCGGAGGGGGGCTCCGAAGACCGGCGCGAGAATCGCGCTCGCTGATTCAGGGCGGCCGTTGCGCGGATGGCAGCCGATCCCGGCCTGAAACCGTGGTGCTACTCGGCGCCAATGCGGAGCCAGTCGACGACCAGCGCCACGTCCTCTGCTGGGAAATCTGCGCTGCCCGACGCCGGATGCCAGTGGGAGGCGGGATGCCACAGATTGTACATGAAGTGAATCGGCTGCTGCGGGATGCGCGACGGATCACTCAGGGTCCACAGCGACAGGTCGATCCCGTCCAGCACGATGAAGAACCGGATCACATCCGTGTGCCAGTCGAAGCCGACCTCGTAGAACGCATCGACGTCCGGGAAGCCAGGGCGCAGGAACGCAGCCACGGTATCGGTCAACGCGAGCTCCTCGCTCTGACTGGACACCGCGTCGTAGACGTCTCCGGTCGAAAAATCGATCGAGCGGGTGAGCTTCTGGAACTGCTCGGCGCCGGTCGCTTCGATCTGGTAGTCGGTGAACACCGTCAGGAACAGGAGCTCCGGGGTCCCACACAGGTGCTGGATGTCGATCTCCAGCTCGTCGGTGATGCCGTCCGCGTCCCCGTCGCTGCCGTCGCTGAAGTAGCCCAGGACCGCGCTGGCGACCTCCTCGTCCGCGGCGCACGTGCCGAACTGCACCCGGGTGCGATAGGTGCCGAAGTGGAAGCGCTCAACGGTCTGGATCTCGGTCACGTAGCCCGGTCCGACGTCGTCGTTTGCCTCGGAGACCGCATTTCCGGGAAACCGCAACACCGCGACGTTGTCGTCCGCGGCGCCCACGTTGGCGGCGCCGAACTCGATCGATCCGCCGGGAAGGACCACCCGCTCCTGCCAGATCGCCCCGTTGGCTTCGAAGTTCGTCTCGAAGGTCAGACTGGCGTCGCCGGCGTCGGCATCCACCTCGTCGGACGCCATGGCGCCCACGACGCCGTCCTGGGCTGCGCAGGCGGTGCACAGGACCACGAGGGCCGGTCCCCGCAAGCCCCTTCGCAGGGTGGGCACCCGGCGCGGCTCAACGATCCCCGTAGGCCCGTACGTCGGCGGCATGGGGGCTCCTCGGGTTCTCGCGCAAGAACTGGCGGGCTCGTCGCTCCGCGGCGTCACGGGATCCGGATCTTGCCAGGGCTTCGATGGTCAGTGCCTCACGCTCCTGGCCCAAGGCTCCGTTCGGGAAGCGAACCCGGGCCCGCTCGAGCAGCTGGAGCGCCCCGTTGACATCACCGGAGCGGAGCCGCCGCCGCGCCTCGAGCGTGATCCGGCTCTCTTCGCGGAGCTGGCTGGCTCGCGCGCTGGGATCAGGGACGCCAACCGACGCAGACCGGTTCCCACCTTCCGCTGCGGGTCGCGCAGTGGAGCTCGCGACTGCTTCCAGCAGGTGAGTCTCGGCCACCACTTCTCTCGCGGAGACACCGTCGGCTGCCCCCCGGTCTGCCGCTGCGGCTGGGACGGGGTTCGACGTTGCCGATGGAGCAAGGGGACGGTCACGCAGAGCAAAGTAGCCCGCGCCGGCCAACCCGCCCACAACCGCCACGAACACGAACGTCTTGACCAGTGCCGAGGTCGTGACCGCCGAGACCGCTGCTCCCGCCTCGGCCGTGCCGACTCCGCCTGCCCCGGACTCGAAACCCGCCGGCAGCGGACACTGCAGGGCGATGCTCGCCCAGAGCTCACGCTTCTGCTCCTGAGGCAGCTTCGCCTCCTGTCCGGCCTGCACGAGATCGCGCTCGAAGGCCGTCACGTCTGCGGACTCTTCGGTCCAACGCGTGGGATCGGTCATCATCCACCTCCGGCGCGAGCCATGGCGAAGCGCTCCCGCGCCTCGCTTCGAGTCAGCGCTTGCCGGAACGACCTTCTGGCGAGCTGCAGACGCGAATACACGGTGCCCAACGGGATCGACAGCGCCTCGGCGATCTCCTCGCCGGTGAGCTTCTCGATCTCGAAGAGAATGAACACGTTGCGCTGCTCGACTTCGAGACTGCTCAGGATGCTCTCCAGCAGCGCCAGCCGCTGGTTGTGCTCGACGGTTCGGCCCACGTCTGCGCGCAGGTCGATCTCGTCCTCGATGTCCACATCGGCGATCAGCTGCCGGCACTGGCGCTCCCGCCGGCGACGCTCGCGCGCAACGCTGCGGCAGATCGTGAAGATCCAGGTCGCGAGCGAGCTGCGCCCCTCGAACTGGTGGAGGTGGGCGTGCACTGCCAGAAACACGTCCTGCACCGCGTCCCGGGCTTCGGCCTCGGCAACACCCAGGCGCCTCACCGTCCGCCAGACGAAGTCGGCGTGGTGCTCGTAGATCTGTTGCAGGGGCATGGCGCCAGGGGCCATCAGTCAATTAGAGCGTTCGGTCTGGGAAATCCCCCGACAAATCGTGCCACATCGCGACACATTTCCGGATCTCCGCGGCGCTGTTGGAGCCCAAACCTCCTGGATCTCACCACCCCCGGACGCCCAGGCGCAGGCCGAGCGAACCCACGACCGGAGGGGACTCCCACGCCGTCCCCGCGTTCTGCACGGAAAAGGTCTGCCGGCTCAGTGGCCTCCAGAGCTCGGCCGACCCTCCCCAGAACACCGGCCCCCACACCGGCGCCTCGGCAACCACACCCGCTCCAACGGCGGCCCACAGCAGGTTGTCCGTGCCCACCTCGTCGTAGCCGACGCCGACGCCGTGGAGACGACCGACGCCCACGGCGACACACGGCCCGACGAACCAGCGATCGCCGAAGACACCGCACCCGCGCAACGTGCCCGCCAGCAACGAGATGCGTGCCTCCCCGGTGCCGAACCGAGTCGGAGCCGGCCACGTCGCGATGAAGCCCACGCCCAGGAGCCAGGTGTCCAGCACCCGCAGCTCCAGGTCGCCGTTGACCCGCGGTGCCGCGGCATCGCCAAATCCCCACCAGAGTCCGCCTCCCAGCGACCCGCGCAGCTCCGACATACGCCGAGCAGGCGGCGCGCGCTTCCTCCCGACCCGAGCCGGCGGCGTGGTTTCGGTCGCGCGCGGCGGAGGGACCTCGGCGTCAGCCGGCTGTGGTCTCTGAAGCTCGCGGTCGAGCAGCAGTCCGATGGCCACGCTCACTGCGTCCGAAAGCGCACCGCATCCGGGCCCCTGATCGCGCAGTACCCGTTCGCCGGGCTTGGGTCCCCGAAACCGCAAGTTCGCCACGTAGCCGTCAACCTGACGGCGAAACCGCACCTCGACCCGAACCTGCTCGCCGCTGGTGGCCTCATCGGCCAGAGGGCGTTGCAGAATCTGCTCCACCTTGGTCGTCAGCTCAGCGCCGTCCGGGCAGTCGAGGGCACCCGCGTCGCGCTCGACCGTCACGGCGGCGGTTAGCGGAGCTGCCGAGGCTGGGACTGCCGCGAACGCGCCGGCTAGCGCGACCGCCACACGAGCTTCGCGCCCGATCCGTTTCCATGTGCTCCAGCTTCCACGGTGACTGAAGTCCAAGCTGAGCAAGGATTGGACCGAGACCACGAGTGCTCACCCCGAAGCGGGAACGGCTGCGGGTGTTAGGCCGACAGCGCTGCGACGAATCGGGGCCAGCGTACCAGGAGGAGGCCGCCCAGCGCCATACAACCCACGCTACCGGCGCGGTCGTGTCTGCCGGCAGTCGGGAAGGCAGGGAGAAACTGCTCCGGTACTGGGCACGACCGCCTCTCAGCCTGGAGCGTCTGAGCGTGACCGCCGAAGGGCTGCGCGCAGGCCGAGGCCAATTCGCTCTGCTTTCGTGGCGCGCGGATCGACGGGACGTGCCACTCGGAAACGCTGCGCGCGGTGCCGCGCCGCCACCTGGGCCCGCGTCCTGCTCCCGGTCAGCGCGGCGCGAGTGGGCGTCCCAGCCGAGTCGCCCCGTCGCCGCCATTCGCGCGGCGCGCCCACCAAGCTGCCAGCACCGAACCGGACAGGTTGTGCCAGATGCTGAACACGGCGCCTGGCAGGGTGCTCAGCGCGCCGAAATACTTGCTGGCCAGCGCCACGCCCAGCCCGGAGTTCTGCATTCCCACCTCGATGGCCAGAGTCCGGCATTCCGTCGGCGTGAACTGAAGCGCGCGACCGAGCCAGTAGCCCGACGTCAAGCCGAGTCCGTTGTGCAGCACCACGGCGACGAGCACGGCAACCCCGACTTCAGCCAATCTGCCAGCTGTGACCCCGATGATGATCGCAATGATGAAAACGATCGCCGCCACGCTCAGCAGCGGGAACAGCGACCGAACGCGCGTCAGGCGATGCCCCCAATAAGTGTTGACCAACGTGCCCATTGCCACCGGCAACAGCACGACGACCAGGATGCTGAAGAGCATCCTCACTACCGGAACCTCGACGACGCGGTCCAGGTACAGCCAGGCGAGCAGAGGAGTGGCGAGAACGCTCAGCACCGTGCTGACGCTCGTCAGGGTGATCGACAGTGCCACGTCGCCCCTCGCCAGATAGGCGATGACGTTGGAGGCGGTGCCGCCCGGGCAGGCGCCCACCAGGACCAGCCCAACCGTCAAGTCGGCGGGTAGACGCAACACGCTCGCGCAGAGCCAGGCGATGAAAGGCATCAAGATGAATTGCATGCCCACGCCCGCGCCCACGACTGCAGGGCGGCGCAGCACCAGGTCGAAGCTCTCTCCGGTCAACGTCAGGCCCATGCCGAGCATCACGACGCCGAGCAGGGGCGTGATGGCATCGCGTGCCGCAGCGAACGGCGCCGGGAACACATACGCTACTGCAGAGAGCGCAATGGCCGAGACCGGAAACAGGTGGGTTAGACTGAGGCGGGTCACTGGGCAGAGGTTACACCCCGAGCTACTACATCAACCGCACGGTCATGTACTGAGAGAGAGTACCCGAATCGAGTGCCACCACGATTCCGAGCTCGAGCTCCTCGGCGCTCATGATGCGTTCGGGCTCTCCCAAGCGCGCGGCGGCGTAGCGGGCGCCCGGCTGAAGGGCAAACCACTCGGGAAACTCGTTGAGCCTCGGGTAGTTCATCGGCAGGTTGAGGTGGCGGCGGCGGCAGTTCGGACGGCTCGGGCGTCGGCGGCGCGAGCAACACCATGGTCGGAGGAGCAGGCGGGGCGCGCACCTCCACCGGTGGTGCGAACGCGGCAGGTGCCAGTGGTCGCACCGCCACCGTCGAGTCGGCGGGTCGAGGTGGCGATTCAGCCGCCGGTCGCGGTGGTGAGGTCGCGAGTACTTCGGGAGGAACACACGTGGCCGGCACCAGCGGCAGCGGCGCAAGCGTCGCGACGGGCGGAGCCGCGACAGGCGGCGACGCTCAGGGTGGCGCTGGAGGGACCGGTGAGGGCGGCACCACCGTGGGCTCGTCCGGGTCAGCCGAGGTGGCCGGGGAAGGCGGGTCCGTCGCGGCCGGCGGAGAGGGCGACGTTGCAGGAGGGTCGGCCTCCACGGCCGACGGAGGCGTGGCGGGGAGTGCGGGCGGGACCCTGGTGACGAACGCTGCAGGCGGCGCGGGAACGGCGGGCTCAGCGGGCACCGCGGGCGCGTCGGTCTCGGGCTCGGGCGGGAACACCGCGGGCTGGGGCGGCGCTGCGGGGTCGGCGGGCCAGGGCCCCGAACCGCGATCCTGCGCGGGCATGAACGGGCACGAGTGCAACGGAGAAAGCTGCTGCACGAGCATCACCGTGCCGGGGGGAACGTTCCCCATGGGGCGCCTGACCGAAGCGTGTGCCGGCTGTATCGACGGGTGCCCGTCGGGGATGGACTGCTACGTGCAAGAGCAACCCGAGCACGACGCCACCGTCGCCAGGTTTGCGCTCGACAAGTACGAGGTGACGGTGGGGCGGTTCCGGTCGTTCGTGGACGCTTACGAAACCGGCTGGCGCCCCGCCACGGGAGCCGGCGCCAATCTGGCCGCGGAAACAGCCCAGGGTCTAGCCGCTGGGGCCACGGCCTGGCAGAGCGAATGGAACATCGAGCTCCCGTCCAACCGGGCGCAGCTGGAAAACTGGGTGACCTGCCCAACCGTCTACACCTGGACCTCGTCGGCAGGCGACAACGAGCTCTTCCCCATGAACTGCGTGAGCTGGTACGAGGCGTTCGCGTTTTGCATCTGGGACGGGGGACGCCTTCCCACCGAAGCCGAATGGGAGTACGCCGCCGCCGGGGGCGAAGAGAATTGGGTCTACCCTTGGGGCAACAGCGTGATCCAACCGCTGCCGGCCAACTACGCCAGCACCTACGACACGCCGTTGCTGGCCGTTGGGACCGAGATCGACGGCAACGGACGGTGGGGACACGCAGACCTGTCGGGAAGCGTCAACGAGTGGGTCTTGGATAGCTACACCATGGACTGGTACAGCGCGAACGAGTCCGGATGCTCCGGCTGTGTGAACTTGTCTGAAGGCGTTCAGCGCACCTTGCGCAGTGGCTACTGGCGCTTCGGCGCCCATGGGATCCGCACGGCCTACCGCTACGGCTCCAGCCCGGACGGACATGTGGACCCGACCGGGTTGCGTTGCGCCAGAAACGTGCCCTAGGGAAGCGCGATTCTTCGGCTGCGACGCTTCGCGAAGACGTCGACCACACGGGAAGAAGATGCAAAGCGGATCAGAGCGCGCAGCGTCGCCGGGTTGACGTAGATGAGTTCTGCGATCTTGCCGTTGACCTGTCAGCCATCGGCCGCTGGCTACTCTTCACCGTCGCCGCGCAGCGCGGCAAGCGCTAGCGCGTAGACGCCGATGTCGAGTGCCGCGTCGGACAGAGCCAGACCTTCGACCTCTTCGAGGTCGGCCACCTTCGCGTCGATCAAGAGCAACAACGCTTCGACCTCGTCCGGCAACGCACGGTCGGCCAGGAGCTCGCGCCTCCTGCGCTCCAGGTCGCGCGTGATCTGCCTCACGCGACGTGGCTGCGGCTGAGTGTCGTCATCGTCGTCATTGAACTCGTGACCAGGGGATCGCATCAGGGCGGTGACATCGAACGGTTGCTCACTCTGCCGGGTATGCTTCTCCCGCTCGCGCTCGAACTCCTCCAACCGCGCCTTGTCGCGCGCGGCGCGCTCCAGCAGCACGCGCAATACGTCGACGTAATCCTCATCCTGGAGCCCGAGCTCGCCACGCGCTCGATCGAGCTCGTCGAGCAACGGCGTCCAGGCGGCAACCGGTGGCCCAAGTCGCTCGATGCGGCGCTCAGCTTCCGCGATCTTGTCGCGCAACGCCTGAACGGACTCCCACGCTGCCTTCTCGGTGTGCTCGGTCCACAGCTTGTTGATGGGCATGAGAGGTGCCTCGTTGGGACTCTACTCGACGCGGCGATTCGGGAAAATCCAAGGAGGTTGGGAAAGGGCGCTGCCTACTCGACGACCTGCTCGACCAGGCAGCCTGCGCTGCATCCGTCCAGGTTGTCGTGGTTGCCGTCGTCGCACTGTTCGGGAGACTGCACCGTCCCGTCGCCACAGAACGGACCGTAGGTGCAGCCGACTTCGCACTCGCCATAGCCCCCGTCGTTGACGCCGTCGTCACAGACCTCCGGCGGGTTGTCCACGACCGCATCCCCGCAGAACGGCCCGTACTGGCAGTCAGAAGAGCAGCCGCCATACTCTCCGTCGTTCACGCCATCGTCGCAAAGCTCACCTTCGCTGGTCTGCACGACCCCGTCACCGCAGTACGGGCCGAGACGGCACTGGTCGTTGCACCCGCCGTACTCACCCGTGTTGTTCTCTTCGCCGTCGTCGCACTGCTCGCCTTCGTCGGCCTGCACGGCGCCGTCGCCACACCGAGGACCGGGGACGCACCCCGGAGCGCAGCTGTTCGGACCGTACGAGCCGTCGTTGACGCCATCGTCACAGAGCTCACCCAGGCTGCTTTGAAGAATCCCGTCGCCACAGCGCGGCCCGAGCGTGCAGTTCGACTCGCACCCGTCGTATCCGCCCGTGTTGTTCTCCACGCCGTCGTCGCATTGCTCCTGCGGTGCGTCCAGAACGCCATCACCGCAGTAGGGACCCAACACGCAGCCGGGCGCGCATTGCCCGTACAGCCCGGTATTGAGCCCGTCGTCGCATGCTTCGGGCGGAGAGTCGACGTTGCCGTCACCGCAGAACGGCCCCCGGTACTGGCAATCCGGACCGCAGGCGCCGTACTCACCGGTGTTGTTGGCCGCGCCGTCGTCGCACACCTCGTCGCGCGTGACGATGCCGTCTCCGCACACGCTTTCGCACTCTGTCTTGGGCTTGTTGAAGTCCTTGAGGGTGACGGTGAAGTTCGATCCGCACTGGTTGCGCTCGGCGTGGAACATCACCAGTTCGTACACGCCGCCGGCGACCAGGCCGAGGTCCACGGTGATGTCCTCTGAGAGGAGATCTGACCCGACCGTAGCCGTCCCGTCGGCCACGTCCGCGTCCGTCCCGTCGGTATCGGCATCGAGCTCGACCCAGCCGTTGAGGCGGCCGTGCAGCCCACCGAGATCCAAGGTCAACCGATCATTGACGAACACCCACACGTCGTCGTCGCCGGAGAACTCGAAGCGCTCCCCTCCCTGGTACTCGAACCAGAAGTGAGTCTCGGACGTGAAGGAGACGTTCCGGTCGCCGCCCCCGTCGTTGCAGGTCGTGACCAACGACTCGTCTCCGCTGGCCACGAATCCGGAGGACACGAGCGGGTTGAAGATCGGGGAACCATCGGCGGTGGCGCTGTCGTAGTGGTAGGCGCCGAGGGATGTGTTCCAGTCGAGAATCACGCTCCCCAGCTCGGTGATGTTCACGGTGCCGCCAACGTCTGTGTACCAGTGCACGAAGGTATCTGGGCCGTTCATGTTGGGCCGCGAATTGCTGTTGTTCTGGTACAGGTGGCCGGGGTTGTCGCACACGCAGGTGGTGGCGGTCTCACACGTGCAGGCAGGCGGATCACCCGTGGCCGCACAGCTGCACTCCAGAGAGGAATCGAGCGGAGCGGGCGGATTCTCGGTCTGCGCGCCCGCCAGGGCAGGATCGTAGGGCAACCAGTTGTACTGAGGCAGACCCGTCGGACCCAGCTCGTCCTGCACGATGCCGAGCAGGCCGCTGGCGTTCAAGCGGTTGAAGTCCGGGTGCTCGGGGAAACCGTCCAACCCGCGGTCGACACCTACGAAGTCGCGGAAGATGATGGGCAATTCGAGGGTGGGTGAGGTCTCGGGCGGCACGTGTTGGCAGGAGTAACCGTCCTCGAGCTCGCAGCTCGCGGAGCAGCCGTCCTCCGAGCGCGTGTTCCCGTCGTCGCACTCCTCGTCGTCGTACTTCTGACCGTCTCCGCACACGCTCTGACACGTACCGGCGTTACAGTCCGGATCGCTGACGCATCGGTAGCAGCCATCGAATGGCCGTTCGTTCCCGTCATCGCACTGCTCGCCGCGCTCCACCGTCGAGTTACCACACACCGTCTCGGCGCACGTGCGCTCCACCGGGTCGCAGTCGTAGCCATCCACGATCTTGCACTCGGTGGAGCAGGCCTCGACCGCGCCGGTGAAGTCCGTCTCACACTCCTCGTCATCCGCCAGGATTCCATCCCCGCACTCGGCCGCTCGGCAGGCCGCGCCCTGCACTGGACAGATCCAGCCGGCTTCCAGTTCACAATCCGAGCTGCAGCCGTCGCCGGATTCCGTGTTGCCGTCGTCGCAAGCCTCGGGGCCCCGCGCCAAGCCGTTGCCACACACGATGGTTGATACGCACGGCGCACCCGGTGGATCGCAAACGTAGAACGCTTCGATCAGGCAGTTATCGGTGCAGCCGTCGCCGGATTCCGTGTTGCCATCGTCACAGGTCTCGCCGGCCGAAACCACGCCGTTGCCGCAGATCTCGGGGGCAACACACGGTTGCCCCGCGGTTCCGCACACGTAGCCCTCTTCGATGGTGCTGCAATCTGCGCTACACCCGTCGTCACCAACCGCGTTGCCGTCATCGCACGCTTCCGTCCCGTTGATTCTGCCGTCTCCGCACTGGATGGTGGATACGCAGGGCTCGCCGGGCTCGACGCAGAGGTAGCCTGCTTCGACCGTGCGACAGTCTGCAGCGCAGCCGTCCTGGTCGGTGGTGTTGCCGTCGTCGCACACCTCGCCCACGCTCAACGTTCCGTCGCCGCACACGATGGTAGACACGCACGGTTCGCCGGGTTCGGGACACTCGTAGTTGGGCTCGACGCGCAAGCAGGTTCCAGCGCATCCGTCCCCCGGCAGGCTGTTGCCGTCGTCACAAGCCTCATCGCCCTCAAGCATCCCGTCGCCGCACACCGGCCCCGCGTCGACCGGCTCGTACTGCGGCTCGCACTCGGGCGGCGGATCCGCGCCTTCGCAGGGGTCGACGTCACCACCGTCGCCACCGTCGAGCAGCAGATCGATGTCCAGCCCCGCATCCGTGTCGGCGCCGCCGTCGGCGTCGGGACTGCCGTTCCCTTGACCGCCAGCCGCCCGCTCGGGATCGTGGTCGGCGCGATTGACCTGGGCGTGGTCGGCGCACCCGCTACCGAGCGGTGAGCATCAGCAACGTCATGACAAGAACGGAAAGGCTACGGTCGTACATGCTCCTCCTGGCGGCGCGGCACCGCGCTCCAAACGTCGAGTATAACTCTCCTTGTGGGTCCTGAGAACTCGAGGCAACCGCCCGGACGAGCGATGTAGCCACCAGCCATGCACCGCATCGGGTAGACTCCGCCCGTGGTTTCGGTCCGTGCGGCATGGACGCTTGGCGCGTGCGCTCTCCTCGCGTGGGGCTGCTCCAGCCCGTACCTTCCGCCTGCCGGTACGCTCCCTCAGCCCACGGCTCGTCCGGTCGGTGCGCGCTACACCGGCACTCTCCACGTCCGAGAGTGGGGCAAGGGCAAGCCGTCCTCCCTCGTTCTGGTACACGGTTTGGGGAATCGGGGCTCGGCCGACTTCGACCCGATAGTCCCCGCGCTGGCAGAGCACTTCCATGTCGTATCCTTCGATCTGCCTGGATTTGGGAAGTCCCCCGCCGCCAACCACGACTTCACTCCCGAAGGCTATGCGCAGGTCTTGGAGGATGTGGTTCGCACCTACACCACACCGCCCGCAGACGTTCTCGGTCACTCGCTGGGCGGAGCCGTCAGCCTGTTCTTTGCCGGGACTCGACCCGATCTGGTGCGGCGTCTCATCCTGGTCAGCGTGGCCGGGATCCTTCATCGCAACGCTCTCGCGCCGCGTCAACTCGCCGCGCCATTTCGCGAGCGCAGCGGACTACTAGGTCACGCCGCTGCCACGCTGGTGAACACGACGCTGACGGTAACCGACCGTGTCGATCCGGACTCTGCAATGGCGGAGCGGCTGGCTCGCGGTGACTCCACCACCGGTGCCGCAGTAGCCTTGATCAAGACCGATTTCGGTCCTGCGCTTGAAGGTATCGTAGCCCCCACCCTGTTGATCTGGGGAGATCGGGACTCCGTTGCCCCGCTGCGGACGGCACATCTGCTCGACAGTAGCATTCGAAGCTCGCGCCTAGCCGTACTCGCGGGCGTTGGCCACGTACCCATGGAGGAAAGGCCAACCGAAGTAGTGGAGCTCACACTGACCCAGTTGGCGAACGCGCGACTGCCGCTGAAAGACACCCCGCAGCCCAAGTCACCATCTCCCGTAGTGACCTGCGAGGACGAAACGGATCGAGTGATCACCGGCCGGCTCCGCCGGGTGGAGCTTCAGGGGTGTCAACGAGTCCAGCTCCGTGATGCCACTCTGGAGCGGCTGATCGCAGTGGATTCGGAAGTATCGCTAGTCAACGTCAGCATTCACGCGGCCCGCGGTGCCGCGCTCTCCAGTAGTGGCAGCACCGTGGTGGCCACCGGCGGCAGTATCACCGGCGAAGTGGGCATGGAGATCGACGAGAGCCGCTTGGATCTCGCCGGGGTAACCATTCGAGCTACCCGGCATCCCATCCTGGTTAGGGAGCCCAGCCACGCTCTATTCTCGGTCTGCTCAGTGCAGGGCCCGTTAGGTCGGATGCACGTTCACGGCGAAGTCGAGTTGGCCGCAGAGTAGACTTCCGATGCGTTGGTGCAGGACTCCGCGGAAGATCCCCCGGCGCCCCAGACGCACCGTTGTGAGTCCAGAAGACCTCGTCCAGTGCGGTAGAGTAGGCCAGGGCCCTCGCGAGCCCCGGCCCCTTCACGCCGAAGTAGTCGTAGCGCCCGAGTAGGCGCCGACGCAGCGCGGCATGCTGTTCCTTGACCGACTGGTGATGATGGCGTCGGCACCAGTCGTCGACGGACACAATGGCCCGTCGGAGGCTCGCCATGCGAGTCTCGAGGCCCGGGTTCCACCGACCGCGTGGACTGCGCCGCCACAAGTGCTTGAAGCCGAGGAAGTCGAAGGTCACCTGGCCTTCTCTGGAACCGATCGTGGAGAAACGCGGGAATTCGATACTAGTAGGCGCGGGGGAACGTCGGGGTCAGCGGGTGATTCGGAGCAGAGTTGTCACACCGTTGAAGCCAGTAGCGACCGCGGTCTGCGCGCTCGAAATGCCGCGCTTCTGAGCGGTCGTTTCCGCTCTGCCCATCGGCTGGAGAGCAGCGCGAAGTTTCGGCTCGAGCCCGGTATGCGCTAGCATCATTCGGTCTGGGTGCACTTGCAGCATCGAGGCTCCGGAGTGCGAATGAGGAAGCAACTCGCAGCCATCGCGTTGGCCTTGTGGGGCTGTAGCTACGACTGGAACCAGCTCGATCCAAGGTTGGGCGCAGATGAGCTGGAGCCGGGTGGCAGCGCTGGCGCGGTCGGAGGCAACCAATCGAGCGGTGGAGACACGGGGTTGGCTGGAGCAGGCGCGGCTGCGGGCAGCACGGCAGTCGGCGGTGCGCCGGCAGCCGCCGGCAGCGGTGGCGCCGGGGGTGTCGACGACGGCGGCGGGAGCGGTGGTGGCGGCGGCGACGAGATCTCCGCGGGTCAAGGCGGAGTCGCCACGAGCGGTGCTGGCGGGCAGTGGGATGCCGGTGCCGGGGGCGTGGGTGGTGACGGCCACGCTGGCACAGCTGGCATCGCCGGTCAGGTCAGCGGGGGCATGGCGGGTGTTGCCGGCGGCGCGGGTGGTGCAGGCGCGGCGGGCAGTGCCGGTACGACTGCTGCGGCAGGCCTAGCCGGCGCTGCAGGCGCGGCGGGCCTAGCCGGCGCTGCAGGTTCAGCGGGCTTGGCTGGCGCTGCAGGGTCGACGGGCTTGGCTGGCGCCGCAGGTTCAGCAGGCGTGGCTGGCGCAGGCGGGGCGTCCACGGTTCGAGTATGTGCGACGGCCAACGAGCACGACAGTCTGACTCTCACCTGTCCTGTCAGTGCCACGGTGCTGTCGGTCGACTTCGCGAGTTACGGCACACCGACGGGAGCCTGCGGCAGTTTCGCCACCTCCGACTGCCACGCCGCCACCTCGCAGGGCGTGCTCGACACCGCATGTCTCGGTCTGGATACCTGCACTGTGGCCGCAGACAACGCATCCTTCGGTGACCCGTGCGACGGCACGCTCAAGCATCTGTACGTCGAGGCGACCTGCGGCACCTCGGACAGCTGAATCACCGGGGCCGAGTGGATACGGGAACGTCGAAGAGGACGTCCGAGCGTGGGTCGACTCCGTGGCCTCGGACATCCTGGCGTGCTCCAACGAATCCAAGACGGCGGTCTTGGTCGAGCTGGACGAGCAGGGCAGCGCGACTGTGTCGCTGCGCGGCGAGCTGGCAGAGCGGAAGAACAGTGCACCCGAGCCGCGGTTGGCAAGAAACGGTTTCCGTCCGGTCTAGCCACCGTCGTGCACTTGCTCAAGCCGGCGTCGTAGCGCCGAGGATCTCGCTCGTTCCGTCTCACCGGCCCTTGGCCCGCAGGTCGCCGGAAGAAGGATGGGCATGCGCGGACGGGCGCAACCGGCTACATTGTGTGCCGGAGTTCGGCGATGCGGGGAGGAGCCACGGCAGGAGAGATGGGCGCGAGCTGGGTTCGACTCGCGTTGGGAGTGGTCGGAGCGGGTGGCCTCGCGCTGGGCGCGTGCGGATCGGCGACCACCGCCCCAACGGTTGATGCCAGCCCAAGCGCTGGCGACAGCGGGTGTTCGGACGGTTCCGAAACCTGCCCCTGCTATGGCAACGGAACCTGTGACGAAGGCCTGGTGTGTCTGTCGAGCCTGTGCGTGAAGCCAGGTGTCGGCGGAGGCGGCGGGGAAACCAGCGGGTACGGCGTGGGAGGCAGCGCTGGCGTGACGCCCAGCGGTGGAGCGCCGACGGATCTGGGTGGCAGTGCCGGCTCGGTGGGAGGCGGAGACACCAGCGGTGGCGCTGAGGGCACCGGTGGAAGTGGGACGGGCAGCGGCGGCGACGCCGCGGGTACGGGCGGCAGCGGGGTCGGAGGCAGTGTCGGGGCCGGCGGATCCGGTCGAGGCGGCGCGGGCGGAGTGACCACCTGTACGGCCGCCGAGTGGAAGTGCGACAGCGGCGAATGCGTTCACGACAGCTACTACTGCAACGGTCTGGTCGACTGCGCGGACGGGAGCGACGAAACGTACTGCGGCACGGGGGGAGCCGGAGGTTGCGAAGCCACCGAGTGGCAGTGCGGCAGCGGTGAATGCATCGATGCGCAAGACGTCTGCGACGGCATCGTACATTGCCCGGATGTGAGTGATGAAGTCTCGTGCGGGACGGGTGGCGTCAGCACCGGAGGCGGCGGGACGGGTGGCGTCAGCACCGGAGGCGGCGGCGGCACTGGCGGCGCGAGCCTTGGCGGAAGTGGTGGCGCTGGCGGCAACGACTGCTCAGAGGAAACCGCGAACTACCCCAACTTGGTGAACGCGAGCGGTTGGGTCGGCTGTGACCCCGCCCTCAGCGTCGACAATCCGGCGGGAATTCAGGGCGCGTTCTACGTGTATGGTGACGCCATCACGTGCGCTCCGCCCAGCGAGAACCCGTGCTCGAGCGGGTCCTGCTGTCTCGATGGCGCCACGATCGTGGACAACGAGGCCTACTCGTCGTGGGGCTGCGGCATTGGGTTCCAGCTCAATGCTTCCGACCCCGGAATTGGTCAGCTGAACCCCTACCAGGGGGCTGCGTCGTGCTTCGCCATCACGCTCACCGGTACTTCTGGGGGTAACGCCGTGCGGATCGCTTTCACGCAAAGCACCAGTCCGAACGTGTCCCCCTACGTGGAGATTCCTGCAGTGTCCGGGACCGCGACGCACATGGTCTGCTTCAGTGACGTCGCTTGTCCCTCTTGGACGCTTCCGGACCTGTGCTCCGAGACCGGCGAGTACTACCAGCTGCAGATCCAGGTCGTCGGTGCTGAAAGGGCCTCCACCTTCACACTCTGCCTCAGCTCCCTGGTCCCGAGCTAGTTCCCGGATCAAAACGCGCAACTGCGCGAGGACAAACGGAAATTGGCGCG
>CAZSVU010000088.1:19427-25833 GCA_964610275.1 uncultured Polyangiaceae bacterium | reverse complement strand
GTGGAGGACCTGGCGGAGCCTGTCCAGCGTGTCCTGGAGCTGCTCCCGCGTCGCGTCCTCCTTCAGCCCAGCCGGCGCGGCAAGCTCCAGCTCTCCGACCCGATCGTCGCGCGAATCCACCGGCATGCGACGCTCATCGCTGATCTGCGTCCGGATGGAAAGCGCAAAAAAAAGATGGAGCGATCTGGATCACTTACGAGCGGTCGGACCGGCTACCCGCGAGGTGCGCGCGGCGTCGAGCGGCGTCCGTCACGCTTACCGGAACAGTAGTTTGCGGCAGTCCACGACTCTGCTCAACGCGGTTTGTCCCCGCACACCTGGCACAAGATGTGCCACACGGGTCGATGCGGTCGAGAGCTGTCCTGGCTACCCACGTCACCCTCCCACATCACGCCGCCACGCGATGGTCACGGTGCACGCCACCAAGCGTGAAGTCAGCGTCCGCGCCACCCCATTGGGCCTCCCCGCTGTTCTGCTCCCCGAACACGCTAGCCATCACGCCTGCCCCTGCCGGGGCGGCAGGTAGTTCGTTGCACACTGGGGGGTCGGGGTGGGGCTCCTTTCACGACAAAGTTCCAGACTCCTTCGCTGTCAAGGGCGCTGACGGACCACAGCTCATGGGTCATCATGGCGTCGTGATGCCCGACGACGAACTGACTGTCCCCGACCACGTGCGGCCAGTGCTGCTCGCCCTGGCAGAGGGTTGGACTCCTGCCCCCATGGCACTCCAGGCCGTCAGCAGTCTCCACTTCGCAGGGGTAGAACTGTCGGCGGACGAGCCATGCGTGAGCCTTGAGCGAGACCGTCTTGTCGTGACGTGTCGTCCAAGCAAGGCAACGCTAAAGGAGCTTCTGCCGCTGTCGCTCGGCGGCGGGACCGAAGGCGCTCTCTCCGACGGCACCCGGGTCACGGCTTCCTCGCTTCGTCGTGCGTCCAAGAGCGCCCTGCTCACCTTGGAGTTCGACAGCTGGCAAGTCCTTCCCGATCCCGTGCCGGCAATCTGGGTCGGCCCAGTCGAGAACGCCATCGACATTGCGTTCGGCGGGAACCTCGTCGTCGAGCGCGTCCGATCTGACCGCTTGCGGGTCGGCCAAGCCCCCATGCCACCGCCATCGAAACCGCCGAGAACACCTTCTCCCAGCTGGTCTGGAAGACTTCGGAAACTTCCTTCCAGCTGAGGAGCTTGGCCCACCTGGCCAGGAACCAGGCGTAGGTCGTGGTCAGCTGATGCTTGCCCCTGGCCCAGGGCACCGACTCCACCACCACGCCGCACGTGGGGCAGTCCACACGCCGCATGACGTACACGAAGAACACCGCGATGCCCCAAAGCGGCACGAACTCGAAGTGACGTTCGCCGAGGTGGTCGTAGCCGGGCCGCTTCTGTCCGCAACCGGAGCATACCGGCCGACTATTGGCGCGCGGCACCACCGTGACCTCCAAGGTGAACTCGTCGTCCTGCCGGACGAATGCGACCTTCGAGCAAACAAAGGCCTTGAACTTGTGGATTCGATTGAGCACCGTTCTAATCAGCATCCTGCTTTCGCTCCTGCTCGCTGTTGGTTCACAGCTTCACGCGTAGCAGAGCGGCAAGCAGGATGCGCTTGCTCCTGCGCGCCTGGCTGGCTCCCACCAGGAAGGCAAACCTCCCCGGCAGGAGTGGATCTCCGTCCGCAGGCCAAAGGCATGGTCAGAGACAAACCCATGCGGAGCGCAGCGGGCAACGCTCGGCGAGCACGGCAGCGCTGTGGCATGCGGCCCTGTCGCTCGCGTCGCGACGGCAACTGCCCCTCAGTCAGCAGGGCGTAGCTGGCACCGGATCCGCACCGGGGGAGCAGACACCTCACGCAGCAGCGTTCGGCCCCGCTGCGCAGCCAGCGATTTCACCCACAGGATCTGCCGAGGAGCCCTCTTCTGGAGGGGCCCCCCGCGGTTGCCGGACAGCAGTGAGCCACCGCTCGAAGCGCGCGGCGATGTCGTCATGGTGTTCCTCTTCGGCAACTACCGGGTCAACATCGCGCGGAGGGGCAGCCCTCGTCGCCGTGGGTGGTCTTGGAGCGTCAGATCGAATACTCGGAGTACGGGGGGCTGAAGTGCCCGCCCCGTAACCCCTGCTTGGGGAGGTCGTTAGGTGTACGCGCTGGTGGCTGTGGCACATTGCCCCTGTGCAACAAGCGTGCTACGCGCAGATCGCGCCGCGGCCGAGATCGCTCGGTCCTTGGCAGGAGCCGCGGGTCGGCATGCGCATTGCTAGCCGTGACCGCAGCCCGGCCGCACCCGGCGAGAAGCAACAACTTCAACCACGAGGGAGCGAAAGCATGAGAATCAAGCACCTTCCTGAACTGATGATCGCGGGGCTTCTGGGCGTCGGATGCGGCGGCAGTCAGGAGCCGGCCGAGGCCCCGGATGCCGAGGGCCCCATGGAAGAGGCAGGGGAAGCAGTCGACGAAGCCGCCGAAGACGTCGAAGACGTAGCAGAGGAAGCCGCGGAGGACGTGGGCGAGGCCGCCGAGGAGGCAGGCGACGAACTGGAGGAAGCGACCAGCGATGAGGACTGAATCCTTCGACTGGATTGGCTGAGCCGAACGATGCGCCAAGGGCTGCCAGGGACTCGACGGCGACAAGCCACCCGTCGTCGACTCCGGCGGCGGTGCGGGCCTGCCGTCTACCGGCAGGCCGCTGAGACCTGCAACGAGGACTTTGCGATGGCTGCAGCCACTCGCCACGCTTCGCGATTTCAATCGCTTCGAGAGTCCAACAAGCCCACCCCAGGCAGAACGAAGATGCCGCTGGCTGCAGGGAGCGTCCCCCGCGCCCCCGGACTTCCAAGCGCGATGGCATCCCGAGCCCGATGACCGGGCGGCCGCTCGCGTGATCGCAGCTCTCGAGAAGGTCGCCCGAGCGCGAGCCCGCGCTGGCGCAGCTCGCTGCCGCTGCGGTCAACGGCCTGCCCCGGGCCGGCCCCGAGCAGCGCCAGCGTCCGCCCGTCGCGCTGCGCGGGGGAGCTTGGCGTTAGGGTCTGGCTCGTCAGGAGTCCCGCATTCGGGGGTCTCGCACCAGCCACTGGCCCGATTGTTGCCTCAAGCTGACTACCGCGTGGTGAACCTCTACTTCTTCGTCGCAGCAGTGACGCTACCGACCGCCTGTTCCTCAGCGCTGCCCAAACCGAGGACGAGGAGCCATGCCACCGGCGATTTCGTCAAAGTGCCCTTCGTCCCGCCCACCACGGGAGCACAGCTGGTTCGCGATCCTCCGGACGAGTCCTGTATGTGGCTCGACGGGCAGTGGACCTGGCGCGGCGGACAGTATGTGTGGCAGCCCGGCGGCTGTCCCAGCGCGCGCGCGGTGAAGAGTGGACCATGGCGGTCGTAGCCGGAGCACTACCTTCTGATACCAGGCCGTTCGCCAGCCTGGACACCAGGGTCGAGCCGCCCGAGGACGGCGCGACGGAGCTCTGCCCCGGCCGGTTGATAGGCGGCAAGTATCGGATTCTGCGGCACCTGGACGAGGGGGCCATGGCTACGCTGTGGGTAGCGCGCAACGAGGATCTGGATGCGGACGTGGTCCTCAAGGTGGTGCGAGTCGACATCCAGAGCGCGGAAACCCAAAGACAGTTGGCGGTTGAGGCCCGGGCCACCGCCCGGATCGAGCATCCGGCCATCGTCAAGGTGTTCGACCTCGGGCGAACCGAGCAGGGCAATCCCTACATCGTGCTGGAGTTCTTGCACGGCGAGTGCCTGGACGTGCTCTTGCACCGCGAGTCCACCCTTGACCCAGAGTCGGCGGTGCAGCTGCTGCTCCCGATCGCGCACGGACTGACCGTGGTGCACCAGTGCGGGATCGTGCACCGCGACCTGAAGCCGGCAAACCTGTTCGTGGCGAAAACGGCGAGCGGCGGCATCCAGCCCAAGATCCTGGACTTTGGCATAGCGCGCGTGATGCAGAAGCAGGGCGCGAGCGTGCTACTCGCCGGCTCGATCATGGGCAGCCCGGAGTACATGTCGCCCGAACAGGTGCGTGGCGAGCCGACCGTCGACGGGCGGGCTGACGTCTGGGCACTGTGTGTGATGCTGTGTGAACTGGTCGCTGGACGCACACCGTTCGTCAGGGAGGGAGTCCAGGAAACCCTGCGGGCCGTCCTCGACGAGGAATCGCACACGGACCTGGCCCGCGACGTGACCGACCCCGCGCTGCGTACGATCATCGCGCGCGGGCTCGAGAAGCGACCTGAGTATCGCTGGGCGTCGATGCGTGAGTTCGGCACGGCCCTGGCTCGATGGCTCATGGACCGGGGAGTTGCCGTCGATGCCACCGGCGCGTCGATCGACTCTATCTGGCTGAGCCCGGATGGAAGCCGGCGCATGTCAAGCTTCCCGCCAGTCGCGCTCTCGCAACCCGACCAGCTGCCGACCGTGACCCTGCCCGAGGCACTGCTGCCGGCAGCCCGCGACGTGCCGCAACTGCTCCCCCGGGGTGGCAGCCGTCGCCCTGGCTTCGCGCGCACGCCACGACGCTGGATGGGCGCCGGGTTCGTGGTCGGGCTCATTGGAGGACTCGTCGGGTGGACTGCACTGTCGCACACAGGTGGAACAGCAGCACGGCCGCTCACCGGGCCAGCCAGCGCAGCGATCGACATGGTGCACCGGAGCGAGCCGAAGGAGCAGGTCGGCAATGCGTCCGCAACACCGTCAGCGCTCGCAACGCGCCTACCGACCCAATCTGCGCCGAGGACAGCGGAGGCGGGCGGGCGGGCTCCGTTTGCACCCGTTCCGCCGCATTGGCGGCCGACTGTTACCCGGACCGAGGTCCATACTTCAGCACCCCCGCCACGCAGCCCCAAGGAAACATCTCGGCACGAGCTGAAGGCTCCGTACTGAGCTTCGTCCGCAGGCGCGTGAGGAAATCACAGCCGTGCTACGGATCAGGACCCCCCGCACATCAGCCGATGCAGATGCAACCAGACAGCCAGGGGCAAGTCAGAAGCGGGGCACTCGGATCTTGGCGATGTTGCCGAGCACGCCGAAGGCGGCCAGCAGCCACAGGACGACCGCGATGACCACGACGACGTTGATGATCTGCTTGATCTTGGCGTCCATCGGGACGTAGTTGTTGAGTAGCCAGAGGAGCACCCCCACAACAACAAGTGTGCCTACGAGATACATGAGTGACATCGTCTACCTCCTACAGCAGGAACGACACGCTGGCCGACACGTAGGGCGCCCGATTCGCACCGTGAGCCCGGTGGTCTCTCCGAACATGAGCTTGCCGCCACCGTGCAGCACGAGTTGCCCGTCCGTTTCGTGGACTTGCTGCGTGCTCGGCTACGGGGCGGGTTCGACCACGGTGCTGCTGTCGATGTCGACCGCCGTCTGCGCCAGCAGCCTACCGTTGATCGACGCGCCCGTCCGCAGCGTGACCGACGTTTGAGTCAGAACGACTCCCTCGCAGTGCGACGTCGTGCCGAGATCCACCAGACCGGCGACCTGCCAGAAGACGTTGTTGGCCAGTGCCCCGCCGGTCAGGAAGACGTTCGCCGCGCTGCTCATGGTGAGATCCTGTGCGATCTGGAAGATCCAGACGTCCGTCGCACTCCCGCTAAGAGTGACGTCCGTCGGGATCAGCAGACCGGTGCCCCATTTGTAGACGCCTGGGGCGAGGGTCATCCCGCCGATGTTCCCGGCGCCCAGCTCAGTGACGTCGGGGGCGCGTCCGGCAGCATCGGTGAATGCAAGCTCCATGTCGCCGACAGCCGTGGTCATGTTGGAGGGTGTGGGCGGCGCGTAGTCGGCTGCGTACACTCTCCCGGTCACCTGCGGGGAGGTCGAGAACACATTTGTGGAATCCGCGGTCAACGAGAATCCCGTGATGAAGGTGGCGGCGGCGGGGCTGACTCCGATGTCTCCCGTGACGGCGGAGGTGGGCACGGTGGAGATCCCGCTTTTTGCGAGGATCACGAAGTTGCCGGCCGTTCCGAGATTCACAGGAAGCCCCGGAGCGACGGCATCGCCGGTGGTGAAGCTCCAGGCGTGGTCCGCCGCCAGGGCAACACCGGAGGCGCTCGTGACCCCCGTGGTGATCGTCGCAGTGAACGTGCTGTCGCTCGCGAGGCGTGCGGCTGGCCAGAAGACCGCCGTGGAGTGGGCGTAGATCACCGTACCCTCGACCGGGACCGCCGCCGCCCCGGAGGTCAGCGTGAACGTCGTCGCGGTGAGCGTGGCGCGATCCATCTCCTCGCTGAAGGTGGCGCTGGCGTTTGCGTTGACGGGGACGCCCGTGGCCCCGTCAACGGGGGTGCTGGAAAGGACCGTCGGCGTCGTCGCTGCCCCACCATCCCCCGCCGCCCCACCATCCCCCGCTGCCCCACCTTCCGCTGCGGTTCCACCATCCCCCGCTGCCCCACCATCCCCCG
>CAZSVU010000088.1:0-19327 GCA_964610275.1 uncultured Polyangiaceae bacterium | reverse complement strand
CTGCCCCACCTTCCGCCGCTGCCCCACCTTCCGCCGCTGCCCCACCTTCCGCCGCTGCCCCACCTTCCGCCGCGGTCCCACCGGTCGCCGTGGCTCCCCCTTCGGCTGCGGTTCCACCGTCCCCCGCTGCCCCACCGCCGGAGTCTCCGCAGGCGGCGACGAGCGAGAGCAGTAGCAGCAAAGCGGCTCCCCGCGTCAAGAGATGCGATTTTGAGTTCATCATGATTGTCGCTTTCTTGCTGCAAGCGCGCGGCGAATATTCCAAGAGTAAGGCGCGACCCGCCGGTGGTAGGGTCTCCGGTGGGTGCTGATAAGCAATTTCCGGGCCACCGATGAGACGCACGTAGGCTTGAGCAAGCGAAACGCGCGCTGAGTTCCTTGCTGGCGGGGGAGGCGGGGGCCCTCCCCCTTGGGGTTAAGCAGGAAGTCGGCCCGTCTGGGAGAGCGCTGCTCTGCGGAGCACATGCTCAGGAGCCCAACGCAATCTATCAACCTCTCCCCCGTCAACGGGGTGGGGGATTGGCCGATGGTCGAGGCCCAGCTGCCGCCGAGGTGGAGAGAGCTGGCTGACGAGCTTGGCCTGATGCCACCAAATCTTCCGCCGCAGCTGGGTGCCAAGGTCACTGACATCGCCCAGCCTCTGCGTCCGGTTTTCTACCACGTAGCCACCAACTCCTCGCTGCGGATGCCCACCGCGATGGGGGCGGCCGCCCAGATCGTGGACATCTCGCCCGCAGCGTTGCACTTGTGGATGCGCAAGCTGGGGCCGTATCTGGCTACGCTACTGGAGCTGACGACGGACGCCCAGCAAACCTTCGCGCCCGAGTGCTGGCCGGGCTACGACGTCCGGGTCGTCGATGCGTCGGTCATCACCCGTCCGGGTGCCTGCGAGACGACAGCGCGTGTGCACTACGTGCTGCAGCTGACGACTCTGCGCCCAGACCAGATCGAGGTGACCGACGAGACGGGCGGAGAGACCTTCCGTCGCTTCAAGCCGGCGGACGGACAGCTGTGGCTTGGAGATCGAGTGTAGGCGAATCCACCAGGAATCGGCTGGCTCTGCTCAACGGGGGCGGATGTGTTGGTTCGGTACAATCGCGGCAGTCTTCCGCTGTACGACGCGAAGGGAAACCCGCTCGATGTCCCCGCGAAGTTGGCGCGGTTGCGCAAGCCCGGGCGAGTGCGCGAGTGGGCCGCCTACGTGCACCCTGCCGACCTGGACCCCATCGCTGGGCGTCTCTGTGCGGTGCGTCTCCCCCCGGACAAGGCCGAGGAGGCACGCCGACGCCTCCGAAAGGAGCACGGGGGCAAGGTCTCCAAGGAGTCCTTGATCGCAGCCGGGTTTGTCGTGGTGTTCACCACCGCGCCGCAGGCACGACTCAGCAAAGACCGCATCCTGGAGTTGTATGGGCTGCGGTGGCAAGTGGAGCTTCACATCAAGCGGGACAAGTCGATAGCTCGTCTCGACAAGCTGCCCAACTTTCGGCCCGATACCATCCTCGATACCAACACGATCGCGTCCGCGCGCGTCACTTCGTCGGCTACGGCTTCAGAGGGAGACACTGACCCTGCTCGAGCAAACCCGACGGGGTGGCCAAGCGAATGCCGGGGAACGTTGGCGCCGGCGGGTTGGAAACCGGCGGCGGTGCCCCCGCGCGGCGTTCGCCCAACTCCTGTGTCCTGCGGCGCACCACTGAGTCCTGTTGCCCGAGACTGCCGGTTGCTCCGTCGCGCCGTGCGCACCCCAGGCGAAGGGCCTTTGGACTCACCGTGGCACGGAATGTGCGTTCGCGGCGGGCAGCCACGAAGGAAACGGCAATCCGGGATCGAGAGCGGGTCAGTCACTTGGCTCCCGTGTTGATAGGGAACGGCTGACGGAGAATTCCACGATCCGCTCAGACGTCGTGCGCCGGCGATGCCTCCGCCTCACCCGCGACATCGAGCACGACGACCGTGATGTTGTCTTCCCCACCTCGCGCATTCGCGGTATCGACCAGCGTCCGGCAGACCGCATCCACCGTTCCTCCCGCCAGGAGCGCGTGCATGTCGCCGTCCGAAAGCATGTTCGAGAGGCCGTCGGAGCAGAGCAGGACGCGGTCGTGTTGGCCTAGCTGGACTCCGGACATCTCAACCGTCACTTCCGGACGGAGGCCAATGGCCTGCAGAATGACGTTCTTGTAGTCGCTCTCGTCGAGGGTCACAGCGCTCGCCATCGCGTGAACGCGCTCCAACGTCGTCAAATCCGCGACGACAGAAGCGTCCTCGTTGTTCTGACGAACACGACCGACGTCCGTCATCCCGAAAATGGCCAGCTTCAAGTGCGCCATGTCCCGCGCTCTCTGCAAGAAGTGCGCCGTCATCGATGTGGCATGGCACACATCGTGCGTGGCCTTTCTGGCTCGCACTACCCGTGAATGGGAAGGACTGCGACGATGGAAGCCAAGGATACCAGCTCCCAGGTCGACGACGCCGGAAGCAAGGACGAGGGCCTCGCCGCCATGGCCAGCACGAAAGCCCCCGAGATCGCTGACCAGGCCGGTAGTATGGCGATGGACGCGCGAGGCAAGCTCGGGGAGCTGGCCGCGCAAGGCGGACACCGACTGCAACAGACTGCGCAGAAGGCGAGCCACATCGCCAAGGAGATCGCCACGAAGGCGATCCACTCAGCGCAGGAAACCGTGCAGAAGCTGGTCCCCCGCCAAACAGGAAGCGGCAGCTGCAGCCAAGCACCGTCGCCAGGAGTTCGCTGCCAAGGCCGGCGACCAACCGAAGACGCAATAGGGACTCGCGACCACCAGAGGAGTAAGGAAATGCTGAATCTATTATGGGCCATTGCTGCCGTTCTAGCCGTAATGTGGCTACTCGGCTTCGGGTTCCACGTCACCACGAGCGGGTTCATCCACGTGTTGCTCGTGCTGGCAATCATTTCGATCCTCGTTCGCGTCATCGTGGGCCGTCGGATCGCCTGAGCGCAGACACACCCGGGTGGACGGCTCGACTGGTGTCCACTCGAGGCGCTGGTGCCGAACGCCCGGACGCTCTCGCATCCCGCCCCGGCAGGGGCCGGCTATCGCGAGTGGAACGCAGGTTCCGGGATCGCACCCACAGGGGCATCAATGGCACAGGCGACCAGTAGTCACCGCATCGGGCACCTGCACCTGCCGCGCGCAAGTCCCGCGCGAGCCCTCCTGGGGCACGTTCGCTGGCGAAGGCTCGTCGCGAGGGCCGTGCTCGTCGTCGCGATCCTGACCCTCTCGTATCTGGCCGTCGCCAACGTCCTCTTGGGAACCCGGCTGCTTCGCTACATGGTCAGCAGTCCGCCGTTGAACTCAACGGGAGTGACTCTCGACTACGAGAGCGCGTACTCGATCATCCCCGGCCGAGCTCACGTGGAAGGCCTGACCCTTCGCGGCCGCGACCGAACGCTGGAATGGCGCTTGACCGTCGCCCGTGCCGACGTCTCCGTCTCGCTCGTTGACCTGCTGCGCCGCAGCTTCCATGCGACACGCGTGCGAGCGAGTGGATTCACGTTTCGGGCGCGGTCGCGCCTCGATCGCGCGGATGCGACTCCGGACTTCATCGCCGCGCTGCCACCCATCTCGGGCTTCGCGGATCCACCCCTCTTGGATGTCGGGCCCGAGCCACCGCCGCTGACCGACGCGAACTACGACCTATGGATGGTCGAACTCGAGGACGTTGAGGTCGAACACGTGGGCGAGGTCTGGATCCAGACCGTGCGATCGGAAGGCGACACGCGCGTGCGCGGGCGGGCGGTCATCCGCCCGCTGCGTTGGCTCGACATCGGACCGGCGACCGTGGACGCTAACGGAGTCGACATCCTCCACGGAAGCCAGCCACTCGCCACTGGACTGCGCGGCGCGCTGGAGGCGACCGTGCATCCGTTCGACCTCCGACAGGTGGAGGGACTCGCGATCTTCGATCACGTGTCCTGCGCCGGACAGGTCCGCGGGCGCGCCAACGTCGCCGGCGCGCTGCGCTGGGTCGCACCACAGAGCGCCGTCGGCTTCTCGCGCTGGGAAGGCCCCCTCGACGCCCGTATCGTCTTGGACCACGGAAAGCTCACGGCTGGGACGCGGGTACGGACCGAGGCGACGGAAACCGTGGTCGAGGCCCAGGGGTTGACCTTCGAATCGCCGATTCGCATCGATCTCGACATCGACGGGGACCTCGCCACCATCAACGCTCGGGTCGCTGGTCTTCGTGTCTCCCAGCTCGGCGAAGAACGGGCACGCATCGCCTCGATCGCCGCAACGGTGACCAGCCGCCGCCTGAAGCTCTCACACCTCTTCGATGACGCGCACTTCACGCTCGACGTCGGCGGCGCCGAGACGAGCGACGTCAGTGCGTGGAGGCACCTTCTCCCGTCGACGTCGCCGTTCGTCATCCGGTCGGGGATGCTGACCGCCCACGCCCACGCCGACGGCTCGCTCGCGAAGGGGCGCGGTCGCGCCGAGCTCGGGCTCTTGGCACGACGCCTCACCGTCGAGCACGGGTCCGACCAGTTCACCGCCGATGTCACGGCCGGCGCCCGGCTCCTGGATGTCTCGCTTCCCGGCGGGTGGGTCGTGGGCGCCGCGACGATCGCCGCAGACGCTGCGTCAGCTCGACTGGGCCGTGCCATTCTTGCAGGAAGCGTCGCAGCACAGGTCGAGCTCCGGCGCGGGACGTGGGCCGACCGCACGTTCGACCTGTCCGGAAGCAACGTCGCGCTCCGCACGGTCTCCGCGAGGTCCAGACGCGGCGGCGCGGCCATCCTCGTGGTTCCTTCGCTCACCGCGGCCGCACCACGTTTCGCGCTCACGGCACACGGCGTGGACGGACACGTTTCAATCGATCTCCCCAGTGCCGAGCTGGTCGACCTCGGCCGACTGCACGAACTGCTCCCGCTGCCCACTGGCCTCCACATCGAGCGCGGTACGGGCCGAGCGAGGCTGCACGCCGATGTCGAACTGGGCTCCGGGGCGATGCGAGGCGATGGCAAGGTCGTCGCGCGAGGGATCCGGGTTCGCCTCGACGCCACGGAGTGGTTCGGCAATCTCGCTGGCGCGGTGAGAGCCCGGCGCAGCGGCGATGCCAGGGGCTCGACTGAGTTGTCGGGGAGTACTCTCGCGATCCAGCACGCCGCCACGGGGAACGCGGTTCCACCCGAGGGCGCATGGTGGGGGAACGTAGCCCTGCGGAGAGCGACGCTGCGAACAAGCGGGGGCATGCGCTTCGATGCGAAGGCGCACCTGACGGCGAAGGACGCGAGCCCTGCGACGGTTTTCGTCTCGCAGAACACGGACGTTCCAGCCTGGGCCGCCAACGTCTTTCGGATGCCAGGCCTCGATGCCGACGCGCAGGTACGGGTTGCCCCCTCGTCGTTCGAAGTGCGCTCGCTTGTCGCACGGGGAGGGGGCACTTCGCTTCGAGCGGAGTACACGAAGCGCGACGGCCGGCAGGACGGGGGCGTGCTCATGGACCTCGGCTGGATGTGCCTCGGGTACGACCTGACCGATGGCGCGACCGGTCTGTTGCTTTTCGGCCCGGAGGGCTGGTTCGAGCGCAAGACAGCGAGCATGCGCAACGCCGCGGCCGCCGTCGAGCGCAAGACCGATGCAGCGGAGCAGCTCGCGCGGTACGCGGCGATGACTCCGGGACTGCGCCAGGACGAGGCGAGGGCGCTGGCCGCTCAGTGCGCGAGCGAGGTGCGCTCGTGCGATGGCACGTCCCTGGACCGGCTACTCCGAACGGCAGCCGACCCCGGCGAACGCGACACCCTGAGCGGCATCACGTACGCACCGCTGGTCGTGGCGGCGGCAAAGCGGGGCACGGACGGCACGACGCTCGACCCAGTGGTGATCGGTAGCTTGGCGGAGACCTTGAGGATCGGAGGCGAGTCGACGCTGGACAGCATTCCCTGCATGCCGCGTGCTGCCGCAGCGCGCGACTCCGAAGCCGCGCGCGGCAAAGTGGTCGCTGTCACCGGTCGCGCCTTTCCAATTCGACGCGAGGGTCCGTACTCGGTCGGCACGCTGACGACCGATGCCGAGCCCGTCTACTTTGTGACACCGTTCGCGACCCATCACGCCCCCGAGGCCCTGGCACACTTCCGCGGCGTGTTCGTGCAGCGGTACTCGTCGAAACACCAGTCGCAGGGTCAGCCGCCAGCGCTCGTGCTCGTGGGCGCATTCAGCCCCTAGCCGGGCCGTTGGCGTCTGGCCATGGCAGCCGCCGACCGCCACACCGGTGCTTCTGCTGGCGCGGCGCGGGGACCGCTGAGCTGATGCTCGCACTGCCCCGGCGCGTTCGGTGTCACCCGAGCGATCGAGGTGCGGCCGAGGCATTGCCTCCGACGGTTGCCCGGTCCAGAAGCCTCGATGCGTCCTCGTCCAGTTGAACTGTGACTCCGTCATGACCCTGGAGAAGCGAGGCGGGTACGACCGCTGAAGGGGGCTCCTCGACCAAGCGCCGGACGATTTCCGCTTTGTGCCCACCGATGGCGATGAGCGCGATCTCCCTGGCCTCCAGGATAGTGGCAATTCCCATGGTGATCGCTTCTCGCGGACAGCGTTCCAGGCCGCCGAATGCGGCGGCCGCATCGCGTCGCGTGCGCTCGTCGAGCTCGACCAGCCGGGTGCGGCTCGCGCGCGAGGAGCCCGGCTCGTTGAAGGCGATGTGCCCGGACCGGCCAACGCCCAGGATCTGGAAGTCGATGCCGCCAGCCGACCCAATCGCTTCCTCGTACTGACCGCAATGGGCCTCCAGTTGCTCCCGCGGTGTCTCGCCGCACGGAATTCGAAGGCTGCCGGCCGGCATGCCGAGCTCAGCGGCCACGCGCGACATCTGCTGGGCGTAGCTCCGAGAGTCTTCTGAGCCCATGGGGTAGTACTCATCGAGACAGAACGCCAAGCACCGAGACAAGTCGAGCTCGCTGCTGTGCACGCGTCGGGCAAGCTCGCGATAGACGCCCGCAGGCGACGCTCCGGAGGCGAGACCCAGAACCAGCGGTCTCCCGTCGAAACACCGCGCCTCAGCCAAGGCACAAATACGATCCGCAACAGCGTTCGCCAACGCATTCCTGCTGGCATGGACTCGAACGGAAGCACCAAATCCGTTGGCCATCACCAGTTCTTGCCTCGAACGGTTTCGAACAGCGGTGTGGTTCCCGTTTCCACGCACTCTGCCGCATACAGGTACATGCTCGCGGACCACAGCTGCCAATCCTGGCCACAGGCACGGCCGTCCTGGGCACGAATCCACTCGTTGAATCCGAAGTCGACGTCCGGATTCTTGGACCGGCAGCAGAGATCGGTGAGAGCGACGAGACTTCGTTCAGCCAAGCTCTGCCGACCGGTCGCCACCAACGCGGCCACGTAGAAACCGCAAACAAATGGCCAGATCCCGCCGTTGTGGTACTCGCCCGGCTGATTGAACTGCTCGTACCGGTCCCTCCAATCGAGATCCCCGGGTTCAATGAAAGGAAACAAGTTGGGAGGAAGATGGACCGAGAGCGAACCTGCTTCCCGCATGGCCAAGCAGGTGGATTCGATCCAGTCGACGATGGATTCGGCTTTGTTCCGCGGCGCGGCGCCAGACAACATCATCAGGCTGTTGCCGAGCAGATCGAAACGCTGGCTGCAATAGAGCTTGTAGGACCAGAGCGCGTAGTAGGATGCATCGGGAAGAACCAGCCCCTCACGAACATGTCCAGGGCCCCCGTCACCGCTGATGACCGGCTGGTTCATCTCCTGCTCCAGCACCGCGGCTCTCGCAGCGTGCCCGTGGAGCCTGAGGGCAGCGTGGACCAGAGCATTCGCGTAGAGTCCGAATCCGAGCACCCACTGCTCGTCTCGCCAATCACTGGTTGGCTGCTGGGCCACGAGAACTCGGTCCGAGGGACTTTGGTACTCGATCCAGCGCGTCGCCTTGGTCGCGGCGTCCTCGAGAAAGCTGGGGTCGTCGGCCATCTGACGATAGGCGGCGAGTCCGATGAGAAACAGCGCGGTCGTGTCGCTCGCCCCGAGATCCTCCGGGTCGTCGGCCAGGCCGGGGATCAGACCATGCGGGCTTTGACACTGGGATAGCGAGACCAGAGTCTTCTTCAGGGAGTTGGCCAGCTCTGCGTTCCCGCTCGCGAGGATCCCCAGTGACGAGATCATCAGATCTCGGGTGTAGGGCTCAGGGTACCCCCATGCCGCCGTGCGCGGTAGGCCGGCGCGGCCCGTGCGTGCGTTGTTCAGCAGTACTTCCAACGCTGCCCGCTTCGCCGCGTCTACTGCTGGGTCGAGACTCGAAGCCATCCTGCCCGCTCCTAGGAGATCCCCAGCTTGTCAGCAACGACCTCCACGAACCGACGCGCCACCACCCGGTAGTCATAGTTGGCGATTGCGCGCTCTCTTCCCGCCGCGCCCATCCTGCGCCGCAACTCCGCGTCCTCCATCAGCGCCAACAGGTGCTCGGCTAGGTTGTGGACGCTGGCTCGATAGTCGGCCGCTCTGGCATTGGGGAAAACGATGCGCCGTGTGCTCTCGAACCCCTGATCCTCACCCACGATCGCTTCCTTGATCCAGATCTCGCTCGCCACGTCGGCCAGCAGCGCGGTTTCGCCGTGGACGAGCGTATCGAGCATGGCCATGGCACGAATGCCGATCACCGGCTTGCCACACGCGCCGGCTTCAACCTGGGGCATACCGAAGCCCTCGAGCCGCGACGGACCGGCGTAAATGTCGCAGGCCGCGATCAGGTAGGGGAGGAAGTTCCTGGAGTTGACGCTCATGGTGAACACCACGTTCTTTTCGATGCCCAGATGGTTGGCCAGCTGGAGATCCTCCAGGTTCTGCTTCTCGGTGCGCGGCTGGGGCCAGACCTTGCATACGTACTTCCAGTCGGGCGCCCTAGTATCGATCATCGCCAGAGCCTGCATCACCTCTTGCGCCCCCTTGGAGGCTGCGTCACCACCCACGGTGAGGATCATGACCTGATCCGGAGCCACTCCCAACGCGTCACGCACCGCGGTAACCTTCGGATCGTCCCGATCGCGGGGGACGAACGAGTCAGTGTCGCATCCCACCGGCAGCACCACGAAATTCTCGGTCCCGACCCCGTCACGGGCGTACACCTCTCTGACCCAGTTCGACGTTACCAGCACCAGCGGTAGGGCCTGGAGCACATCCTGGTACTTGCCCACATAGCCGTTGGCCACGAGCCACGGTATCGGCCGTGCGCCATAGCGCTGGGGATGCAGCACCAGGTGCGGCGTATGTCCCCAGTAGCCGATTCCGACCACCACGTCGGGTTCGAACCACCGATAGTACCATTCCTTTTCCTGGGCCGCCTCGAAGTGCACGGCTTGGGCTTCCACGCCGAGCTCCTTCAGTCCTCTGAAGAGGAGCTCCCCCTGCGTGGCCAGCCCGCCGGGAGAGGCAGGATAGTCATACAGCAGCAGCACTTTCACGTCGCACCTCCTTTCCCGCGCGCCGCGAGGTTGCCTCGCGAGGTGTTCGAGACCCGCATCGCCGGTGCCAGGCCAGCGCCTTGCCGGGCTCGCAAAAAACACCAGAAGGCTTCCGTTCTCGGCGTGCTCCTCACCTCCCACGAATCGGGAGCGAAGTCGTACACTTCCTGGATGATGGCGAGCTTCTTCTGCCAGACATCCTCGGGGAGCGAGAGCACCAGGTCGGCGTTCTCGATCGCTACTGGATGGTTCGCCCGTCCACGATCGGCGTAGGCGAACAGCCACAACTCCTTGGTGCTCAGATCACCGGCCTGCCAGAGCTCGAGCGCGGCTCGACCGATCTCCTCGTGCCTCAAGTGCCTCGTGTACTCGCCCAAGGGGCTGTGGGTGACGATCAGATCGTAGCTCGTGTCATGCAGCGCCCACCTGACGGCCGCTCGAACCTCGCCGCCGGAAAGCGGATACTGGTCGGGCCCATCGTCCAGGTCGCCCATGTCTCCCCGTCCGCCGAGGTGCGTCATCGCGTTGAAGAACCGGGGGCGGCGATCAGGATCCGTCCCCCGGCAGAGTGACACGACGCGCCAGCTCCAAGCTGGGTGCATCAGCATGGTACCTCCGACCCACAACGTCTCGTCGTCTGGATGGGCCACGACGACGAGGGCGCGCCGATCTGAGTCGAACGAACCGCTCGTCTCGACCCCCGATTCGACTCCGCCGCGAGATCCGTCTTTCGAGCTGTCCATGGCGTCTCGTCTCAACGTGTCGTACGAGTCAGGCAGGGATGGCTGGTGAGCCGTGTTGATCGAGCCAGCGCATGAGCGCGCTGATGCTGCCGGTTGCGAGCGCAATACTGGTATCCGCCGCGCCGTAGTAGAGGTGGATGGTGTCCCCGTCCGCGCCGATGGTGGTGCCGCACGGGAAGGTCACGTTGCCCACGTCGCCATGCTGCTCGTAGGGCGCCTCAGGCCCAAAGATCCAAGCATCTCCGCGCAGGAGACAGTGTTCTGGCTTGTCGAGCGCGAGCAGTGCCACTCCGAGTCGGTAGATCGACCCTGCCGCCGTGGTCCGAACGCCGTGATAGAGCATCAGCCACCCTCGCGGCGTCTCGATCAGCGGCGGTGAGAGTCCAATCTTGTTCGCGTCCCACCACGCGCCCTTGCGTGCCTTCAGGAGCAGCCGGTGAGTTCCCCAATTGCTCAAATCGGGCGAGAACGTGATCCAGATGTGTGCCGAAACATGGTTCGCCGGACGGTGAATGAGCGCGAATCTTCCGTCTATTCGCCGAGGCAGCAGCGCTGCGTCCTTGTCGTCGGGCTGCATGATCTCGCCGTAGCGCTCGAACCGACGAAAGTCTTCCGTCATGGCGAGTGCCACGCAGGGCCCGCCTTTGCTGAATGCCGTATACACAATGGCGTACTTGCCGAGCTCGTCGAGGAACGTGATGCGTGGGTCTTCGATGCCCCAGATCTCCTCGGCGAAGTTCTCAGGGTCAGGCAGAAGCGTGGGCTCAGCGTCGATGACCCATCCATCGACGCCGTTCCCTGAGCGCGCAGCACAGAGGTGTGAGTGACCACGACGGTCTTCCACCCGGCAGAGCAACAGCGTCGTGCCATCGTGGAGCAGCGTGGCACCCGGGTTGAAGACACTGTGGGCCGGGTAGGGCCAGTCGGCCGCAGTGAGGATCGGGTTGGCTTCGTGCCGACGAAAGAGTGTCTCGTAGCCGAGCGCGTGCCTGCCGGCGGTCATGACGCGGTCTCTCTTTGGTTTGACGTCGGCGTTCCCGCTCGGTCTGACTGAGTCACCTGGGATGCGGCACGAATCTCGACCAGAGCCATCAGGAAGGAGAGGGTCGACTCCGCACCCTGGTTCTCGTTCAGGCGATCAGCGTGGAGTCCATCGCGACAGCCGCCCGTCGCGGCATCGTAGAGCGATTGCTGCAGTTGGTTCTGCCCCAGGAACCAGTCAAAAGCGTTGCGGGCTTCCGACGCCCAGCGTGCATCGCCGGTCACGCGCCACGCCGCCAGGCAGGCCGAAACCATCGCGCACGCCTCGACGGGCTGCTGGTCGAACGAGGCTTTGGCGCCACCCCGTTCGTAGAAGCCGTTCGAGCCGATGGGCTCGAAGGTACCAGCTCCAGATGGTGGGCGCTGAACCGCGGAGAGCCAGTCGAGCGATTGAAGCCCCGCGGCTTTCATTCTCTCGTGACCCATTCGCGCTCCGGACACGAAGAGCGCCTGTGATAGACGAGCATTACAGTACGTAGCCCGGTCCTCGAACCAAGGCCACGCGGGAGTGCTGATTCGCCGGTAGAGCTTCATGAGCTGCTCGGCCAGCTGCTGGCGAACCTCTTGAACCCGGCGCTCGCCCAGGAACGCCCTCAGGTATTCGTCGATGCCAAGCAGCGCATAGGCCCACGCGCGTGGGCTGGTGAACTCCTCGACCGCCGGCAGCGCCTGGTGGAAAAGAGAGTGGGCCAGGCTGCGTCGTCCGGAATCATCACAGTGGCCAATGACGGTGCCGAGTGCCCACAGCGCACGCCCGTGGCTGTCCTCCGAGCCGGTTTCTTCCAGCCATTGCCGGGAGTATGACATGAAGTTTCGGAACCGTCGGGTGTCGACGTCGAAAGCATGACGCACGAAGGCCAGATAGCGGGAGCCCAGCGAACGCGGCGTGTCGACCCCGTCGATGCCTGCCTCTTCGAGGAGCGTCGTCAACAGCAGCGCTCGCGCATTGTCATCCAGACAGTAGCCGTCCTCGTACCGGGGCACGGTGAACGCCGCGTGTTGGAGGATTCCCGCCGAATCACTCAACCGACCGAGCTGCTCGAGATTGACCTCGGGAAGACCGAGCGGTTGCTCAGCCTGCAGCTTGGCGCGCGCATCTGACCGACGAAGCTCGGCGCCCGGCTCATTCAGCACCTCGCTGCTCGGGTCAGATTGGGCACTGGAAGTTGATTCACCCATCCGTTCCTCCTACGAACTCATCCCGCTGGACTTGCCGAGCCGGCCAGCGCCGCTGGCCTTCGACCTCGGCCCAGCCCACGGTGATGCTGCCCGCGGTTCGATTCGTTGGGTTGCCCCGACATGGAGTTCTGGCGATCGTTACGCCGCCTGCTGCACGTTCCATGCCGCTCAGGGATTCGAGGTTGTCCGAGTCTTCGCGAGGCACACCTGGACGCGGGCGGGTCGGACACCAGCCGGGGTGTTGGCCGCTCGGGTTTCGCTCGACGCGCTCGTCTCGCCGCGCAGGACTCCGTCTCGTCGTCCAGGACTGGAGCTGGTTTCTTCTTTCTCTACTTCCTCTACTTCCAGCGAGCCTGGGGACCTTGCTTCCTCTGCGGGGTCGCTGCAGACCACTCCGCAACGCGGCGAATGCCCATGACAAAGTCCACCAAGAGCAACTCCACCGCGCAAGCGGCCGCAGGGGCGCGTGAATCCGAGCATTCGGCACAAGCCCGATTCGGGATGTTCAGCGGGGTCTTCACGCCCTGCGTGCTCACCATCCTGGGTGTCATCATGTTCATGCGCTCGGGGTTCGTCCTTGGGCATGGGGAACCCTCCTGGCCATTGCCTTCACCGTGTCCATCTACGTGGGCCAATTCGTTCTGATAGCCGGGGCCTCACCCCGCCAGGAGCTACAGTCGGATCCGTTCGCCGCGTTGCGGGAGATGAGCGTATTCGCCCCGCTCGTGACGGTTGGGGTGTTCGCTGCCACCGTGAGCTCGGCGCTGGGCAGCTTCCTCGGTGCACCGCGCATTCTCCAGGCCATGGGGCACGACCGGCTGATGCTGCCGATGGTCTTCTTCGGCAAAGGCTCCGGCGCGCAGGTGCGGCTGCTACGGTTGGTGCGGAGCGAAGCCGAAGCGCACGAAGCACGTCGGACTGTGACGGCGCTCCGCGACAACGCGCGTATCGTTGCCACCGTCGAGATCATTCAAAGTGACGAGAGCCCCTGGGAGATGATCCCGCGCACCTCGGGGCCAACGGCGGATGTCGTGATGCTGGGCATGTCCGCGGCTGGCGGCGCAGAAGCCCGTCAGACCCTGCAATCGCTGCGCCCCATGCTCGAGCAGCTGCCGACCACGCTGATCGTGTGGTCCAATGGCGACGCCAACGTCTTTGCGTGACAGGCGCGGGAATCGAGCCAACTGGCGGTTGGCGACTCGTTGCCGCGCGTTGGCGGGGAACCGTTCAGGCGCCGACCACTGGCCTGGGATCCGGGCGCGGACGGTCCTCGGCACATGGCGAAGCGCGTACGGAAGATGCAATCGCGGTAGGCCTGGGCGGGGCAGGCGGTTCAGTTCTCCTCGAATCACAGGGTGCGGTTAGAGCAGGAACGACACGCCCACCGATACGTAGGGCACGCCGATTCGCACCGTCAGCCCGGTGGTCTCCCCGAACATGAACTTCGCGCCGCCCTGCAGCACGAGCTGCCCGTCCGTCTCACTGCCGTTGTCCCAGCGAGTGTGCCGGAGCGCGACCCCGGGCTCGCCGAATACCGTGATGACGTCCGTGAGGTAGAAGTTCCACTGCAGGACTGCGGGAAGCCACAGGACGCCCGCGCTGGCATGATCGTAGTAGCCGAAATCCGCGCCGAAACCGATCGCCACGTTGTTGTTGATGCTGCTCACGAAGCCGTTGTCCACCAGCGGGATCGAGAAGCGGAGCCCGGGCCCGACGCCAAAGGGGCCATCGAGTTGCTGGTCGGTCGGCAGAAAATCGTGACGGTTCAGGTGGAAACCCCATCCCAGTAGCAGGTGAGGCTCGAGCTCCACCGAATACGCCGGATGGTGGTTCGGCTGCTTGATGATGGCCTCGGCTCGCGCCTCGCCCGCAGCGAGCCCTACGGCAGCGAACGCTCCGAGCGCGGCCAGCCAAACTGCCCAGGAGGAAACCATCGGTCGGGCCACCCGACCCGTTCTGACGGCATCGTTCGACTCGTCGTCGGTCACCCCGACGATATCGTCGGGCTTCGCCTCTCCGGCCTCGTGCCGGGTGGGCGCGGAATCGCGCCGGGGGTTGACCTCTAGCTTGGTTCTCCACTCGTGCATCCGGGTTTCGCACTCCGGCTGATGGACCTCTGGGGTCTTCATGGGGTTCTCCGTTCCTTCTTGCGGTGGCTTCGGGAATTCAGCGCGCCGCGCAGCCACCACGGCTTCGAGACTATGGGGCGGTAACCTCATTGTCGTCGATTGCGATGAGGGACTGTGCCAGCGCTCTCCCCTGCATCGATGCGGTGGTCTGCAGGGTGATCGCCGTTTGACACAGGACGACTCCCACGAAATGCGCATTCGCGTGAATGGTCACCTGACCAGCAACCTGCCAGAAGACGTTCCGAGCCTGCGCGCCCCCGCTGAGGATGACGCTGGTGGCGCTGCTGAGATCGAGGTCGTCGGAGATCTGGAAGATCCAAACGTCAGCGTCGGCACCCGAGATGGTCACATCGTCTGGGATGGTGACGCCCGTCCCCCAGGTGTACAGGCCGGGGGCTAGGGTTCGTCCGCCGATGTCGCCGCTGCCCAAGTTGAGAAAATCAGGATTCGATCTCCCGGCGGCATCGGTGTAGGCAGCTTGCATGCTGAGAACGGCCGTGGTCAGGTTCGACGGAGTGGGAGGGGCAAAGTCGCTCGCGTAGACTCGTGCCGGCGGGACGACCGAAGCCGAAGTCGAATACGCATTCGTCGAATCAGCCACCAACGAGAAGCCGGTGATGAAGCTCGCGGCTGCCGGGCTCAGGCCCAGGTGTCCGCCGCTGATCGATGACCCGGTGACGTTGGTGATTCCGGTACTCGCGAGCAGGACGTAGCTACCGGCCGCCGCCGGGTCAGTCGGCGACCCGAGGTCCACTGGCGCCGGACCCAGTCCCAACGGATTCTGGGCTTGGGCCCCAGCCGCACCATCGTCTCCAGCCCCTCCGCCGCCCGTGGAGGCGCCTGGGTCATTGCCGCCGCTTCCACCCTCATCGCCCCCCGGGGACGCGTCCGCTGAGTCATTGCTGCAAGCGGCGCCCAAGAGGGCTCCCGCAAGTATGAAGGCATGGAAATAAACGTATCGTCTCATCTGAGTCCTCTGCTTTCGACCTTGGGTGACTTCAGCGTGTCAGCTGGCCTGTCGATCCCTCGGGTCCGTCGCCGCCTTCGTTCGCCCGGTCCCACCAGGGGTGCGGGCGACTTCGGCAGTGCCTTCGAAACTAGGGGACACCGTGCATCAATCGGGCCAAGGGCTACCAGCGACGCACAGCTCGTATTTCAACGCGGCCGCCCACGCGGGGCTGACGAGTGCGTTCACACGGAGACCGGCGCGGCGCGAGCAGCGCCGGTCGCTTCCTCGCGTCCTGCAGGACTGGGTCCTGCGCCGCAGGACCGGCGCGCGCACGGACGCCGAGGCGAGGGCTGCCCCAGTTCACACGCGCGATTGCCGGCTAAGCGCCTGCACGGGCCACCCACACCTGTCGCCGGCGAAGCAACACGCACGCAGTCGTCACTGCTGGTTGGGGCTCGTCAACTCGCGTTGATGGTTTCGGGCGCAGCCGGGGCGCAGCCCGGCGTGTGGCACGGTTCGTGAATGCTGCCGAGCCGCGTGGCACGGTTCGCGAATGCTGCCGAGCCACATTGTTCAAGCTGGAGGCAAGTTGGCAATCATGAACATCTACAATCGAACCATCGGAATCGCACTGTGGGCGGTCCTCGTGGCCGGGTGCGGTGGGGCAGCCGTGCCTCATGCGCAGTCCGCGGAGACAGAAGCGTCCGTGCGCGCTGCCGAGGCGGTTGGCGCAGCGGACGTGCCGGACGGAGCACTGCATCTGAAGTACGCGCGTGACCAAATCGCTGAGGCGAACAAGCTCATCGCTGCAGGCGAAAACGAAGAGGCGGACATGGTCCTCAAGCGGGCCGCGTCCGACGCAGACTTGGCTCTGGCTCTTGCCCGGGCCGAAGCGGCGCAACAGGCGGCCGTGACCGCCGAAGATCGTATTGAACAACTGCAAGAACGGCCGAAGGGCGCCGGTGGGAGCTGACCATGAAGTATTCGAGCATCGCAGCAATCGTTCTAGCGTCTGCAGCCATATGGGGCTGCGCGGCGGGTCCCTCTCAGCAACTGGTGGACGCACGCTCGGCATTCGAAGCCGCGTCCACGGGGTCGGCTTCCGAGCTCGTCCCGGAGAAGCTGGAAGAGGCTCGAGCGGCGCTCAAGGACGCCGAACAGGCCAACGAGGACGATCCCGCCTCCGCGCGTGAGGTGTCGCTCGCCTACATCGCTCACCGCAAGGCTCTCCGGGCCACGGCGCTGGGCGAGGCGGCTCGCCTGGAAAAGCGGGCCGCCGAGGGCCAGGACAGGGAACAGGCTATCTTGGAGGGGCAACGCAACGTGGCCGAGATGTCTCTTCAAGACACCGAGCGGGAGCTCGGAATGGTACGTACGGCCTTGGCAGTGCAGGGCGAAGTGGTGAACGACAGCGCGCGCAGGCTCCAGGCTCGAGAAGAAGAACTGAGCATGCGGCAGCGAGAACTCGCCGAAGAACGCACCGCCCGCATCGAGGCCGAGAAGAATGCGGCCGCCGCACTCGAGCGCCTAAACGCGATCGGGAAGGTCAAACAGGAGGATCGCCGGTTGATCATCACGCTATCTGGAGCGGTGCTCTTCGAGTCCGGCAAGGCGGCCCTGCTCCCGGCCGCAAGGCGAAGTCTGGACGACGTGGCCGCCGCGCTGAAGGCCCAGGACGAGAAGAAGCGGATCACCATTTCCGGCTACACGGATTCAGTCGGTACCGACGCGGCCAACCAGAAGCTGTCCCAGGCCCGCGCGGAGTCCGTCCGCGCGCATCTCGTCTCGCAGAGCGTCAAAGCGGAGCGCATCACGGCCGTGGGTCGTGGCGAGGAGAGCCCGATTGCGAACAACAAGACGCCCGAGGGGCGCGCCAACAACCGCCGCGTGGAAATCGTCGTGGCAGACTAGCTCGTTCCCGGCGCCAAACGGGCTCCGGACGACGTGCGCCCCTGTCGGGTCAAGGGGCGCACGTCATCCTCCGCAGCCCGAGCTCTCGCCGACTAGCGTTGTCATTCCGGGGTCTTCGACCAAGACCCCGCCCCACCCCGCCAGCCGTGGCGGGGCCCCACCCCAAAACCGTTGCGCCAGTTCTCACCGCATTTTGCGCTGCGAACTAGCTCGTTCCCGGCTTTCGCCGGCGGCGGAGGGGCGCCGGCGAAGCCCCGAGTCCGTGCTCGGAAGCGGCACGGAAGCTCGATTCTGGCCAAGCGGTGCGGTCAGCGCAGACGAGGCCCAGGTTGCGAACACGGCGTGCGGGAGCCGGGCAATTCCGGAATGTCGCTCCTGCCTACCAAGGCCAGGGCCCGCTGTCCCAGACGGCAGGACTCAGGATTGCGCCGCGAGACGACCGGATGCCTCTCAGTGTGGCCAGACGCTGTCTTGGCGCACACTTGGAGACGCGGGGCCACTTTGGCATGCCCTGTGCTCCGAGGTGAGGTTCTGAACGAAAGGCAAGTGAAATCAATGAATGCGATCAAGACGAATCCAGAGCCGTACGCGCTCGTCGTTGGAATCGACTTCTCCGAGTTGAGCGACCTCGCTCTGGAGCGGGGCTGTGACTTGGCCGCGGCCCACCGACCCTCACACCTTCATGTCGTCCATGTCGAGACGGAATGGACCTCGCGCTCACACGAGGCAACCGCGGTTGGGGCGCAAGGCGAACCCCAGGGCGAAACCGAGGCCGGCGACCTGACGCAGGTGTCGGATCGGTTGCACGAGCATGTCGAGCAGCGCATTGGACAGTGGTGCGAGGCACGCTCCAGCGAACCACCATTCGAACGATTGACGACGCACGTCCGATTCGACCCTGCGGCCGAGGCGATTGCGCAACTCGCGGTCGATATCGAGGCGGACGTGGTCGTTGTCGGCACCCATGGCCGACGCGGAGCCCGCCGTTTCCTCCTGGGGTCGGTGGCCGAGAACACCGTGAGGCTGGCGCCCTGCGACGTGCTCGTCGTTCGCCCACCTGACGCCACCGTCCCACAAATCGAGGCGCCGTGTCTGCGCTGCATGCAAACACGGCGGGACACGAACGGCGCCGAGCTGTGGTGCGACCAGCACCGTGGCCATCCCGAGCGCAAATACACGGCTCACTACTCTCCGGCAAAACGGTCCCACCAGTCCGGCTTCCTCATCCACAGCGCGTAGGCGACGTTCTGGAGGGAAACGCCATCCGTGACGGATCATCCCGCGTCCCCCGAGGCCTGTCTCTTCGGGGAGCAGGCTCGGTGGTTCAGGCGCGGCCCTTGCGTTTGCCGTGTCGATTCAGATCGGAGACCGTGTCGGTCAGCGTTTGTCTGATGCCTCGGGCCGGAGGTGTGGGCCGAGGCGGTCCGAGATTGTCCGCGACCGACGCGGCGCGCTCCCCCATGGGGCGAGGCGGCCCGATGGTGCTGTCGACTTCGGTCTGACGCTCCAGCTCAGCATTCAGCTCCGCCCCGAGCAGGATGGCGAGCGCCGACATGTACATCCACAAGGACAGGACGACCGCACCGCCGATGGTGCCGTACGTGCGGTTGAACCGACCGAAGTTCTCGACATAGATGCCAAACGAAAACGACCCCACCGTCCAGATCAAGGTTGCCAGAATCGCCCCCGGCGCCACCCACTTCCAGCGCGCCGGCGTACGATTCGGAGCATGCCTGTACAGGATGGCCAAGCACGCCACGGTGGCCAACGCCAGCGTTGGCCACCGGGCGAATCGCACGAGCACGAGTGGTGCTCGCCCCAGGCCAACGCGCTCCACGACGCTGGGCAGCAGTGTGATGGTGCCCACGGAGAGGATGACGAACAGGGACAAGCTCATCGTGAAACTGAGCGCAATCAA
>CAZSVU010000087.1:0-26585 GCA_964610275.1 uncultured Polyangiaceae bacterium | reverse complement strand
GTGGCGGCCCGGCGGAGGACAGCTCCGCTGCGATCTAGCCAGAGCACCCTGTCTTCTGTGTGGCACCTCCGGTGCGTCATGTGCCCTGTCTCGACAGCCACCTGGGAGACCCACAATCACGCGGTACGGCGCGTTCATGGATTGTTACTTCCGAGACACGGCACTAGCTTGCCCCTCCGGGACCACTCCGACCGAGTCGACGCCGGGCACCACGTTGTCACTGGGAGCGCCGCACCCAAGTGAATCGTCCCGCGCGCGACGTCAGGTGGTGGGGTGTGCTGCTGGCCTTGGCGGCAGTCGCGGGCGCATTCTGGGTTGGGCTCCCGGGGATACACGTGGAGTCGGACTTGACCGCGAGTGTGCCGGGAGGCAGTCCAACCCTGGAAGCGTCGCGCCGCATGCTCCTCAAGCACCCGATCGTCGATCGAATCGCGATCGACCTCGGCGTTTCCGAAGGAGCTCCCGCCATACCGCAACTGACCCGGGCGGCCGAGTTGGTGGAGGCACGACTGGAAGCCAGTGGCCTGTTCCAGAGCGTTGGACATCAGCAGTCCGCACGAGCGGTCGCCACCCTGTACCGCTTGGCCGCCGAACGTCTCCCCGTCCTGTTTGGCCCGGACGAGCTCCAGAAGTCGGTAGCTCCCCTGCTGACCGAACAGCGCGTGGCCACAGCCATGCAGGCCAACATCGAGGAGTTGGTCGCGCTGGAGGGTATGGGCCAAGCCGATCTCATGGCGCGCGATCCGCTCCGCATGCGCGACTTGGTGCTGAAGCGACTCGAGCATCTGGTCCCCACGAGCAAGGCACGGATCGAGAACAATAGGATTGTTTCGACGGACGGCCGCCACGTGCTGCTCACCGCCATCCCACTCAAGTCTGCCGGAGATCCCGACGCCTCGCGCCGACTGGAGGGTCTATTCACCCAGATCAGCCACGAGCTGGAGCAGCCATCCGCCACAGCCGGAGCACGACCCGTCGTCCTGACGGTCGCGGGCGCATTCCGGGCCGCGGCAGACAACGAGCGGATCGCACGCCGCGATACGACACGTACCGTCGCGTTGGTCACGCTCGGCATCGCTCTGCTCCTGCTAGCCTGTTTCGCCCGACCCTTGCTCGGCCTGTTGGCGCTGCTGCCTGCGGTGGCAGGAGTCGCCGGCGCTCTGCTGCTCTACTCGTTCTTCTCCCCCAACCTTTCCGCACTCGCATTGGGGTTTGGGGCTGCGCTGGTCTCGATCACCGTGGATCAGGGCATCGTCTTCGTGTCCTTCTTCGACCGCATGCGGGGGATCACGGGGGCGCAGGCGGCACGGGAAGTCTTCCCGGCCGGTTCGCTGTCCACTCTGACCACTGCTGGCGCTTTCATGGCACTGCGCTTCAGTGGCTATCCGCTACTCGAGCAACTGGGAACGTTTGCGGCATTGGGCATCGTCATTTCGTTCGTCTTCGTCCAATTGGTCTTTCCGCTGCTGTTTCGCCAGAGCTCGGGCCTCAGGCGCAAGCCCTGGCTGCCCATCGATGCGTGGCTCCAACGCTTGAACGCGCGTACCGGGAGTCGTGTTCTGTTGGGGGTCGCGTCGGTGTGTCTGCTGCTGGGAGCCTTTGCGCGGCCGCGCTTCGAGGTGGACCTAAACGCGCTCAACACCGTCAGCGAGACGACGCGACGCGACGAGCAGCGGATCCGGGAAGTGTGGGGCAACGTCTTCGAGGACGTCTACGTACTGATCGAAGGCGACACGGTGGCGGAAGTCCAAACCAAGGCCGACGCCTGGGCACGCCTCTTGCGGGAGGAACAGCAGGCGGGTCGGCTCGTGCGGGGCTGGTCCCCGTCGTGGTTCTGTCCGGGTCCGGAGCTGGCCGCGGAGCATGCTCGGGCCTGGCAACGGTTCTGGAGGCAGGCGCGCGCCCAATCCGCCGTCCGCGAACTCGGCGCCGCCGGAGAGGAAGTTGGGTTCTCCGAGAATGCGTTCGCCACGTTCACCGCTGGCCTGAAGCGACCGGACGCTCGCTCGGTGCCCGTGCCCGACGACACACTCCCACTGCTGGGCATCGCCCGCGCACGCGATGGTAACGGCTGGGTGTGGCTCGGTTCCGTGCGCCGGGGGCCAGCCTATGACGCTACCGCACTGGCCGCGCGCGCCGCCCAGCGCAACATCATGATCTTCGATGGACAACACTTCGGCGACGTCTTGAGCGAGTTTCTGCGGCAAGCATTTCTCAGACTGCTCCTGCTGGTGGGAGCGTTCGTGCTGCTCAGCGTCGCCATGGCTTTCCTAGACGTCCGGCTCGCCCTGGTCACGCTGGCCCCCATCCTCGCGGGGCTGGTCTGCACGCTGGGAGCTCTCCGTCTGCTCAATCGGCCCATCGACGTCCCGGGCCTGATGCTGGCCATCGTGATCTTCGGGCTCGGTGTCGATTTCTCGTTTCACTTCGTGCGCGGTCGGCAGCGACGCCCGCGCGAAGACGATCCAGGCCACGACCCCATTCGAGTCGCCGTATTCCTCGCAGCGGCCTCGACCACCGTTGGAATGCTGAGCTTGGCGCTGGCCGAGCACGCGGCCCTGCGCAGCGCTGGTGTGGGCGGGGTACTGGGCATCGTCTTCTGCGCCGCCGGGGCCTTCGTGATCCTCCCTCCGCTGCTGCGAAGCGTGTTCTCAGGCCCACCGGATTGGGTCGACCGCGCAGCGCTGGGCCGCCTGGGCGCAGCCAGGGCCGTCCGCAAGCGCTACCGACACCTCATGTACAATCCTCGGGTCCACGCTTGGCTCAAGCTCCGCCTCGACCCAATGTTTCCGCGGCTCGGCGAGGTTGTGGGAACGCCCCGTCGGCTGCTGGACGTCGGGTGCGGGTTCGCGGTGCCCGCGGTGTGGCTCGCCGTCCAACATCCCGACCTCGAAGTGATCGCCTTGGAAAACGACCCCGTACGGGTGAAGACCGCCAGCTGGGTGCTACAGGGGCGCGGCACGGTGTTCGAAGGTGCCGCGCCGACTCTGCCCCCCGAGGTCGGCGAGCCTGACACCGCGCTGCTTCTCGACGTCTCTCACTACCTGACCGACGAGCAACTGGCGAAGACGATTCGAGCGATCCACCAGTGCTTGGCCACAGGAGGCAAGCTGGTGCTGCGCGACACGGTACCGAGTCACGAGCGGCCACCGCGGGAACGGTGGGTGGAGCGACTGATGATGTGGCTACGCAGACAACCCGTCCACTTTCGCCATGCCGATACACTCACCGAACTGCTGGAGACAGCTGGATTCGAGGTCTCGGTGGAGCCGACTCCGGGACGCGAGGAAACCTGGTTCATCGCGACGAAGGGATGATCGAAGGGGCGGCTCACTCCGTTTCGATGAGCTGCAGCTGCAGGCGGTACCCGACCGCACCATACGCCTGCAGCTGCATCTCCTTGGCAAACCGTTGCCGGCCGGTCCCGAGCAGCAGCGCTTCGCGAGACAGTTCCCCGTCCGCGTACAGCCTCAACCGGGTCTTCCCCGGGGAGTGCAGCATCGCCTCTACCGTCTTTCCGTCGGCTCGCTGCCAGCGACAAGTGCCCGCTCGGGATTCCGATTCTCCGACCTCGACCAGCGGCCCATCCGGAGTCAGTAGCAGCAACCGGATGTCGTCGAGCATGATGCGGCCGAAGCCACTCGCATCGAGTGGTGGCACGGCTCGGTGCACCTGCACCCCGCCCGGCGAGTAGGTGGCGTCGAAGAGAGTGAGGCCCTCGGGGGCCAACAGGACGGCTTCGAACCCGGACCCGGCATCATCGGTAGCGACCACGCCCAGGAACGACCCGCTGGTGCCACGCTGCAGATAGAAGTGCACCAGATGGGTGGCGCGCCAGCGCCCTTCGGGGAAGAGGCTTCGGCAGCGCTGACTCACCTGTGAGTAACGTGGCTCCGGCAACGAGCGGAGTGGCGGCAGACCACCGCACCCCAGCGCCCAGCCTGCGGCCAGCACCAACGCGTGCCGCTTCATTGCACCGACTCGAACACCTTGTCAGGAATCTGCTGGTTGAGCTGCACTTGCTGCAGGACGATTCGAGTCGACGCACCAGGCCCTTCCGAAATCTCAATTGCGTCGACGACACCTGGCGTACTGGAGAGGATGAGATCGATGGCGGAGACGTATTTCTTCAGGGCGGGGTCACGTGGTGACAGGTGGATCTTGACGGGCGAACCGGGCTTCAGCTGGGGCGTGAAGACTTTGCTGCTGGCGAAGTCACCGCGCATCCACAAGTCCATCTCGCGCAGTACCGCCTGCACGGGGCCGAGATTGGCCCCGGCATCGCGCACCCAGCGATTTCCGCGCCACGTGTAGCGCCGCAGGCCATTGCTATCGAGCAGCACGACGCTCTTCACCGGGCTGGTGTACTCCCAGCGGATCTGGCCCGGCCGGCGGTAGTAGAACTTGCCTCGCGACACGATCGGGCGCTTGAGAATCTTGAGCTGCTTGGTCTGAGTGAAATCCGCCTGCAGCGATCGGACATTGGTCGCGGCAGCTCGAATCGCAGCCCAGTCATCAGTCCACGCGCCGAGCACGGGGCTGAGCAGCGTCAGAAAGCTGGCGAGGAGTACACTCGAAGCGCCGACCATCCGGGACTCTCCTTACGGGCTGCGCGTCCGCCCCGAGACCGACGTGGCACGGCCCTGGTTATTCACCCACCCCCCGGGCGGCAGGGGCACCGCTGGCTGGCCGACCAGAAACCAATTGCTGGCGGCGCACCAGATAGCGTCTAAGATTCGCACTCTTTGCTCAGCCACGTCGAAAGCCTACACCGGAGACGGCGTTCTAGCCGAGAGACATTTGCGGTATGGGGCAACCGCCCGGTCAGGAGCCCGAGGACCAGTTGAAAGCACTACTAGTACAAAGCCCGGCAACGTCGCCTTGGCTGGCGCACCGCGAGTGGGAACCGCCGAGCATCAGTCTGGCCACCATCGCCGGACAGATCGACAACCACGACGTCAAGGTGGCGGACGCGGTGCGCTGGCGCAAACGCGCCCGGCACAACTTCCTCAGAACCCTGGACGAACTGCGTCCCGACGTCGTCGGTTTCAGCTCGATGACGTTTCAGTACGACAGCACGCTCCGCTTCGCGTATCTGGCCAAGCAGTTCGATCCGAAGATCCGGACGGTTCTCGGCGGCTACCACGCCTCGCTGTTCTACCGGGAGCTCGCAACCGGTGCCGACGCCGAGTACTGGGACGCCATCATTCGTGGCGAAGGCGACCACAGCTTCGGGGAGTACCTGGACGCCCTCGAGGACGGCGGTCGAGGTCTGGACCGGGTTCTCGGGCTCTCGTACCAGGAGGGCGGCGAGTTCTTCCACAACGAGCCGCGCCCGCTGGAGGATCTCACCGAGCTCCGAATCCCGGATCGGTCCAAGCGCATCGTGGAGGGGTTTCACATGTACTTCCGCCGCGCGGACGTCATCGAGACCTCTCGCGGCTGCCTGCATGCCTGTAAATTCTGCAGCATCCGCCAGATGTACGGCAAAGCCTACCGCGAGTTTCCGCTCGACCGCGTGGCGGCCGACGTCGAAGACGCGTATCGGCGCGGAGCCCGGCACATATTCATCGTGGACGACAACATCACGATGGACATGGACCGATTCGAAGCGCTCTGCGACAAGATCATATCGCTCAAGCTTCGGAACTTGAAGTTCACGACTCAGGCGAGCCCGATCGGATTCGCCAAGCGGCCGGACGTGGCCCGAAAGATGGTGCAGGCCGGCATCGTGTCGATCTTCCTGGGGATCGAGAACATCTCGACCAAGAACTTGCGGGCCATGCGCAAGCCCAACACGGTCGAGAGCATTCGGAACGGCATCCGCGCCGTGCAAGAGGCGGGGGGGATTCCGATCGCCGGAATCATCAACGGTCTGCAGCACGACGACCTCGAGAGCATGCGCGAGAACTACGCCTTTCTGCGGAGCGTGGGCATCACCGGTGTGATGGACCAGATCATGACACCCTACCCGTGCACGCAACTGCGCGAAGAGATGCTGGCCGAGGGAAGCGTCGCCAACCATCGCGATTTCCGTTGGTACGACGGCTACTTCTCGAACGTGAGCACCGACAGCTTCGACTCGGCGGGGCTGCAATACGCTCGGTGGCGGCTGCGCCGAGAGATCATCGGCATGTGGCGTCCCACCCGGGCCGACTGGCAACACTTCAAAGACTTCACTGTCTTGTGGCAATTCGCCATGCGCCACTTGGTCTGGGTCAACGAGCGCACGCTGGAGACGCTGTTCGGAGTCGAGGGGCGCTACAAATTGCAGATGCAGAAGTTCATGCAGCTCAACAACTTCGGCATCGAGATTCCCGGCAGGAATCGCACCGCTACATACAACCCACTCTTCGGCGACTCGACCGACCCGTTCTACCAGACCCGACTGGAGCTGCTGCGCACCGAAATCCGCTCGACGGTGGCGGAACGATACCGCGCCGAGGACCAGCAGCTGAATGGTCCAACCCGGGCATTCAAACGGCGGGTCGCCCAACTCGTGCAGCGGGCGGTCGACCCCCAACGTCACTCAGCCAAGCTCTGAGGCTCGAGCGCGCCGAGTGTCACCGCAGAACCCACTCACGTGCACCAGGTCCGGTGCACCTACAGTCACCTACCCGGCCCAGGCTGGCTGCGGCAGCCGTCGTGCCCCAGCACCCAATGCCCTGGCGGGCCGAAGCGTCACAAACGAAGAACGTGAGGAACTTCTCGCTTTGCCGGCTGTCTGAACTCTCACCGGAATCGGATTTGGAGGCAGTGCATCATGAGGCTGGGTGAACATGTGCGGGCCATGGACCTCTACAGTGTCTTGGGCGTCCCGCAGTACGCGACGCCGGAGCAGATCAGGCAGGCGCATCGCCGACTCGCACGCAACAGTCACCCGGACCTGAACCAGTCCGACGCCGTTCGAGCCGAGCGAAGGATGGTGCAGATCAACGTGGCAGCCACCGTGCTGCTGGACCCCCGGCGCCGCTCCGAATACGACCGAACTTGGGCCCTGTATCGGTGCCGTGCACGACGGGCGGCAGGTCGCCCAGCGCCAGCGACCGCGAGTTGGTACCCCTGGGGTGAGGCGACTGTCCCCCCGAACGCCAAGCCCCCACAGTGGGAACGCCCACCCCGTCCGCCACAGCGACGCAGAGACCGGGCATACGAACGGGAGTTGGCTGCGGTGCTGGAGCAACTCCGACAGTGGCCCGCCCGACTGATGAACGCCGTAGCGCTCCGCACCGGTGGGTGGACTCCTTCCCAGCACGCGCTGTTCACATGTGCGTCCATCGGGCTGGCGTTGCTCCTGATTGCGGCCGCGAGGCCCAGCTCGCTGCCGATGTTCCAGGACGCCGAGCAGAAGTCCGCGCACGGGCACGCCCCGTTCGGCGCTGGTTGACACCGGGGAACTTCCGGCGCCAGGCGGCTGTCTGACACCCTGAGCGACGACGCAAGCCTCTCGTAGCGGCGCGTTGGAGCTCGTACCCCACAACCGCTGCGCAGTGCCCCCCCTGGCCTGCGCCGATTCGAAGCGCTCGAGGCTCCGTCCGACCACGGGCACCCGGCGCTTCTTGGAGGAGGACCGAAGATGTCCCAGGCTGTCCTGACGTTTGCGTTGTACCGAGATGAACAACTGCTGCGGCGCGAAACCGTATCCGCTTCGCTGCTGAAGATCGGCAAGGACGAGAGAAGCCACTTGCGACTTGACGACGACGATGCCGCCCGCACGCAGGCCGTCATCGAAGTCGTCGCGCCAGATGAGATCACGATCATCGATCTGGGAAGTCACCCCGGCACTCGCGTCAACGGAGCTCGCATATCGAAGTGTGAGCTGCAGTGTGGAGACCAGATCCAGGTCGGTGGGACGAGGTTCGTCCTCGAGGCCATCGCACCAGCTTCGGTTGTGGCGCCCGCGCCCGCGCCGGTGGCTCATCCATCTGCCCCGGCCAAGTCCGCCCCGACGCGGGCGGGCGCTGCACCGAAGCCCCCTCCTCCTTCGCCACGAGCCGCGAATCCTTTCGTGTCGGCCGCGAGCGGATCACACGGCGCCGACACGACCACCGACGGCCTGTTCACGGGGGTCGCAGGCCCCTTCAACCCGTTCGCCTCGGGCGCTGCGATGTCCGAGGCCGAAGCACGCAGGGAATCGATGCGGGTGCCCGAGGACGCGGCGCCAGGAACCTATACCTACACGTTGGTGAAGAGCGGACCGGACGTCGAACCCGCCGAGGTCGAGCTCACTGGAGTGCGCTCGGTGGAGGTCATGATCGCCTGGGGAACGAACGTGCTTCACGTCGATCACCTCACACCCCCTCGGGACTACTACGTGGGCGAGGAGTCCGGCAAAGGCGCGCACTGCGACTTCTTCCTCCCAGCGGAGAAACTCGGGACCACACGCCTACCGCTCATCAAGTCGGACGGAGATCAGGTCAGCCTGCTGGTGCCCCAGGGCGCGACTGGAACGGTCGAAGTGCCGGGGCAACCCCCGCTGCCGGTCGACCAGTTGCGCCAAACTGCAGCACCGAGCCCCGAAGCCAGCGGCGGTCATCTGATCGCGCTGCCCGCGGGGAGCAAGGCGCGCGTGCAGGTCGACGAGTTCGTGTTCCAAATCTCGGCGGTCCACGCCGGCAAACCGATTCCAGCCGGGCTGGGGTCGGGTCGCGACTACACGGTAGCCTCCTACTTCGGTCTGTCGTTGCTGACTCACGCTAGCGTCATCGGTGCACTGGCATTCTTCGTGCCCCCGCTCGGGGTGACGGATGACGAGGACGTCGACCAGCAACGCCTCTACGCGCTGATGGCCTACCTGAAGGCCGACTCCGAGGTGGAACGAGAGCAGCGTGAAGCCGAGGCCGCCCCCGGCGAGAACCCCGACGAACGTGAAGGCGGGACGGGCGATCGCTCCAAGGGCTCCGAGGGCCAGATGGGCAAGCAGACCTCGAAGTCGAAGGAAGGTCGCTACGGCGTCAAGGGTGACCCCCAGAACCGGGAGACGTACCTGGGTCGACAGCAGGCGCTCCGCGAGGCACGGGAGTTCGGCATGATCGGGCTGCTCAACGTCATGAGCGGATCCCCCGATACGCCCACCGCACCCTGGGGTCGTGAAAAGCCCCTAGGAGCGGACGAGGCCAACGCCATCGGTCACATGTGGGGGAGCTCCATCCACGAGGCCGTGGGCGCCGGCGGGCTGGGGCTGACCGACATCGGCGAGGGCGGCGGCGGACGTGGCGTGGGAATCGGCCTGGGACAGATCGGCGGGCTCGGCAATGGCTTCGGCACCGGCACCGGCCAGGGCTTCGGTCCCGGCGGTGGGGGCCTCTCGCGGGGACACCTGGCCCGCGAGCACAAGACCCGGGTGCCGCGCCCCCGGCTGGGCAACCCGACCGTCAGCGGGCGGCTCCCGCCGGAGGTGATCCAGCGCATCGTCCGCCAGAACTACGGTCGCTTCCGCTTCTGCTACGAGCAGGGACTCGCCGCCAATCCCAATCTCGAGGGTCGCGTCGCCGTTCGCTTCGCCATCGGCCGCGACGGAGCCGTCTCGTTCGCAGCCAACGCGGGTTCCGATCTACCGAGTTCCGGAGTCGTGAGCTGCGTGGTCCAGAGCTACTACGGCTTGAGCTTCCCCTCTCCCGAAGGCGGAATCGTGACCGTCGTCTATCCCATCATGTTCACTCCTGGTTGAACCCGGCCGGGGCCGCGGCGCCCGTTCGCGGCAATCCGTCGGTCTTCGGGTTGCCGCGACGCCAGCGCCTCGGGTATGGTTCGCGCCGGCGGACAGGAGACATGACCATGAAGAGGATTGAGTGGACTCTGGCAGCGTGTGCGGTCGGCCTCGTGGCGCTGGGCTGCTCCCCTGGAACCCAGGGCGGAGCCGCCGCGGCTGGCGAAGCGGTGGGCCCCACGACCAAGGCCCAGAACGTGACTCGATGTGGTCCGGACGGCTTGATCGACGACTGCGAGGACAACAACAACCAGGTCGCGCAGGTCGCAGGTCGTGCCGGCTACTGGTACACGTTCCTCGACGAAGCCGGCAGCACGGTCGAGCCTGCCCCCGGCGGCACGTACCCCATGAGTGAAGGCGGCGTGAACGGCTCGAGTCACTCGGCGTGCATGCGGGGGAAGATCATCGAGAACGGCAGTCCACTATACGCTGGCTTCGGCTTCAACTGGGTGGATCCCAAGGCCGAGTACGACGCCTCTAAGTATGGCGGGATTGCCTTCTTCGCCAAGAAGGGCCCCGGCACCTACGGCAAGATTCGAATCAAGATCCCGGACGTCAACACCGACCCCCAAGGCGGGGTGTGTGAACAGTGCTTCAACGATTTCGGTGCAGACATCGAACTTACCGAAGCATGGACCGAGTACGTGGTCACCTGGGACGACGCCAAGCAGCTGGCCTATTGGGGCAAGCCCACGCCACCCAAGATCGACGCCACCAAGATCTACGGATTCCAGGTCCAGGTGAACAAGGCCGGGCAGCAGTTCGACGTCTGCATCGACGACGTCACCTTCATCGGCTGCGGCAAGTAGGGCACAGACGCTCCCCCGCGCGGGGGCAGCGGAGTGGGGCTCGGGCTGAATTTGGCCCGTCCCGAAGCAGCATGCCTACGATCTCCCTACCGGAGGTCCAGCATGTACTACTTGGAGCATTCCAGTCCGTCTCGCACCACCCGACACTCGGTCAACCTCACTTGTCAGGTCGTCCGCGAGCGGGATTTTCGCCTGATCGCCGACCGAATCCAGAACCTCTCGGTGTCCGGGCTGCTCGTCACCCCGGCCGATTCGGTCCTGACCGGCGAGAAGCTCATCGTGTCGTTCCGCGCTCCGGGTTGGGGGATCTGGATCGACACGGAGGCCACCGTCGCGCGGGTCATCCACGGGCGTCGACCGGGTGAGCACACCCGGGCGATCGGCTTGGAGTTCCACGACCTCGGCGACTGGCCTCGGTTCGTGCTGGAGAAGAATCTGCGCTGGATTCCGACGGTTCCGCCCGGTCAGCCCCGAATTCGGCCCGGCGCCGTGTGCACGGCGCGGATCATGGCGCGCTTGTCGGGCCGCACGGCGCGCCCCCTGAACTGACGGCTCCTTCATCCTTTCCCCCCACCCAGCGGCCGGGTTGCGGCAAGATACCCGCTGCGGAAGAATCGCGGTGAGCATGGCGGTGTGCTCGAGGCGTGAGCCTCGGGCGAGCGCTCCATCGACGCTGGAGGAAAACCATGAAAGCGGTCAACCCGGCGACAGGCGCCCTGGTCGCGGAGTATCCCGACCTCGCGCCTGCCGAAGTAGCTCGAGCTGCAGAGCAGACCCACGCGGCCCACCAGGCGTGGCGCCAGACGAGCTTCTCTCACCGCGCCGCCCTGATGCAGCAGGCCGCCGCCGTCCTTCGAGCTCAGAAACTCGAACACGCTCGGCTGATGGCGGTGGAGATGGGCAAGCCGGTCACCCAGGGCGAAGCTGAAGTCGAGAAGTGTGCCTGGGTCTGCGAGTACTACGCCGAACACGCAAAGCGATTCCTGAGTGACGAGCCCATCCCCACGGATGCGACCAAGAGCTTCGTCGCATTCCAGCCGCTCGGGGTGGTGCTGGCCGTGATGCCCTGGAACTTCCCGTTCTGGCAGGTGTTTCGCTTCGCCGCGCCCGCTCTCATGGCCGGAAACGCGGGTCTGCTGAAGCATGCGAGCATCGTTCCGGGCTGCGCACTGGCCATCGAGCGTGTGTTTCGAGACGCCGGATTTCCCAGCCACGTCTTCCAGAGCCTGCTCATCCCTGCCGCTGCGGTCCCGACCCTGATCCAGCACCCTCGAATCGTCGCCGTCACGCTCACCGGGAGCACACAGGCCGGGCAGAGCGTGGCCAGTGCGGCCGGTCAGGTCGTAAAAAAGGTGGTCCTGGAGCTGGGGGGTAGCGATCCCTACGTGATCCTGGAAGACGCCGATGTGCCGACGGCTGCCAAGATCTGCGCAGTCAGCCGACTGATCAACAACGGCCAGAGCTGCATCGCTGCCAAGCGGTTCATCGTCGTGGAGAAACGTCTCGCGGAGTTCGAGAAGCACTTCGTGGAGGCGATGGGTGAGGCCAAGCTGGGCGATCCGTTGGATCCGGCGACGACACTCGGTCCGCAGGCGACGGTCGCGCTGCGGGACGAGCTGGACCAACAGGTGCAACGCAGCGTAGCCGCCGGCGCGCAGTTGCTGCTGGGAGGCGAGCCCGGACGCCACGCATTCTATCCGGCAACGGTGCTGACTCAGGTGAGCCGGGGCATGCCGGCCTTTGACGAGGAGCTGTTCGGGCCCGTCGCAGCCGTCGTCTCAGCTCGAGACGAAACAGAGGCCATCGCACTTGCCAACGACTCCAGCTTCGGACTCGGCGCCGCAGTCTTCACGAACGATGTCGCCCGGGGAGAAGAAATCGCCGCCCGTCGGCTCCAGGCCGGCTGTTGCTTCGTGAACGATTTTGTGAGGTCGGACCCGCGCCTGCCCTTCGGCGGCATCAAGGCGTCGGGATTCGGCCGCGAGTTGAGCTCGTTCGGCATCCGCGAGTTCGTGAACATCAAGACGGTCTACGTGAAGTAGCGGTCAAACGCCCCGTCTGGTGTGACGCCAGGGCCTGACTGGACGTCATCGAAGCGTTATCGTCGTTGCGGAGGCCACATCATCACCGCGACAAGATTCGGCTCGGGATCCGCGGGTAGCTACGGGTGCGGAGTAGTTTTCCACTGAGGTTTGACCTGCCCTGAACGGTGTCGCGTTGGGCGTCTCGGACTGTGCGGGCTCGTGTTACGCTAACACGTACGCTTTGGAGGTATTGAAGATGACCCGCGCTGCGCGAGTGATTGGGCTTACGGCACTGGTTCTGGGACACCTGGGCTGCGGCTCGGAGAGTGACTCGGACGACAGCGCCGGTGGGGCTGCGCCGATCGGCACGGGCGGGGCCACCACCGGCGGAGACACGGGATCCAGCACCGGTGGCCTGGGGACGGGTGGGCTCGGGACCGGCGGCATGGGGACTGGCGGCATCCCCGGCTCGGGCGGCACCGGCATCGGAGGCAACCTCGGCGTCGGCGGCACCGGCACCGGCGGCGACCCAGGCTCCGGCGGCACCGGAACCGGCGGCGACCCAGGCTCCGGCGGCACCGGAACCGGCGGGGAGGGCACGGGCGGCACCGACGACATCTGCGGTACCGGGCCATTCCCCGCGCCCAGTCTGCCCACCAACGCCAACCCGGTCTGGTCCGGAACCGGCAGCGGGCTGTTCGAAGGTCCGGTGTGGATCGAAGCGCAGGGCGCCCTCTATTTCTCGGACATGAGCTGGACCGCCGACCCGCCTCCGTCGGCGATCCACAAGCTCACGCCGCCCAGCACGGTCGACATGGGGTTCGTGGCCAGTACGGGATGCAACGGCTTGGCCGTCAACTCGGCCGGCTTGATCGTGGCGGCCTGCCACGACAATCAGGAGATCGCCACGTACGATCCGGTGAGCGCAGCACGCTCCACCGTGGTGGACAACTACCAGGGCAACGGCTTCAACTCCCCCAACGACCTCACAATCCGTTCGGATGGAACCATCTACTTCACCGATCCCGACTGGCAGCTCGGCGGTCGCCAGAACGAGACCGGCATGACTGGCGTCTACTACGTCACCCCGGCCGGCGCGGCACAACTCGTCGATGGCACCCTCGACAAACCGAACGGCATCGCCCTCTCGCCCGACGAAACGGTGCTCTACGTGGGGGACTACAACAGCGGTGGCTCCAACGGGCGCGTCGGCGCCTACCCTGTCAATACTGACGGGTCCACCGGCGCTCGGTCGGAGTTTGCCTCGGGACTGTCAGGGCCCGATGGCATGGGAGTGGACTGCGCGGGAAATCTCTACGTGGCCGAGAACGGCGCCGGCGTGGTGAGGGTCTACGCGCCCGACGGCAGCCAACTCGGCACCATCAGCGTGGCCGCCGAGACGACCAACATCGCGTTCGGCGGTAGCGACCGGCAGACGCTGTACGTCACCGCCGGGAAGAATCTGTACTCGGCGCAGATGAACCTGCCCGGCCACCCCTACTGAGATCCGGCCCGAGTTCGCTCGGCGCGCCTACTGCACCACGACCGCCGACAGCACCGTCTGCTCGGTGACGTTCAAGTAGTAGTCGTAGCCCCGCACCGTCAGATCGTACGTACCGCTGCCCAGCGCGCTGATGTCCAGTGTGATCTGTCCAAAATCACTGCTGATCGGCGGTTCGATCGGCACTCCTCCGACGGAGACCTCGACTTTACGCAGGTCGGCATCGGGCGCCACGTCCAGCATGAGTAGACCGGCCATGGACGAATGACTGTTGAGAGTAAGGGGCGGCGGGGTGAAGTCGGTCACCATGGCTCCGCCGAAGGCGAACTCGGTCGTCACTCCCTCGAACGGCGTCCGCACCTGGTCCACTCGCTGGCCGACCACGCGGATGTTCGCCGTATTGGTGGTTCCCACGCCACTCGCGTTCAGCAAGTTCAAGTACTCCACTGAAGTCGGATCCCATTGCACGATGAGCGCCTCGATAGTGTCCAGCGCCACGCCGTCGCGTGCCGCCAGAATCAGCCGCATGTTCTTCTGATCGTCGGCAATGTCGGTCGCACCGGAAATGTCGTAGCACGGAGTGGGCCCGTTCTGGATGCCCTGCAGTCCATCCATGACCGAGAAATTCGCTGGTCTGGCCATGTAGTAGTCGTGGATCCACTGGTGCAGCGCGACCGACTCGTGGTCGATACCGCTGCCCGAGACCTCCGAGAAAAAGCGGCTGGTGCCGCTCTCGCTGCCCCCATACATGTTGGCCGGAGTCGCCCCAATGCCCAGGTTCTTCACCGCTCCGGTGACGACCGCGTGCCAGTGTGTCTTGAGCGTGGGGAGGCTGACGAGCACGGCCGCCTCGTACAACCTTCGATTGAAATAGTACTGGTTGCCGAGGAGGCCATTCGGCACGTTGACCGAAATCAGCGCAGGCGAGTCGGTCTCCTGCCAGCCACCGCTGTCGTCCTCGATGGCCAGAAGAGTAGCAGTGGGGAAATTCGTGGACGTGTACCCCAACGCGGACATCGCCGCATTGGTGTCCATGGCCGACCCCTCCATGACGTAGATGACGCTCGGGGCCTGCTCCATGACCAACTCCACCACGGCAGCAGCAACCCGCCAGTCCGTGGTGACACCATTGACCTCCGGATCGAGCGGGTACCCCTCGTAGTCGGGCAACACGTAGTCGGTTGTGGTCACCAGATTGGGCTTCAGCACCACCACGTCATTGGGCTGGATGATGTCATCGAGACCTCCCGCCAGGGCCACTGCCTCCCGCACCAGCGCTGTGATGTCCGCCTGAGCGAGATCGGTCGCAAACGCAGCCGTCGAGCGAACGACCGACACGACCGTCTCGTCCGGGTTCGGAGGTGTGAGCGACGCATCGGGCACACTTCCGCCCGAACCGAGGTCGCCCCCCACGCCCACGACTCCGCCGACTCCAACTGGCAAACCACCGGTTCCCCCAGCTGCCGCACCGCCGAGGCCCAATCCACCCGAGCCGATGGCGCCACCGATCCCGACTCCGCCAACCCCGATCATCCCACCGGAGCCCATCCCACCCATGCCGAGCATGCCGCCGATCCCCATGGAGCCGCCCAGGCCCGTTCCGCCACCGATCGGCATCACGCCGCCCAGACCCATCGCACCACCAGACGCGCCGCCGTTCATCCCTGCTGCGCCAACGCTTCCACCGCTGCCGCCCGCTGCTTCACCGGCGTCCACCCAGAATATCCCGTCGTCGTTCGCCTGAGGATCGGCGCTGCAGCTCTGACTCTGCGTCGCTGCAAACATCAGGGCGACTGCGGAAGCAAGGAACGTCTGCTGGCGACGACTGAGCTTCATGCGGCTGCTCCAAGAGCTCTACTTGGGGTCCATTGTACTGTACCAACCACGCAGAATCCCGTCACAAACCGCGCAGGATTCCGACCAACCGGCAGGCTGCATGCTGTGGAACGGGAGACGAGTTGGGACCTGGCTGGGAAGGTTCGCGCGCGGCGGTACCTACCACACCACCCTACCGTGTACACCAGGCGCTCGGCTGTCGACGGTGATCTTGGGCAGCTCCGCTTCTTTGCGCCGACCCAACGCGTCTTCGACCACCACTGTGATGTCGTTGGCCCCTTCGCGCAACGCGACCGTCCGAGTGAAGTTACCGTCCGCTCCCACGGTCATCGGCACGCCGTTGATGCTCACCACGGCGCCAGGGGCGGTCTGCCCGACAATCTCGGTCTCGCGCTTGCGCAATCTCGATGGGGGTTTGCCGAGTTTGAGCAGGAGCGACGTCGGGATCTTGCTGGGCGGGGAAGGGGCGGAACCCGGATTGACGACGGACAGTTCTCCAGCTTCGACGCGCACGTCCTGCTGCTGAGCCTTCACGTTGACCGCACCCTCTTGCGCCGCCACGGTGACCGCACCGCCACCGCGACGCACCACCGCAAACTTGCCGCTCACGGTTTCTGCAACGGCATCGCTGCCCTTGACCTGCACTCGAAAACGGTAGTCTTCCGATCCATGCACCTTGGACACGATGCGGCCGTCGTCCAGTCTCACCCGGGAGAGGGTCGAGGAGAGCTCCGCCACGTTGAGCACAGTACGCTCGGCCACATCGACGGTGACGGCATCCCCCAAGTCGATGGAGGCGGTCGCGCCCTCGGCAGTCCGGATCTGGTCCTTGGCGCTGATCTCATCCCCCGGTCGCAGCTGGATCCATTTGCCGTCCGCGCCCCGCCGCTCGAGCTTGCCGACGGCGCTCCGCACGACGACGCGGTCGCGCGCTTCGCCCAAAGCGCTTCCAGCCGACGCAGAAGCAGTGGCCGACGCGACGGAGACCGGCTCCGCCTGCCCGCCACCGAGGATGACTCGGAAGACGACGTAGCCGGCCAGCACGATCGCGATGACGATGGCCAAAGCCAGTAAGACGCGTCGCCCCATATCCCGTTCTCAGGACTCGGAATTCGACACTTCGGGGCTCGCTAGCGGAAGCGCGATGGATATCACCGTTCCCTCTCCTCGCCTGCTCGTGGCGCCAATGGTTCCGTGGTGCTCCTCGATGATGCGTTGGGCGATACTCAGCCCCAACCCAGCACCGGCCGAGGCGTCTCCCGTGGTGAAGAACGGCTCGAAAATCCGGTCCAGATCTTGCTCCACGATACCACAACCGTTGTCGGCGACCACGATTCTGAGCATCCCGCTGTCTGTCAGCAGCGTGGAAACCACAATGCGCGCGTCGTCGCCCACGGCGCTGACCGCATTCGACAGCACCTGTAGGAGCGCCTGCTGGAGCTGGGTGAAGTTGCCCCGCGCCTCCGGCAGCTCCTTCCCATAGGCACGCACCACCTCGACCCCACCGGACTCCAGCTCCGCCTTCGACATCTCGAGGGTGGAGTCAATCAGGTCGTTGACCCGAACCGGGGCAAATTGCAGCTCAGACTGACGTTGCGCCAGCGTCCGCACTCGGCTGACCACCGCCCGAATCCGCAGCCCTTCCTTCTCGGCGCTTTCCAGCAACTCGGCGTCCCGATGCCGAGCTGGATCTTTGCGGGCGCGACCGAGAAGGAGTTGGATGATTCCCAGCACCGAGGTGAGCGGGTCGGTCATTTCCGAGGCCACGCCCGCGCTGAACGTGCCGGTCGCAGCCGCCTTCTCCGAACGCAGTAGCTGCTGGTGAGCTTCCCGAAGCTCCAGTGTCCGCTCCTCGACCCGCTCTCTGAGCTCCAGATTCCACGCACGTATCTCGTCACTCATCTGGTCAAACGCGGCCCCGAGTCGTCCAAACTCGTCCTGCTCGGTCAGGTTCACCCGATGATCGACGTTCCCTTGGGCGAGCTGCCGGGCGGCCTCCGCCAGCCGCTCCAGCGGACGACTGATGCTGCGGGCCAGGAACAAGCCCGCAGCCAGGGCTACCACCAGGCTGAGCGCGACCCAGAAGACGGTCTGCAGCCGTATACGGCGACTGGCCGCGTAGGCCAATTCCGTGGGCTGCTGGGCAATCACGCGCCACCCGGACGCCATCTTCGCGGTCGCAGCCAGTAGATCGTCACCCTCCTGATTCCGATACGTCCAAACCGTTTCCGACCCCGAAATGCGCTGCACGACCGCCGGCTCGACAACGGCGAGGGGCTCCTCCCCTTCGGAAGCACACAGGGAGCGTCCCTCGGCATCCACCACCACGATTTCCAGCGCCCCCTGGCGAGATATCTCACTGCAGAACGGGGCCAGCGAAATGGCAGCCACGACCACCCAATGCGACGCGGGCGCGGCTCCGGCCACACCGAAGGCGATGGGGAGCACAGGGCCGTCCACGCCTGCTGTCGTCAGGGGAGTTCCGAACGCCACTTGGCCCGAGATGGCCCGCTGCAGGGGCGCACCCTTGGCGAGCGCCGCAATGGCGTCGCCGGCAACAACAGGATGTCCAGGCTCTTCCTGAGCCGCCGTCTGGTCCACATACGCCGGAACCGCGACCGGGGTACCTCGTTCGTCCAGCAGCAACGCGGCCGCTACTTCGTTCGCCTGCCGGTACACCAGCCAAAGAGCAGCATTGCGCTCACGCGCGGATAGCCCGGGCCAGGAGATGGTCTGGGTCGCCAACTGACGCAGCCCGCGCGTCACTCCATCCAGGTGCGCCTGTAGCCGCGTCGCCTCGTGCTCAGCAGCCTTGCGGTGCAGTTCAGCCAAATTGGCATCGAACGCGCTCTGGTGGATTCCAAACGTGGACCACGCCGAGACCGTCAGCGGGACGATCGCCACGAACAGGATGATGATAACCAGCTTCAGTCGAACACTCATGCGCGCATTCCGTCTTGGCCAACCCGGACTGGGCTACAGGCCCGCCCCGGCTTCGAGTGTCTCCCTGACCACCTGCAGGAGGCGTTCCTCGCGAAACGGTTTCGGCAGCACCACCCGGTGTTCCCTCTTTCCGGTCCGCTCGACGACGGTCGTGGTGGCGTAGCCAGTCGTATACATGACCCGTAAGCTCGGCTGCCGCTCACGCAACGTTTCCGCCAGTTCCTCTCCGGACATCCCGGGCATGACAACATCCGTCAATAGCAGGTCCAGCTTCCCTTCCACCCGGTCGTACGCGGCCAGGGCATCCTGGCCGTTGCGAGCTTCCGAAACGGAATAGCCCTCGTCCCGTAGAATCCGGCAGATAGCGCGACGCACAGCATCGTCGTCGTCGACGACCAGCACGGACTCGCCCCGGGGCGCACCCGACGGCATGCGCGCCGGAATCACCGCGGATTGAACGCGACGCGTGGCAGGCAGTCGGATGGTGAACGTGGTGCCGGCCCCGGGCTCCGACCGGACGGCAATGGTCCCGCCCGCTTGGTCCACAATGCCCCGTACCGTCGCCAAGCCCAGACCGGTCCCCTTCCCTCGCTCCTTAGTCGTGAAGAAAGGTTCGAAGATCTGCTCCATCACCTCCGGCGCCATTCCGGCGCCGGAGTCGGCCACGTCGAGCGTCACCCAACCGGGTGGATCCGTGCTCTCAGCGGGGGTGTCCGCCTCGACGTAGCCCGTCACGATGCTCAGCGTGCCCCCCCCAAACATCGCGTCACGTGCGTTCACGGCCAAATTGATGATGACCTGCTCCAGCTGTGCGCGATCCATCAAGACGGCGCGCGCCGCCGGCGACAGCCGGACGTCCAGCTCGATGGACTCGCCGAGAGTCCTGCGCAACAGCTTCTCGATCGCGCTCACCACCTCGTTCACCGAGAGCACTTCGGTGTGCACCACCTCACGTCGACTGAAGGCCAATAGCTGACGGGTAACCGACGTGGCGCTGCTCGCCGCCTGCAGGATTTGCTCCACGTCGTCATAGGTGCGTTGGAGTTGGTCCGGCGCAGCGGGCAGCTTGAGGCTCTTGGCGGCGAAGCTGGCGTAGTTGAGAATGACGGTCAGCAGGTTGTTGAAGTCGTGGGCGATCCCGCCGGCGAGGCGCCCGAGCGCCTCCATCTTCTGGGACTGGCGCAGTTGTTCCTGCAGCTCCATGCGCGCGCGCTCCGCGCGCAATCGCTCGCCGATGTCGCGTACGATCTCTACCGCCATGTCACGCTTCTGTGCGCGAAAGCGCCCACGCACCAGCTCGATTTCGAGTTCGTCGCCTTCGCAGGTGACGTCACGGCGCCGAATGACACCCCCGTCGCCTCCCAGCCCGACCTCGGCATCTCGCGGTGGCGCCGCAGCGCTGCGGCGTGTCGCGTACCTGAGTCGGGCCACGGGGAGCCCGATGAAGTCCTCGCGTCCGTAACCGTAGAGAGCGAGCGCTGCGGCGTTTGCCTCCGCAATCAGACCCGTGGTTTCGTCGTAGACGACAACCGCGTCGGGCGAAGCTTCGAACAGCTTGCGGTAGCGCTCTTCGCTCTCCACCAGCGCCTGATCCAAACGCTCCCGCTCACGGCGAAGCAACGCGCGCTCTTCGGCGGACTTGACCCTGATGGCGACCTGATTGATGTCCTCGAAGGGCTTCGCCAGGTAGTCCGAGGCGCCCGCGTCAACCGCTTCCAGGACTGCATCCAAGGATGGCGCGGAGCTCATCAGCAGCACTTCGGTGGAGGGGTCTCGCTCCTTGAGACTGCGGACCAGCTCCAGACCGCTCCGATCCGGCAGGTCGCGTTCAGTCAAGACCACTTGAATCGGTCCGCTTCTCTCCGCGTGCTGCAGCGCCTCCGCCGCAGTGGCGGCGCGCAGCACGTCACGCTCGCCGTTTTCGAGCAACTCGGCGAGCAACTCGCGGACCACAGGCTCCTTTTCGATGACGAGCACTCGGGAAGACACGGGCACCTTGCCTCCAATCGCAGCCTACTAAATCAGCGACCGCGATTCTCGAACGGTTTTGCGAGCAGCCACCGGCACGAGGGATCGCAGAACCTCGAAGGGGCGGCCCAAGCCAGCCCAGCTGGAATTCCTGTTGTCTTTCGGCATATTCCCCAGACCCCTCGCCCAGACCGTCCGCTCATCGAGCGGACCATGAGGAGAATGTTCGGTACATCTGCGCTCCCCCGATGCTGCAGTCGGCGCCTGCTGCGAGTGACCCAGAGCCGCGCCGGCGTGTAGGCGCTTGGGTTCGTTTGAGCCGCGGGACACCGGTCGGCCAAGCGGCCAACCCGTCCTCGGCAGCTCGATCGACCGGCACTGCCGCCGACAACGCTTTGGTGACAGACCTCGGGCGGCGGGTGGTAGCGTACGTCTGAATGCCTGCTGCGCCTGCCCTCCGGCTATGGATGCTGCTGGCCGCGGTCTGCGTCGGACTGACGGTCGCCGGCCCGACTTGGGCGAAGGATGCTCTCGAGCTCACGGGCCCGGCCACAGCGCAAGGGGACGGCGCCTCACCCATACGGCTCACGTTGCAGGTGACTCCTCCGTCCGCTGCTGCACAGCCCGGAAATCTCGAGGTCCGCACGAGCGCAGGCAAAGTCAGCAAGCTTCGCGCGGCCGGGGCGGGCCGGTTCGAGTTCGACTTCGTCCCCCCGCGCGTGGTCGAAGAGACTCGGGTCCTGGTGGAGGCCGAACAAGTCCGACCGCACGCCACGGCGCCCCCCCTGGAGATCATGGTCTCCCCAAGCGTGGGCCGCGTGGGCCAGACCGCCACGGGCGGACCGCTGGACCTGCACGTCCCCAAGCGCTTGATTCTCGGTCACCATCCCGAAGCACCTATCTCACTGCGCAGCCGGGACGGGGTGCCGATCGCACTGGCGGTCAGCGCCGGATCCATCACCGCGCCGGAGCTCGGTTCGGACGGCATCTTGCACGCGACCTTCCGACCGCCAGAGGAGCGGTTCCCTCAGGTTGCGATCGTCGTGGCCCATAGCGAGGACGGAGGGCTGCTCGACTGGGCCACCATTCAGCTGGTGGGACGACCTCTGGTCTCCGCCCGCAGCGAGCCCAATACCCCGGTGCGGGTCCAAGTGGCCGGCGAGGAGTTTGGTCCCGTTCGCACCGACAGGCAGGGCAATGCTGAGCTGCGCGTGCTGGTGCCTCCCGGGGTTGCCAAGGCACAGGCCCTGGCCCGGGATAGCGCAGGCAACGTGGGCGCCGTGCCGCTCAAGCTCGGCACCCCGGAGTTCCGCCGCACGTTCGCGTTGTGCCCCCCCGAGGCCGGCGGAATCTGGTACTTCACGGTGGACCGGCGGGGGCGACCACGAGCAGATCTGGCAGTGCAGGCGGAAACTTCACTGGGGTCGCTGCCGACGCCGGAGATGATATCTCCCGGCGTTTACCGAGCGTCGGTCGTCTTTCCCGACGACGCCCAAGTCGGGCAAGAGGTGGAGCTCTCTGCGGCCGTCACGGACGAGGAAGAATCCGACGCGCAGTGCGCGAGCCGTGTTCCAGGAGAAATGCCGACCGCGCTGACCGTTACGCTCATGAACGACTCCTATGTCGCGGGCACGACGAAGCCCGTAGGAGTGCGGGTGGCGCTGTCGTTTCCCGGCAAGCGGCAGCCTGGCAAGGTACCCCTCAGAATCATTGCCGAATTCGGTCAGGTCGATGACCTGCGGCCCGTAGCGACCACCGAGTACGAAACCAGCTGGACCCTGCCCGACGGTTTCGAAGGTCGCAGCACAGCCACCCTGACCGTCCGCAGCCTGGGCCACAAGCCGCTTTCGGCCACCCAGCAACTGCGCCTCCAGCCCGGTCCCGTCAACCGACTGGAAATGACTCTGGACCGGGCGCGGATGCCGGCAGACGGCCACTCCGGTGCCGTGATCACGGTCCGAGCAGCAGACCAGTTCGGCAATGCGGTCTCTGATGCCAACCTCGTGGCGTCGGCTGTTGGCAGCGTCGGCACGTTCACCCGGACGGAACCCGGCGTCTTCACCGCTCGCTACACTTCCCCGGACCAAGTGCTCGGTGCCGACCGCATCATCGTCCGCGACGACGGGAGCGGCGCCCGCGGGGAAGTGGTCGTCCAACTGACCTCGCCAGGCAGCCTGCTGGCCACGGCGCATCTGGGCTACCTGACCAACTTTGGCAAGATATCGTCTCCCCTCGCGCGGGCCGGGATGTGGATTCGCCTGCCCTTGCTCGACGACGGATTCGTTGCCGGATTGGAAGCGGGCTACTACTGGAGCAGCTTCGCGGAAGCCGATGCCCAGAACCAGGAGCGTGTGAGTGCGCGCGTCTCGGCGGTCCCGTTGCTGGCGGCGCTGACGTACGAGCTGCCTTGGTATCCCCTGACGCCGCACGTGGGTATCGCGGTCGGGGCTTCGCTGGTGGGCACTCGAGTTTCGTCCGAGTCGTCCGGCGAGATCCGCGAGGCACAGACTGCATTCACCGTTTCGCCGTCGTTCGGCGCCCTCTACCCACTCGGGCCAGGTCAGATCGGGGGAAAACTCGGCTACTTCCACTCCGAGCTGAACGGCGCACTCCGGGGCAACGCAGGCGGCTTCGCGCTCGGCGTCGAGTACCGCTTGCCCCTGTAGCGATCAGGGGCAGCAAGCCCGAGTCGAACTCGGGATCAGCCGAGATCCAAGATCGCGAACTCGACTGCCGGCTTGGCAAACAGGAAGCCCTGGAAGAAACGACAACCCATCTCGGTCAGCGCTTCCTGCTCCGCCGACTTCTCCACGCCCTCGGCGATGACCAGCATGCCCAACTCGGAGCACAGGCGCATGACCGACCCAACCAGCTTGCGCTTGGTGTGATCCAGGTGGACGTCCCGCACCAAGCCCATATCGAGCTTGACGATGTCCGGCTGGAGCATCGCGAAGCTGGCCAGTCCGGCATAGCCAGCACCAATGTCGTCCAGGGCAATGCGATATCCGATTGACCGGAGCCGCTCCACCCTGTGCGGCAGGTTGGCGACCTGCTCCAAACGCGCGTTTTCGGTCACCTCCAACACAACGCGCTCTGCGATGGGAGCCAGCGGCGAAGCCGGGTCAGTCAGGGAATCGTCCTCCAACTCGCGCGCGTGGAGGTTGACGAAAAGCAGTGTGTTCTGGGGCGCGTGCCGGAATGCCGCCGCGGCGGTGCGACGCACTGCGCGTCCGAATTCAGTGACGCGGTCCAGGCGCTCCGCTGCGTCAATCAGCGCCATCGGATGCGCCATGGCCGGTTCGCGAGAACGGGCCAGCGCTTCGAACCCGTACACCGTACGCTCGGTCAGGTCGACGATGGGCTGAAAGGCCATGGTGAGCTTCTCCAGGCCACGGTCGAAGCGAACCTCCAGTCCCGCGCGGTCCGCCACCTGCCGCGCCGCGTCCCCCGCATGCGCCAGGAGCTGTCGGCGGACGCCGGCGAGGCGCCGCAGGCGCGAAGCCTCTCGGACCACGTCCACCAACCCGTCACAGTCGACCGGTTTGGCCAAGTAGCGAAACGCCCCGTACTCGACAGCACTCATCGCCGTAGCGAGGTTGGGCTCCCCGGTCACCAGCACCACGGGAACGTCGAGGTCCACCCGACGCAGATCCCGAAGTAGCTCGATGCCGGTCAGGCCGGGAAGGTTGATGTCACTCACCACGACGTCGTATCGAGTCCCGCCAAACAGACGCTTGGCCGCCGCACCGTCGTCGGCGCCCTCCACCCGGAAGCCAGCCTCCTTCAGGGAACGGACGAACAGCTTCAGCACCGATGCGTCGTCCTCGACCACCAGGACCCGGGCAGCTCTCTTGTCCAGCTCGACTAGTTCGTCCTCGGAGGTCATCACTTCTCGGTTCAGCTGCCAGCGGGCCGAATGATACCCTGGTTTGACACGCCGCATCTTTTGATTTTATTGGCCCAGTAGATGAACCCGGCCGACTCGAATCCGAACCACTCCGCACCTCCCGATCGGGACGGCCGGCGGCGCCGGCGCCGCCGGCGCAAGCCGAACCGACCCGCTTCCCCGGCTGCAGTCATCGCGAGCGCCAAGCCGAGTGAGCTTGCCAAGTCGATGGATGAGCCATTGACGCCGGGCGAAGTCGCGGAGTTTCGCCAGCACTCTCGCTTCCTGCGCGAATACCGAAAGGTTCTCCGCCTGCGGCTGAACGCCGCCGAAGATCTGTTGGTGAACGAGGCCCGCGAGCCGACTTCCCGCGGCGTGTGTCAGCACTTGTTTTCGAAGATCGATCGCGCCCGCGTCTGCTGGGCCGTTGACCAACTTGAGCCAGCTGATGCCACGCGGCTGGTCGAGGGCGTACTGCGCATCTGTCCTGACCTGGAGTACGTCCTGCTGTATCTCGAGTGCGTCAAGCGCTCCGCGTCGCAGACCGCCGCCATCGCAGCGCTGGCTCGTGGCCTGGAGCGGATCGACTTTGCACAGGTGTCCCGCGCTCAGATGCGCCGGGTGCTCGACCTAATCGTCGAGCTGTTCGATGAGCATCACTTTCCCGAGTTGCTGCTCGGCCTGCTCGAGGGCCGGACTTTTCGCCAGGCTTTCGACGAATCGGCAGACAGCTTGCCCGGCGAGTTGGCGCGCTTCGTCGTACCGCTACGTGCGGTCCAGGCGGTCGTGCTCCGTGGTCGCAGGAATGACTACGAGGCAAGCGTGCTGGCCGCCGGGGTGAATCTCTTGTTGGCCGGGGATGAGAAGCTGCTCTTGGGGTACTCCACCGAAATTCGGCGCCGATTGTTCGAACTCGGGCTCCAGAGCTGCGCAGCCGCCGACCACCCCGCCCACAAGGGGCTCAAGCTGCTGCTGCGGAGCCTCAGCCACGACCGGTCCGTCCACGCGGACCTGGCGCAGCAGCTCGTGAGGCACCTCCTCGAGGCCGGTGAGGAGCGAGAAGCCCAGCGGTCACTCGAATCGCTCAGCAAAGACCGCCCGGATCTGCCGTGGCCCAAACACTGGCTGGAATTGCTCGCAGCGCCACGACTCGACGAGGTGGCCTTACCCCGGTTGCCCAACGGGCCCGTCTCCCTCAAGCCGGATCGGCGCTACGCTGGTTGGTGGGTGCGCGGGGTGCACCCGGTTTGGGTGGTCGCGGGCAGCGCTGAGGAACGTGCGCGTCACGACGAGCTCTCAGGGTGGCACCAAGAGCTGTCTCTGCCCGGAGTTGCCCCGGTCCTGTTCTCAGGGCAGGGGCAGGGCGGCGTCCCGTACCTGGTGCTGCCGCACCCGGGCCGAAACTTCGCCCAAGCACTGGAGCGGCGGGGTGGGCTGACGAGAGAAGCGTCCCTCTGTGCCTGTGCCGACGGTGTGCTCGTACTCGCAGCCCTGGCCGGCGCGGGGCTTCGTCTTCGTGACGCGCATCCGCGACGTTTCGATCTGTTGGCGAACGGAAGTCTGTACCTGGTCGACCTGGAAGGCGCCACGCGTGCCCCCACCGAGCAGGTCGCTCAGGAGCACGCGCGATTGGCCACCGCGCTCTGCCGAAGCGTGCTGTCCCGAGCACGCCACTTCATCCCACCGCCGCGCTTGGCGGAAGCCCTGGCGCAGGACGTCGGCCTGGCCGAGCTCTCGCGCCGACTCGAACGCTGGCGCTGGACCTCATCCGATCGCGCTCAAAGCTGAATCACCGCTCGCACTCCCCTACTTAGTTCCCGGCGCTAAATGGGCTCCGGATGACGTGCGCCCCCGACCGGGTGAGGGCGCACGCCATCCTCCGTAGCTCAAGCTATCGCCGACTAGCGTT
>CAZSVU010000086.1:7366-26740 GCA_964610275.1 uncultured Polyangiaceae bacterium | reverse complement strand
GACGTTGCTCCATCTTCTTCACACTGCCCGGCCCGAACTCCGAGCAAGGGTGGGCCATTGCCCCACCGTGTCGGCCGGAATGGGCTGCCTCCGCATACTCGGTGTACGGGATGCGGCATCCACAGATCCCTCCTGGGTCACGGCGGCCGGGGGTCAAGTGGACCTCAATCGTCGCAGGTTACGGTGCGCGTCCCGCAATGAGACTCCGACGTCACGGGCGCCGGCGCAGTCGTCCACCGCCGCGTGATCGGGCTGCGCGACCAGCTGGTACGCGTCACCGGGGCTCCGCCCCATGCGGCCCACCACGAATCAGAACAGCAGCAGGTCGCCTTCCTCTGCGCCACGCTCGCCCCCCGCGCGCTCGTTGAGCGCGAAGCCGCGCTCGACTTCTGCGCCGAGCCAAACCTGCACCGTGCCGCTTTCCGCGCGGAACTCCGCCTTGAACTGGTGCCGACAGTTGACCGTATGCCGCCCCATCTTCACTTCCAACTCGTGCCCAGCGACGACCACCGGTGTGCTGGAGAACACCGGGGCACCGCAGTGCAGCAGTCTGCCTTTCACCCGACCGAGCAGTTGGTTCGTGAGCTCAGCCAGCCAATCCTCGACACTCTCGACGCCAGGTACGTTCTCAATCACGCCCTGCATGACGTCGCGGGAGGTCGCCAAGGTGATGGTCCCGTGGAGCTTGTCTCCCACGAAGCCGAGCACGCCAGCGAGTTCGAGCTGCTCGGTCCCCGGGTCGGCTTCGCCTTCGGCCTCGGGGGTGAGACGAGTGCCATAGGCCTGAAAGAGCTGGGGAGTGACTTCGCGAACGATGGTCCCGAGGACCTCGGTGTTGTCAATTGCCGGACTCACGTCTCGCGGTAACGGTCACAGGCACACCGACTTAACCCCGTTGCGTGGCACCGCCCACGGGCCACGGAAGGGTTAAGCCCCGCCGGCACCGGCCGTAGCCAAGGCTGCAACCGCAAGCGTGCTGGCCGTTTCGGCCTACACGGCTGTGCCTTTCGTCCCGGCTTCGCCGAGGAGGGTAACGTGATGAGCAGAAAGGTTCTGGTGGTCGATGATTCCGCGTCGGTACGGCAACAGGTACGCCTGGCACTGGATGAAGCGGGGTTCGAGACCATCGACGCCATCGACGGAATCGATGGACTGAACAAGTTGGCAGAGCATCCAGATCTCTCCTTGGTCATCTGTGACGTGAACATGCCGAACATGGACGGCCTGGAGATGCTCGAGAAGGCCCGCAAGCAGGCCGCCACCAGTGACATCCCGATCGTCATGCTCACGACCGAGGGACAGCCGGGAATGATCGAGCGCGCCAAGCAGGCCGGCGCCAAGGGTTGGATCGTCAAGCCGTTCAAGCCCCACCTCCTGGTCGCGACCGCCGAGAAGCTAGCGGCGAGGGCGTGACCCGCCGGATTCGCTCTCGGCGCCTTAACCACGACGCAGCGATTGCCGTTCGGTCGAGCATGATGCAGGCAGAGCAGGAGACGGCAGCCATCCGCCACCCACTCCGGTCACGGCCGAGGCGGCACGCCGGAGGGCTGCTGGCCCTCGTCACTCTGCTTGGTGGCGGTCACGCCGCGGCGCAGCCGGCAGACGAGCCGGAACCGACCACGCCCGAGGCCACCGCTCTCGACGCAGCCGAAAAGGCTGCCGCGGACAGCGCCCGCGAAGCCGCAGAGGCCAAGGCCGCCGCCGAGCAAGCAGCGGCGGCGGCGGCCCGCCTGGAGCAACGCGTCGAGCAGCAGCAGGTACAGCTCGCGCAGCAACAGCAGCGCCTGGACGAGCTGCAGCAAGCGGCCGAGGACTCTGCCGCCACGGCCGAAGCGGCCCTCGACCACGCCAGCGCCCAGGCGGAAGAAACCGAGGCTGCTCGCACTCGCCTGAGCATCTACGGCTTCAGCGACATGGGCTTCAAGAAGACCTGGATTCGCGACGGTGCGTCCTGGGCCAACATCATGTCCGACGCGTCCACCTTCGCGATGGGCAACGTCAATCTGTACTTCGATGCGCGACCGCTCCCGGGATTTCGAGCCCTCACCGAGGTGCGCCTCACCCATTATCCCCACGGCTCGGAATCCGGCTCCACCTTCCAGCGGACCAACAACACCGTCTACGACATCAACAGCCCCACCGGGAGGAATCAAGTGGCGTGGGGCGGCACCGTGCTCGAACGCGCGTGGGTCGAGTGGAACGACTACGACGCGTTCCGGGTGCGGGTCGGCTACTGGCTCACTCCCTACGGTATCTGGAACGTCGACCACGGCACGCCCACGTTGATCTCGCTGGCCCTGCCTGACTTCTTCGCTCAGGAGTACTTCCCCACGCACCAGACGGGTTTGCAGATCCTGGGCTCGGTACCGACCGGCTACTGGGAGTTCGGCTACCACGTCACGGTGTCCAACGGGCGCACGCCCGCACAGATCGATGAAACCGAGGAGAAGGCTTTCGGTGGACGGCTGTTCGCGCGGTTCGAAGACCAGAACAGCTTCACGTTGGGGGCCTCCGGCTACCGCGGGTCGTACACGGAGAAGGCCAAGACCTTGGTCGGGGTCAATCCGATGCAGGTGATCGCAGAGGATACCGTCGTGTACGACGAGTACGCCCTGGGAGCGGACGCCTCCACGGACCTTGGCGCGCTTCGCTTTCGCGCCGAGGGCGTCGTGCACCGACGCGCCTACCAAGAGGGGGCGCGCGACGAGTACGGCCCCGGTGCCGGCAAGCCCGACTTCTACCGCTACAACCTCTACGGGTTGGTGGCGTACCAGCTGCCGTGGCTGGGTCTGGAGCCCTACGTCTACCTCGAGCAGCGGCTGGACGGGCTGGACGACGTGCGCACCTACTCGGGAGGGCTCAACGTACGTTTCAACGAGGCGGCCCAGCTCAAGGCACAGCACGGCTACCTCCACTTCGATGACCGGGGTCATCAGGACAATTTCCACTTCACCGACATCCGCTTCGTCATGGCGTTCTGAGCGGATTCATGGCTCGTCGGAAGGCAGCATAGGGACGGCACATCAATGGCAAAGGGGATGGCAGCATGATGGCCCGGTGGTTGGTGCTCACGGCGAGCACGTTGGCCCTGGTGGGCTGCTACGACGACGATCCGTGTGACTCCGGTCAGGAGCTGCAGGACGGTGCCTGCGTGGCCGTCGTCGAGGATAGCCCCGGTGACTCGGGGGCGTCGGGAGCCGGAGGAGCCGGCAATCCTCGAGGCGGCGGAGCGGGCGGCAACGGCGGCGGTCGGGTCGCAGACTTCGGCGATCCCTGTGCCGAGCAGAACGACTGTGCCGCTCCGGTCCCCTACTGCGCATTGCAGCCGGGGCAAGCAGTCGGGTACTGCACGGCCACGGGCTGCGTGCCACCCGAGGATACGGATGTCTGTCCCGACGGCTGGGGCTGCATGGACCTTTCCATCTTTGCGGCAGGCGAGCCGGTCATCTGCACCCAGCCGTAGCCGCGGGCCTCAAACGCTCATGCGCCGGACCATGGGCGGGTCCGGAAACGCGACCCATCCCAGTGCACGCGCCGCGACCAGAGCGGCGGCGGCTTCCTTCTGGCCGACGGCGCGAACGCCACGGCCCTCGTGTGGCCTGGTCAGCAAGACCAGCGCCTGCTGAACCGTGATGCGGTCTGAGCCTCTGACCAGATCGGGGATCAGTTGCAGGGAGACCGGAGCCGTACCTTTCTCGGCAGCGTCCAACGCCGCGTACGCTCTGGGCCCGGGCTCCAGTCGAGTCTCGTCACCGGGAAGCAGGTCACTCGGCGCGCCCCGCGACGCGACGATCACGCCGGCCATCATGGGGCTGGCCAGGTCTAGATCGAGCGGGAACTCGACGTGGTTGGGACGGTTTCCCCGGTAGAAGGTGACCGATCCGCTCCGCCAGCCACACAGGGCGGCGACGCGATCGCGCCCTTGATCTCGGATAGCCCGAAACACGTCCATCGCACCCACGGCCCCCATGCTGATCAGCGTGTCCCCGAGTCGCCCCCCTTCGATGGCGAGGATCCCGAGAGCCGCATCCAGGTGCTTCCGAGTCAAAGCGTCCCGGCGAATGAGGTACTCGCCCAGTAGCTCGTTGCGTTCGGACGAGGCCACGTGCAGCAGCCGCCCGCGCCCAAGGTAGATCTCCTTGCGCCTGGGGCCCTTCGCGTCTCGACGCTCGACGAAGACGGCGCCGGACTCGCGGCCTCGTCGCATGCGCGCCAGTATCTCCAGCATCGAGGTGTCGTCGAGCTTGGCCTGGTAGTCGGGCACTCCGGGCTCGAACAACGTCGAGGTGGTGGCAGTGGTCGAAGGCAGCAGGTGCCGGGCCAACTCGTCAATCTCGCCGATCTGCTGGAACTCGTCGTCCAGCAGCGCCACCTCGTCATTGCGGCTCAACTCGCCCGTGGCCAGCATCTCGAGAAGTGTGGAAAAGGCGACCGTCTCGACACCCGGTTGGCCAGCCCGACGCACCTTGGGCGTGACCTCCGCCGCTACCGGCTCGGGCCTGGGTGGAGGATGCCTCTGAGCCACCGGCACCCCGGCTGATGGCGTGGCGGCGGCCAGACGGACCGCACGCAGCCGCTGCACCGAGTCACGGATCCTGCCCTCGAGTCGGCGCACCAGCCGACTCGAGTCGCGCGCCCAGACCACCCATTCGCCGAGCATGGAACGGCCGCGATGCTCGGGAAGGTCGAACGGAGCCAGCGCGTCACTCAACTCCCGCGCGCTCTGGTAGCGATCGTCGGGATTGCGGGACAATGCCTTCTCGCAGACTTCGAAGAGTCCACCGGGCAGATGGCCCACCGCGCGCCGCAACGGCTGAATGTTCACGTCCCGGATCGCCAGCAGCACCGCCAATTGCCCGCTGCCGGGAAAGATGCGCTCGCCGATGAGCATCTCACCCAGCACCACGGTCAAAGAGAACAAGTCCGCGCGGTAGTCGAACGGCTCACCCGCCACCTGCTCGGGTGCCAGATAGCCGAACTTGCCTTTCAGTCCCCCCGAGGGCTGACGCCGCTCGGGACGCTCCGGCTGACTCGCTCGAGCGATGCCGAAGTCCCCGACTTTGACCTCTCCCGCCGCGGACAGGTAGATGTTGGACGGGGTGATGTCACGGTGGACGATGTTGAGCGCTTCGCCGTTCTCGTCCCTCGCTTCATGCACGCTGTCGAGCGCAGCGGAAACCCGACGCGCGATGTGGACGGCCAACCCGGGAGGGACGTCGCGACGCTCGGATTCGCAACGCCTGAGCAGCCGGTAGACATCGACTCCGTCGACGTACTCCATGGCAATGTAGGGCTCTTGATTCACCAGGCCGGCCCCGAAGACCCTGACGACGTTGGGATGGCTCACCGCCTGGTGCAACCTGGCCTCTCGCTCCAGCACGTCGAAGTCCGCGCTCTGCCGCGCCGACAGCACGAGGCGCTTGACCACCAGTCGGGGTGCCGGCAGGTCCCCGGCCCGGGGGCGCGCCAGAAAGACTTCGGCAGACCCGCCCACCGCGATCCGACGCTCCAGCAAGAACGGGCCGAATGGAATCGGTCGCGCCTTTCCCCCCCCGGCCTGGGACTTGCTCACGCTGCCATTATACGGAAGCGCCCGTGCCGCGCCAAACGCGGGGCAACGCTCACTCGCTGCGCTCCCGCTCGAAGCAGTCGTCGGGCACCCGACGACGACGGCGCACGGCCTGGATGGCGGACACGAAGCGCGCCGTACGCGGGTCGTGGTAGCCGCTGGGCAGCGCGCTCTCTTCCCAGTGGCCCGAGTAGTGGCGGGCAATTCTCGCCATCAACAGCTCGCGCACGTACTTGCCCACCAGTGACGCCAGCATCACCAGCGGGTCGGCAGCGTCGACGTCTCGCACAAAGCAGATTTCGCCAAGGCCGGGGAATCGGTAGGCACTTCGTTCTGGACAGCGCTCCAGGACCACGTGCAGGCACCCGCCCAGGGGACCGAAGAACTTGCCGTAGTCGCCGATCCCACCCACTTTCCCGCACACGGCACGCACATCGCTACCGGCCGCCTCGCGCAGGGTCAAAATCAGCTCTTCCATGGCAAACAGGTCCATGGAGAAGCGGCTGTGGCCGCGACGCCGACCTTGGTTCAGGCGCCGCACACAGACCACGCTGGTCTTCACCTCGCACACGTCCAGGTCGTTGGCTCGCAAGCGCTGCACATGACCCGTGATGCGCTCCAGCACGGCCTGCGACGCTCGGAACTCCTCGCCGTCTGCGTTCCAGCACTGCGCGCGAACACGTGCCGGGCAAGGCTGGGTGAGCCTCGGCTCACCTTCGAGTGAAATCCGACGGAACAGCTCGCTCGGAGATCGGGCATGCAAACCGGCCAAAGCGCGCGTCCAGGCTTCCGCCAACCGCACGTCCGCGTGGGAGACCAAACGCTTCGAATCATCGAGGTCCCGAGCCAACTCGTCGGGCAGTGCCTGCTCCCACCAACGGTGCCCCTTCGGGCCCACGCGCGCCATGACGGCCGTGACGATGAGCGGTCCCAGCCGGGCTCCGAGCCCGTTCTCGTCCACACCGATGTGGTGGATGTAGCCCACGGCTCCGGGAGCGTAGCTGGCGGGTATCCGAGGGTCACCTGCAGAAACGCGTCTGGGCGGGTCACCCGTGGAAACCTGCTGGGGCGCGGATCGGGGTGGTACAGAAGAAGGGGACGGAAGGGAATATGGAGACGCGCGAGCTATCGCTCGCGCGCCGGTACTGCTAAGACCCCACCCCTGGAGGTTGATATGGCCGACGAGAAGCCCCGTCTGGGTCAGGACGTTTACATTGCTCTGGCTGCCATCGGGTGGGCGGACGGAAATCTGGATCCGGAAGAAGCCGACGCCATCGTGCGAACCGCCCTCGAAGAGGGCCTCGAACTCGAGCAGATCGAGGAGATCGAGAAGGCAACCAAGGAACCGGTCGACATCGGCGTGATCGATCGTCGCAACATGTCGAAGGAGGATCGGTTGTTCGTGTACGCGATCGCTGCTTGGATGACCCGACTCGACGGCAAGGTCACCGACACGGAGACCGCCGCGCTGACCAAGCTGGGGCAGGCGCTGAAGGTCCCGGAGCGCCCGCTCCACCACGCCGACCAGATCGCCCAGGAGGTGGCTGCCATGCCCGAAGGCGACCGCCCTGCACGCTACGACCTGATTGCACTGCGTCGCATCATCGGCGAGAGATTGCAGGCCGCGCAGGCCGCTCGCGCCGCGCAGTGAAGTCAGGCCGAAGCTCGCGCGGGCGGTCCGGTCACCCTGCGGCGGCGTCGGTCTGGCCTCTGAGCGCCGCTGGCAGCGCTGCGTCCAGGACGTGAAGGAGTTGCCCGGCAGTGGCGGGTTGCGCCAAGCGGTGCTGGACCCATCGCCAAGCGGGATCACGATTCGCAGCACGCACGTGTGACGAAAACACCACCCGCGCTGCCGCTGGCTGGCGGCGAGCGATTCGTTCGAGCGTGCTCAAGGCGTTCATGCCCGGTATGGTCAAACCCATGACGACGACGTCGAATTCGTCGCAGAGCAGTCGGGCCATGGCGGCTCCGGAATGGGTGGCACCTGAGACCTTCCAACTCGGTCGCAGGCACCCCAGCAGGCGACGGATGCTCTCGAGAACGTACGGATCGTCGTCCACGAAGAGCAGTCGCGGCGCTCGCACGGTGCGACGAGACTCGACGTCATCCAGTCCGTGATTGGCTGGCCTCATGGCTACTCCAGACGCTGGACGAGAGTATGGCACGCATTCGCCGCCCGCCAAAACGGGGGCAGAAACCGCCTACGGCGCCTGGGTCTGCGGTCCCAGGGGCGACCGGAGCCAGGGCACCGAGGCCGTCACGCCAGCATCTCGATCTTGCTGAGTGGATAGCCCGCTGGGCGGCGCACCGAGTAGGACAGCCCGAGCACCTCCACGAGCACGAGACGATACACGGTGTGCACGTCGTCCACGTCGATGGCTTCGGCATGGGTATCGAGCGTGAGGTCCAAATGCTCATGCACGAACTGCATCAAATCGGGCTGCTGCATGGCCACGACGTCGTCGCTGTCGAGGGTTTCTGCGGGGTCGGCCCGCCGCAGTTGCTCATCCAACGCCAGCAGTTCCTCGGTGGCCTCGATCTCCTCTTCGCTGACCTCGTCCACGTGCTCCCCGTGGGCGACTTCGAAGGCCATCCAAACCGCCAGCGTCAGAAAGTAGCCGAGGGCGAGGGCCGTCTCGTCCAGGGGACGACTCAACGTACTGGCAACGTACGAGGCCAAAGTCGTCTGCGCCCGCTCGAAACGCTCGAAAGCTGCGTCCAGCTGAGCGCGAGCTTCGTCGTCGTCCTCGCCTAGGCTTTCCCGAACGGACTCCAGATCCCGACCACTCACTCTGGAGTAGGGGGGGACCGGACGAATGGCCGAGCGTCTAACCCACACCGCACAATTACTAGCACGGGCAGAGGGCGCGGGAGAGTCGAGATCGGTTCGGGTGACGCGACTCGCGGATGGCCCGTGGAAACGGTGCTCCGGTGGGGACTGGAAGAGAGTAGGTTCGAGCTTGCGACGACGCTCGCCGTGGCGGCTCGTACGCGCGAAACCAGGGCCCAGTGCCCCGGGCCGCCTGAGTCTGGGGAACCGACGATGACCTCCAGCGAGAGCCCCCCACCCAACCCCACCTGGGAAGCAGACGCCACCTCGGCAGGAACACTTCGTCGCCTTCTCCGAAGCCGCGCGCGACGTGCGGTCGCGCTCTCCGCACTGATCCTATCGTTCCTGCTGCTGCCAGTCGTGCTGGACCGAGTACTGCACGCCGGCAAGGTACTCCGCGGCGTGTGGGTGGGAGAAGTCGCCCTGTCCGGCCTCGACCGAAGTCAGGCTTCGGACGCCATCACGCAGCTGGATGTTCGGTTGCGCGCCACGCCAGCGCGGATTCGGATCGGCACGGAGCTGATCGAGGTGGAACCGGCATCGGTCGGTTTCAGATTGTCGGTGGAATCGACGGTGGATCTGGCGCTCGGCGCAGGCCGGGACGCCGGCCCGCTCGAGCAACTGGCCTGGTGGGTCAAACGGTGGTTCTCGCCACAGCAACTGCAGGCCAGTGCTGCGCTGGACGAGGCCAAGCTCGCGACGGCCGTCTCGGCGTGGGAGCGGACCGGTATCCAGGATCCGCCGTTCTCGGGTGGCATCGCGGTCGAAGGTCGATCCGTCGTGCCAGACTATCCCCGCGTCGGCCACACGGTGGATCAAGACGCCCTGCAGCGCTTGCTCCTGGACGCACTGCTCCAGGAGCGACGCAAGGTCGTCGAAGTGCCCCTGGTGCGCGTCGCGCCCAGCCTCCGGCGGCCCACGGTCGATCGTGCGGTCGAGCGCGCGAGGAAAGTCCTATCCGGACCAATCCGGCTCGTCTCTGCAGACGGCTCCCATCGGATCGAGCTCGGGCCGAAGCAACTGGCCAGCGCGCTCGGCACCCGGCGCAGCCATTCGACCCCCGCCGAGTTGGAACTCTACCTCGATGGCGCGCGCCTGGACAGCGTCCTGGCTGCGAGCCGCAAGCAGATCGAGCATGACCCGGTGGACGCCACCTTTGCGCCCCTATCGCCGAAACGAGTGACTGTGGTGCCGGGACAGCCTGCCATCCGACTGCGTAGCAAGATGGTGGCTGTCGCACTGTTGCAGGCGGCGCAGGCGCCAAGTCGCATCGGTCTCTTGCCGCTGGACCGCTCGGAGCAGCCCAAGCTGCAGATCGATGACGCCGTTGCCTTGGGAGTGCGCGGTCTGGTCTCCTCGTTCACGACCCACCACCCCTGTTGCCGACCCCGTGTCGAGAACATTCATCGCATCGCCGATCTCCTCGACGGGACGCTGGTCAAGCCGGGAGAGACATTCAGCGTCAACGAGCGAGTCGGGCCCCGAACGCGAAAGAACGGCTTCGTGCCCGCCCCCACCATCGAGGAAGGCGAGATGGTCGACACCATCGGCGGCGGCATCAGCCAATTCGCGACCACGATGTTCAACGCGGTGTTCCACGGCGGCTACGACATCATCGAGCGCCAACCGCACACCTACTACTTCGCCCGCTACCCCATGGGGCACGAAGCCACCCTGTCGTACCCCAAACCAGACCTGATTTTCCGAAATGACACGGAGGCGGGGCTGCTGATCAAGTGCGAGTACGGAAAGACCTTCATTCGAGTGAAGCTGTACGGCGACAATGGCGGCCGCAAGGTCCGCGCCAAGGTCTCACGCCGGACGAACATCAAGGAGCCCCCGGTCGAGCTGATAGCCAACCCGGAGCTCGATCCGGACGAGGAGAAGGTCAAGGAAGCAGGCGCGCTGGGGTGGACCGTGGTGGTGGCGCGCGTGATCACGTTTGCGGACGGCTCGAAACGCGAGGAGAAGCGTCGGGTCGTGTACAACCCGCGCGTGCGTCGGGTGGAGGTGCACCCCTGTCGCATCCCGGAGGGAGAAGAGGGCTACACCGGAGAAGACTGCCCGGATCCCGAAGAGGATCTGGAAGAGACAGCCGAGCTTCCGCCCGAGGAGGGCCCGACCCAGACTTCGCCGGCCCGAGAAGACGAGCGCCCCGGGCCGTAGCGGGCACGGCGAAGCACCGGTACGCGTCCGTGGCGACAGCACAGGGTCGCCTCCACATCCCGGAGCTCGGCTTGGACGTCTAGCCTCCCTTCGTCCAATTCGCGGACCCACCGCGGGGCCTCGGTGAAGACTGCGGCCAAGCGACGGTTGACCAACTCCGCCTCTGGGCAACCCAGCATGCGTGCTTCGAGCTGGGGCCGCCGCGGGACGTTTCGCGTCGCATGCGTCGCAGCAACCACGCCAGCAGGACGCCCAGGCCGAGCGTACCAGGCGCAGCGCGGCACCGTCCGGGTGACACCGTACAGGTCGACCGATTGCCACTCGACCCGGCAGCCTCAGTGCCCTCGGCTGGCGTGGATCCGGAGACGGCCGGCGAAGCACTGGCAGGCTCGTCCCCGTCCACCGATGCCTCCGTGGCCCTCACCTCGGAGGCGAATGAGGTCGGCGAGCGCTGCTCGGGCGACGCTTCCCGAGCCCTCGGCACCTCGGCCGCCAGCCGTTTCACGCGGTCCACACGCAACGCATCCACCACCACGTGGCGCTCGGAGTCGACTTCGAAATGGGTGTCGTCGAACACGTCCACCCACTGCTCCTGGTCCGCCGTGAAGAAGTACGTGCCGACCGACACCCAGCCCGGGGAGGCCGCTTGGTCCACGATGACGGTCGCGTGCTCTTCGGCATGCCGGATTTCGTACCGGACCGCGTCGAAACAGCCATAGCCGGCCGGAACGTGCGCTCGCACCAGGTAGTCCCCTGCCTCCTCGAACCACAGCGTGTAGCGCGCCCAGTTGCTCGGCGTGTCACTCGTGAACGCGTTGGTCCAGTAGAGTGAGCCGCCGTAGCCGGCACTCTCGTCCAGTCTCCAGTACTCGTCCGGACCGTACCGCGCGACACAGGGTCCCGACTCGTCAATCGATCCGCCTTCCCGGGGCAGCGCACTGCAGGGCTCATCGAGTGCGGGGTCGGAAGCCGGTGCCGGGCGCGGGGTGACGGTCACCTCCACGTGCAAGTGATCGCGGTGCGGATTCGAGCCGCCGTACGGGCCATCCTTGGCGCCGGGCTCGAGGTTGGAGCGCCACTGCCAGCCATCCCAGATGACGTACTGCACGCCGAGCACCTGGGCGTTCTCGACGAGCCAGTTGCCCACCGGATCTCCGAGCTCGTTGTCGGCCTCTCCCCCGGCCACCATGGGAATGTGCAAGTCCAGCGCGCGCCCCACGCCGTGCACGCTGGTTCGAGCTTCGCTGGTTCCAATGGGACGGCAGGCGTAGTCGCTGATGAACGCGATTTGGGGGAATGCCCACAGCAGTAGCTCGCGCAGATTCGCCGCGTGCTCGGTGAGCTGACCTGAGCAACCCTCCTCGCCCTGCCACACGCCACCGCCGACATACGGAACCTCGGCGGCGTCTCCGGCCGCACGCACCTCGGGCGGGATCTGCCAGGGCCCGGCCACGGCGAGCGCAGCAGTGCGGGTCCCGAAGCCGGATTCCTCGGACTCGAGTGCGCAACCGACCCAGATGTAGCTCGCCAGGCCGACCTCGAGCACACTCCAGCCCACCCGTCGGTCGCGAATTCTGCGGCCAGACCCTCGCGTCATGCCTGGCCCCTTCGGTCAGACGCCGGGCCGGATGCGTCGAAGTTGATATTTCTGGCAGGCCTGAATGTCTAGGGAGTCGCCAGCAGACGGATCTGCGAACCATTCACCCAGGCGCGCGTCGTGCCCCACTCCACGTGGGCCAGGCTGCCCCGACGTTCGAGAACGCACACACTGGCCCCCTCCGGGATCGCAACGTGCTCGGGCACGCCGTCCACCTGCCGAACGGGCACGCCGCTCGCGTCGAGCAGCCGTGCCTCGCCAACGACCACCACGGCGGGCGTCGAGGTGCGATGGAAGGTGTCCGCGGCGACGCCCAGCCCCCCACCGAGCAACAGCAGGGTCGCGCCCAGAGCGGCTGCAACCGCCCCGGCCAATCGAGTGGGAGAGCGCGCACTGAACAGCCGCAGCGCGAGGCCAATGGTGAGGAGCACCGAGCCCACCGCCGCCAGAACGCACCAGGTGCCCTCGCTCAGAAGCCCGACCACGGCGCGCCCGAGCGAAGGTCGCGCTGCCACCGGCGCAGCCCCCTCGCGTGCGCGGCGGCGCGCAATCTCGTTGCGCACGCGGTCGAGCGCAGCCTCGGCGACTTCGTCATCCCCGCGCAAGGACAGTACCTCGCTGAATGCCGCCGCGGCCTTCCCCAGATCGCCCGGACGCGCATCAGACGAACCCGCGCGCCCGACGTATGCCGCCCCGCGGTTGAAGCTCAAATCGGGATGAGTGAAACCGCGGTCCGCCAGCAGCTCGAATTCGTCCACGGCCTTCTGGAAGGCACCCGCTTTGAGTGCCTCCACGCCGCGAGCGAAACCGGGGGCGAGCGAGTCCGGGGACGCAACGGCGCCAGGGGAGGCGGCCGAAGCGTGCTCCACGGAAGCCGAGCTCGCGACCGCCTGGTTTGCCGACGCAGTCCCCGGGGCGACGGCGATCCCCACGCAGAGCACGATCATCCCAGCGGCGCTCGCGGACGTCATGTGTCCCCTCGAGGTGGCGGCTTGGAAGGACGGATCCTTCCCAAGCGTTCGACGAGCGCTTCGGCGCGACGAACGAGCTCGGACGCAGAGAGCTTGGGCTCGTCCCCGGTGAAGCGGACCGCGTCGGCGTCTTCGAGCAGCGCCACGGCCTGGTGGGCGAGCTCCTCGGACAGGCCACTTGATTGCAGGCGCGCCGTCAGCTCCTCCCGCAGGACTGCACGAGCACGTAGACCCACCGCACCTTCCAACGCCGTGAACAGCGCGCGCTCGACTTGGCTTGCAGTCGAACCGACGTCACCGTTCCGCGCCGCCTCCCCTGCCTGCCGGAGCGCTCGCACCGCCACGGCCTGGTGAGCCAGTTGCCGCTCACGCCACCGTCTTCGCAAGCTGCGACCGAGGCGACCTCCCGCCCGCAGCACCAGCACGCTGGTAGGACCAAACGCCAGGACGGCCCAGAACCAGGGTCGGTCTGCCGGTCGCCACGGCTGCTGCGGGCCGGTGCCGAGTTGCGTGCGCGGCTGGGTCAGTTGCTCGAGCGGATCGACCGGTTCGTCCGACTGCTCCCCCGTTGCGGTCGGCTCGCCCCTCACTTCCACGATCCCAAGTCCGGTGCGGGCAACGTGGTACGCGTTGTCCCACGGGTCCCAATAGGGCAGCCTGACTTCCCCCAGGCGGACGCGTCCCGGCTCGTCCAGGCGCACGACGTAGGTAAACTTCCGCCAGCCGGACAAGCCGGAGCTCTCGACCTGGATGTCCTCGACCACCGAGGGCTCGAGCCATTCCACCCCCCGTTGCCCGGGTGTCCGCAACGTCTGGGGCAGGTTGCCCCTGCCCCTCAGCGTCACCACGACGGACACGGCTTCCCCAACCTTCACTTCGCGGGGCTGGACTGCGGCAGAGAGACTGAACTGGCCGACGTCGCCGAGCTGGTAGCCGGGGGGACGCCCGACGAGCGGCGGCTCGGATACCGTCACCTGGAGCGAATTGCTGTGGCGCACGAGGCCCTTCATCTGACCGCCGGACGGATAGCCTCGGCCATCGAATCCCATGCGCATGGCCCCGATCTGCAGCGTCCCGGCCCGAATCGGAAACAGTGCCACTTCGCGGATCTTCACCGCCTGCCAGACCTCGCCGGCGATCGGCACGCGGTGGAGGCGACGACCGTACGAGTTCTCGATGATGACATGAGACAGGAAGTCGGGGCGACTCGGCTCCGACGCGTTCACCTCTCGGAACGGGCCTCGCCGGCCATACGCGTACACCCGCAGCGTCATCTGCTGCCCCACGACCGCGCTCTCGGGCTCCACCGTCGCGCGGAGGAACGCCAGCTGGTCCGGAGCGGTCTCGCTTCGGAGCTCTTCCGGAAACGGAGGGAGGCTGTCCAGCAAATCCTCTTCGCTCAGCTGGTCATCCTGGCCGAACCCGGGCATGGGCGGCATTCCCGGAAAGCTACGGAACGGATCGAAGGGATCGAACGGCCACCCCATCCCCCGGCGTCTGCCGGGAGCGCCACTCCCAGCAGGAACGACTTCCACCGTCACGCGCTCTCCGGTCACCCGACGGCCGCCCACCACCACACTGGCGGGGCCCAACGTGAACTGACCCGCGCGGCTTGCCCGCAGGGTCCAGGTCGCGGTGATCCCTTGCCGCTGCTCGATGCGTCCCCCGACGATGGAAACCTGCCGCTGGGTGGACACGCTCGGCCCCTGGCTGGCGATGCTCTTGGGGACCGTCAGCCGAGCGCTGCTGGGAGTGTCCCCGTCCGCTTCGGACAGCGCGGTGAGCTGCAGACGAAAAGCCTGCCCAACTTCCACCCGCCGCGCAGCAACCTGAGTACTCAGTTTCACCGGCGCCTGCGCGTGCGCCGACGCTGCCGCTGCCATCACCGCGACGGTGGCCAAACACGCGAGCGGTCTCACTTGTCCACCATGCCTCCAACTCGCCGTTGCAGCGCCCGGTTCTTGGCGCTCTCCTGCTGCAGTGTGGGTGCGCGCTCGAGCATGTCGAGCATCCGCTCGTCCTGATTGCCCTGCGGCTCCGGAGGTGGAGCCTGCTGCTCAGAGGGGGCGGCGTCTGGCTCTGGGCCGGCGTCCTCGCCGCCCGCGTCGGGCTGTTCGGACTGATCGTCTCCCCCGTCCTGCTCATCCTCGGAGCCGCCCTCGTCGCCACCGTCACTCGAGTCCGGGCCCGCGTCTTCGCCCGCGTCCTCCTCCTCGTCCCCGGCGTCCCCGGAGTCATCACCCGCGTCGTCTGCATCGGGGGGTGCATCCGGCGACGCGTCCGCTCCGGCATCCTGTTCTGCTTCGTCCTCGATCCGGCGCAGCGCGATGGCGCGATTCCAGGCGGCGTCGCGACCGATGCCATCACCAGCGTCCTCGGGGAGCCCGGGAATCAATCGCAAGGACAGATCGTAGTCGTTGACCGCCGCCCGGTACTCGCGCCGCAAGAACTCGAGGTTTCCGGCCAGGTAGTGGGCCCGGGCGCGCAACTCGATGGGCACGCTCCCGTCTCCGGCGATCGCACGCACGACGCGTAGGGCGCAGTCCACTTCCTCCCGCCGCCGGCTCAGGTCGGCCTCGGCTTCGGGTGTGAGACCGGCGTCACCGGCGGCCTCTTCTTCGCCGAACCGACCACCGCAGGTCTCGCCGATTCGGAACAGCGCCAACCCCAGGTCGAACCCGGCGAATGGCAGGTCACGCACCTCCTGAGGCACCCCCAATTCACCGCCTTTGCATGCGCCGGTCGACAGGTACTTCTCGAGCAGGGCAGCCGCCGCCGCGGCGTCTCCAGCGTCGTACTGCTCGATGGCGTCATCCACCGCGGGGGAATTCCGCAAGAAGAGATCGTCCGCTTGCTCACACCCTCCCTGAATCATCCCGACGGTGATGGCGACGATTCCTGCCGCCGCAGCGGCCCGCTCGCCTCGACGGCGAGGCTTCCGGCGACGCCGTCGCTGCCGCGGGGGGGGGACCACGCTCGGCAACGCCCGTTTCGGAGTCTGCGCGACGAACACATCCACCAGCAGGAGCAGTATCGCCAAACCCAGAGGGTAGTAGAAGACATCCGCGTAGACGGTTTCCACCCGTTCGGACAGCTCCTCGGTCATCATCCGCCGCAGGCGCGCGGCCACCTCCCGAATCCCGGTGGTGCCGCGTTCGCTGCGGACCACCGTGCCTCCAGAGACTTCGGCAATGCGCCCCAGGGCAGCCTCACCTTCGGCGGTGAGTGACGTCGTGATGGGACGTCCGCTCTCGTCCGTTCGCCAGCCGGTCACTTCCCCGGCTTCGTTGACCTCGGGCAACGCCTCGGGCGTGCGGCCACCGATCTGTACCACGTGGACGGAGATGTCGCTCTCGGCAGCCGAGCTCGCCACCGCCACCGGATCACCCTCCAGATCCTCTCCGTCTGTCACCAGCAACATCACCCGACGATGCTTCTTGGAGAGCGGATCTCGCTCCAGGAGCTCACGACCGGCTTCGAGGGCGCGACCCATGGCAGTGCCCCCGACGGGCATGTCGTTCGGGGACAGTTGCCGGAAGAACTGAGCGATGGCCCCGCCATCGCTGGTGAGTGGGAAACCGATCGGCTCTCCGGCAAAGGCGACGGCGGCGAATCGGGCGCCGGGCAGATCGGCGATGAGCCGGCTGACCTCGCTCTTGGCGCGTTCGATACGAGACGGGGACACGTCTCGGGCGAACATGCTCTTGGAAAAGTCCAGGACGATGACGACGTCGAGGTTGGTCGCGGGGATCAAGCGCGTGCCGCGGCCGTACTGTGGCTGCGCCAGCGCCACGAACCCCAATGCCACCGCCAGAACCAGGAGCACTCCCTTCAGGGCCCGACGTCCACCTGCGCGCCCGGTGACGAGCCCGAGCACTCGCTCCTCGTCTCCGAAGCGCCGGACCGACTTGAGCAGCGCGGCACCGCCCCAGATGAGCAGCACGGCGACCACCAGCGCGAGGGCCGTTCCCGCCAGCCACCACGGCAGCGCGAACTTCACGGGAACCTCCTCAGCACGAGCGCACGCAGCAGGGCATCCAAGGCGAGCAGCAGGACGCCCGGCAGGAGGAGGAACCGGTACAGGTCCTCAAAGCTGGCGATGCTGGCCTCGAACTTGGTCTTCTCCAACCGATCGAGCACATCGTGAAAACTGGCTTGGAGGGCCTCGGCATCGGTAGCCACGTAGGTTTCCCCACCCGTCTGCTGTGCCAGCCGCTGCAAGAGCTCGGGGTTGGTGGCGAAGGGCTGCGTGACGTAGCGGGGGTGACCAAACAGGTCGAAGCCGTCTTGGACCTCGGCCCTCTCGCCCGATCCAATCTGAATCGTGAACAGCTTCGCCCCCACGACCTGCGCGAGATGCGCAGCATACTCCGGGGCGATCTGGCCAGCGTTGTTGTCACCATCCGTCAGCAAGATCACGGCCTTGCTCTTGGCGTGACTGCGCCGCAGGCGGGCGACTGCCACTCCCACTGCATCCCCGATCGCCGTCGCGCTGCCGTCGATCAAGCGCAACTCCATCTTGGAAACGAGCTGATCGAGCAGGTGATAGTCGAGGGTCGGAGGCGACAGCACGTACGCTTCCTTGCCGAACACGACCACTCCGATGCGATCGGTCTTGCGCCGCGAGATGAAGTCCCGGATGACCGCCTTGGCCGCATCGAGCCGCGTGGGACGAATGCCGCCCGACTTGCGTGGCACGAGGTGACGAAGGTCGTCCGGCAGGTTGTCGATGACGGCCTGCATGGACCCGGACAGATCGAGCACGAGGACGGCGTCGATGCCTTCCTCGTCCGTGGTCTGGGGGGTGAGCGAATTGACCGGTCTCGCCATCGCGCCGATGAGGAGCACCAGAGCCACCGCCCGAATCACTCCCGGAACGTCTCGCAGCCACACCCTCCAACCGGAGGGGCCAGAAGTGAGCGGCCCGAGCGTCCCGAGCAGCAGGCGGGGCGTACGCCGGTCTTCCCCGAATGTGCCGCGCCAGAACACGATGGGCACGATCACCAGCGCGAGCAGGAAGAGCGGTTCCTGCCACTCCGCGGTCAAGAACTCGGCGCCACGCGCCGTGGCGGGATAGACGCCGGCAACGGCCATCGCAGCGACCAGCGCTGCGGCCAAGACACCCACTCTCATCCAGGCTCGGGACCTGCGGCCGCTGCTGCCGGAGCGCTTCACCGGCACGTGCGGCGGCTTCGAGGGGACCGGCCGCGGGGAAGGGATGCTCCGGCCGCGCAGGGAGGCACCTGCGCGCCGCTCGCTTCGGGCGGGCGTCACGGCTCACCTCCGTCGTCGTCGGACTCCGGCCGCGGTTGCTCGACTGCAGGTGACGCCTCGGCGTCTCGAGAATGCTCCGCCGCGCCGGGTCCCGCTGCGTCGACCGGCGGGGTCGGGTCGAGGGCGGGGATCGTGCGCCGCACCACTTCCTCTCCCTGCTCCAGCGCTGCAGCACACTCCACGGCATTGGGGGTGAGCCGCGCGAACTTCACCAGATCGGCCTGGCGCAGGAATCGCCCGATGAGCTCGATGCCGTCCACCGGGGGAACGACTCGGCGCAGGATGGAGAGGATCTCGCGCGTGGTGCTTTCCAGTCCGTCGAAGCCGTAGCGATCGCCGAGGTACTTCCGAATGGCGAAAGAGACGCGGTCGAAGTGCTCGGTGAACCGCTCGTCGTCCACCAACCGAGCCAGGCGCAGGTCGTGCAGTTCCTCGAGGGCGACTTCCCACGGAGGCCGCGGGGGAGGACCGGGAGGTGTCGGCCTCGGCCGACGCAGCCACTTGCCGACCAGCCAGGCCACCAGACCGCCCACCACCAAGGCGATCAGCGATGCGTACACGACATGTTTGGCCGTGGTCCACTCCTCGAGTTGACGCCGCGGCGGCGGATTGTCCCTGGGCTTGGCGTCGGGAGTATTGGCGATTGGATCTTCGACCACCAGTGGGTGCGGTTTCGTACACAGTGTGACGAGTTCGCCACTGGCTCGGGCCACAGCGATGGGCAGCGGGGGTAGCGTCAACTCGGCGCGACCCGGGTCTTCGGGCAACGGAACCACCGGGATGCGTACCGTGGTCTTGGCTCGTTCGCCCTCGTCCTCACGCGCCAGGCTCGGCGGCGCTCCACCGTCTGGGTGGGGCAAGATGAAACCAGCCTGCTCCAACGCCTGGGTCTGATCTCCTCCGAGAGACTGCCTGAAGCCATTGGGCATCACCGTCTCGCCCTTGCCGTGGTGGACGAGGCCGGGGT
>CAZSVU010000086.1:0-7356 GCA_964610275.1 uncultured Polyangiaceae bacterium | reverse complement strand
CTCGAGTACGGCCACGTGCCCACTCGTGCCTCGTGCTGGCAGCTTCTCGTCGAGGGTTGGCCGCTCTTTGCCTGCGGGCACGTGCTCGACGCAACTCTGCGGCGGCGCTGGGGGCGCGCTGGTCGACACCGCGGCGCCTGCGATCGACGCTCCCGGGGCACCCGCCGCGGCCTGGTCCGAGCTCACGACATCGGCTGCTGCGTCACCGCCCGGCGCGCCCCCGCCTCCGGCCGCGGCGGCGGCAAGTCCCCACGGCAGCAGCGCCGCCATCACGGCCGCGATCCCGCCCGAAAGGCCACGGTGCAACGTCCTCAGCGTCACCGGTGCATCCTCTTGGCACGCCGTGCAAAAAGGTCCCGCAAAGGTTTGGCGTACGGTCGATCCGTGCGGATGATGCAGTGATCCAGTCCCAGCTGCCGAAAGAAGTGGATCTGCTGGGCACGCATGGCGCGCATGCGCTTGGCGTGGTGTGCGCGGACCTTGGGGCTGGACGTGTCGACCACCACACTCTCGCCCGACTCCAAATCCTCGAAACTCGCCAGTCCCACATCGGGCAACTCCTCGTCGCGCGGGTCGACCAGCATGAGCGGAATCACGTCGTGGCGAGCAGCGGCCAGTGACAGGGCCCGCTCGTACCCGGTGGCGAAGAAATCGCTGACCAGAAACGCCACGCTGCGGCGACGCGCCACGTGATAGAGCGTCTCCAGCGCGACGCCCAGGTCGGTCCCCGTGCGCTCAGGTTCGGCCCCGAGGATCTCGCGCACCACCCGCATCACGTGTTTCTGCCCCTTCTTGGGCGGGACGATCTTCTCGACCTGATCCGTCGCCAGGATCAGCCCGACACGATCGTTGTGCCGGATGGCACTGAACGCGCAGAGTGCTGACACTTCCGCCGCCAGGCGGGACTTACTGTAGTTCCGGGTACCGAAATTCCCACTCGCCGAGTAGTCCACCACGAGCATGACCGTCATCTCACGCTCTTCGACGAACACCTTGACGTAGGCATCGTGCATGCGCGCGGTCACGTTCCAGTCAATGGTCCGCACGTCGTCCCCGGGCTGGTACATGCGGACTTCACGAAAGGCGAGCCCCTGACCCTTGAAGACGGACGTGTAGTTGCCGGAGAGTTGCTCCGTCGCCAGCCGCTTGGTCGTGATCTCAATCTTGCGCAGGGCCTTGAGCAGTTCCTTGGGAATCACGGCACTTGCCCTCCCGAGTGAACCGGAATCAAGGAACTTCCACCACTTCGAACACTCGCCGCACGACGTCCTCCGCCGTGATCTCTTCGGCTTCGGCTTCGTAGCTGAGCACCAAGCGATGGCGCAGCACGTCCGGGCCGATCGCCTTCACGTCTTCCGGGGTCACATAGCCGCGGTGCCGCAAGAACGCATGGGCTCGCGCCGTCAGATTCAACGCAATGCTCGCTCTCGGACTGGCACCGTACTCGATCAGGGGGGCCAGATCCTTCATGCCTTTCCGGTCGGGCTCGCGGGTGGAAAAGACGACGTCGACGATGTAGTCCTTGACTCGGTCGTCGACGTACACGTCTCGCACGACTTTGCGTGCGGCGGCGAGTTGCTCCGGGCTGGTGGACGCCTTGGCCCGAGCCGGCACGGTTCCCGTCATACGGTCCATCACGGCGCGCTCCTCGTCTCGGTCCGGGTAGCCCACCTTCACCATCAGCATGAAGCGGTCGACCTGAGCCTCGGGCAACGGGTAGGTCCCCTCCTGCTCGATGGGGTTCTGCGTGGCCATGACGATGAACGGGTCCGGGAGCGGATAGCTTCGATCCCCGATGGTGACCTGGCGCTCCTGCATGGCTTCGAGCAACGCGCTCTGCACCTTGGCGGGCGCACGGTTGATTTCGTCCGCCAGCACCAGGTTCGCGAACACGGGCCCGAGCTTGCTGCTGAAGTCTCCGGTCTTCTGGTTGTAGATCACCGTCCCGATGAGGTCGGCGGGCAGCAGGTCCGGAGTGAATTGGATTCTGGAGAACCTGGCGTCGATGGCCTCGCAGATCGTGCGCACGGTCAGGGTCTTCGCGAGGCCGGGCACTCCCTCCAGCAGCACGTGACCGTCGGTCAGTAGGCCGATCAGGATGCGTTCGACCATGTACTTCTGACCCACGATGACCTTGCCAACCTCCCCCATCAGATCGTCGATGAAGGCACTTTCCTTGGCGACGATTTCGTTGAGTGCTCGGACGTCGTGCATCTGAAACTGGCTCCTCAGGGCTGGACGGGCGTTGCCTATAGCGCGACCCCCCGCGCAAGGACAATCTCGGCCGGCGCGCTATTCCAGCCGGGCCTGGAATTGCTGGCCAGCGGGCTCATTCGCCCGGTATCCGCCGGCCGCCGCAGGCGCTACTGGACCCGGCGCGAAGCGGGGATGTCCACTTTCCGCTTCACGGGGGCCGGAATCACCACGCACCGGGCGCCTCGTTTTCTGCACTCACCGGACACGGTCGACAGCCCGACGTCGAACTCGTCGCCCTCGGCCACTCGCACCTGTACCCGCCGCTTGAGCCCCGACCACTTGAGCTCCCAGAGCCCGGCGGCAACCTGGACCTCGACCGGCGGTGGGATGGGGTCGGATTCGAACCGGACTTGAACCGAGGACCGACGGTCCTGCCGCGCCAGCGCCCCCGACTCCTTCACCGGCACCAGCGAGAGCGACGTGGCCGCATCCATGGGCTCGTCATTCGCTTGGCAGGTGAGCTCACCACCCTTTTTTTCGGCGCTGCAGGCGACGACTCGCCGCTGGCGGTGCTCGAAGGTGACGGTGCCCGCGTTCGCATCTGGATCCAACGAGCTCGGAGGCAGACCGCTCGCGCCTGCGTCAAGCGGAATGGCCACCAGCACAGGTGCAGTCGCCAACAGTGCCGTCACGGTCGATCTCAACATGATGAGGTCCCGGTGGGTCTAAGGATACACGTTCTCCTCGGGACGCAACCCCGGTACAGCTTGGACGGATCAGGGAGCGTGCTGCTTCATTCTTCTCGCCCTGCCGCCTCGAAGCCACACCGGACGTTTGGCCGGCAGGACTGACCCTAGGAAGCTGACCTCGGGTCAGTTTCCTATTGCCCCGTCAGGGTGTCACTGACCAGGCCAATGACTTCTGCCAGTAGCGAAATGACCACGGTGATCACCACCAGCCAAAATATCCCGAGCGCCAGGCCTGCCACGCTGCGACGGGCCTTGGCGAAATGCACGGGAAGGCACAACGGACCGAAGGCAAACACAGCAGTCCAGAAGCTCGCCGCGTTCCAGGTTCGCGCCAACTGTTCGGCATTGAGCCGGCGCTGGTCACGCCGCACCACCGTCGCCGGCAGCAATATGCCCAGGACCAACTGGAGGACCAACTGCGCGACGTCAGCCACGATATCCCCGACGCGACGTCAGGGGGCGCGCAAAAGCGTCACCAGTTCCTCGAACGCCTGCTTCTGTGCGGGCGAGGGTGCGCCCTTCTGACCGAATTCGCGGTCACGCTTGGCTCGCACCTCGCATCGCACCGCCTCGGCGAACTCGGTCATGGCCTGCTCGTAGTCGCGCTCGGCAACCACGCGAGCCCCGAGGTCGCGCAGCACGACATCAATTCTGGGACAGTCCGGGCCGGGCGCAGGCAACTCGAGGGGCTTGGCGTCCGCACAGCAGCCCGCGTGCACCACCGCGTAGGCCGCCATCTGGTACCACCCGAGCTTGCTCACGAGCTTCATGGCGTCCGTGACCTGCCCGCCGGCTCCGGTCACCACTGCGGACCTGAGCTTCATGCCTCCAGCGCGCGGGTCGCTCTCCTCGCATACCCAGCTGACGTCCGGAGCCTTCTTCTCAAATGCACCCTTGGGGAGGTATCCGGCCACGCACACGGCCATCCGACTGCCTGCGGCGACTTCCGATTCGCCGGTCACCGGCACTTCGGATAGATCGATGCTCGGGGCCGAAGCCGAAGCTGCCGGCGTGGGGTCGGGCTCGGGCTCGGGCACGTCGACCACTTCTGCGCCGCCACCGATGAGTCGCGACAGACCCCAGGCGGCCAGGATTCCCAACGGCAGGGCCACTGCGGCCATGCCCACCAGACGACGCGCACGAGCCTGCGCTTCGGCCGGCGGTGCGGCGCTGGATGTCGCCGGTGGCGCGCTAGGCGGCAATGGCGGTGGCGCTGCCGAGGCCGGTCGCTGCTCCTCGTCCGACTCGTCGTACGCAGCGAACCAGTGTGCCATCTCGCGCTTGAAGCCCGAGACGTCGGTCGTGCGAGCGGCCGGTTCCGCCGCCAAGCCGTGCGCCAGGACTTGGCAGAGATCCTCGTCCTCGATACCAGCCTCGGCCACTTCTTTGGCACTGCGGAACCCGCCGGCGGGAGGCCTGGTGCCCACCACCATCTCGAACAAGAGCGCGGCCAAGGCCCAGGTATCGTCCTCGGGAGCCGGCGGCTCGTCAGGTCCTCGGCGGGGGGAGCGGTAGGGTGCGGCGGAAGCGGCCAGGGGTACGTATGTCACCACCGGTGCGGGTCGACCCGACGTAACCGTGATCACCGAGCCCGGGCTCAAGAACCCGTGCGTCGCGCCAGCTTGGTGCAGTGCTTCCAGAGCGTCCGCGACGCACAGCAGCGCGCGCGCGGCAGCTACGGGCGCGAGCGGACCGTTGGCTCGCAGGTGCTCGTGGAGCCTTTGGCCCTCCACCGCCTCGACGACCACGACCTGCTCGTCCGGTTCGCGCTCGACCACGTCGAGAACCTGGGCGAGGTGAGCGTGCTGCACATCGACCGCCGCAGCCAACGCAGCAGCCTCGCCGGCGGTCACGCCGAACAGGTCCACGGCCTGACCGGTGCCGGCGACCTTGCCCCGGTACGCCGGTCGCGACAGCTCTCCCGGCAGGGCCTCCTCAACCGAGTATTTGGAAGCAACTTCGCTGCCAAGCTCGAGCGTCAATTGCGAAGCTCCTTCCACACCCACTCCAAGCGATGCACGCCGAGGATTGCACTTCCGCACGCAGCCGTCCAGGGCCGGAGCACGGGGCGGGCGGGCGGGCCTGACGCCCGGACCGTCGGCCCTCTCGTGCGGAAAGTGACGGCACAGATGCGTGCCCGCTCACTCGCAGCCGCCCATTTCGACACGCGCTCGGTTTGACGCGTGACCCGATCAGGGCGGCGGAAGCCGCGCAGAGGCGTGCACCGAGAAGCTTCCCGGGGCGTCCTGGGTGAGGTCGAACTCGGCCACCGCGCGGAGGTCGGCAGGGTATAGCTCTCGCTTGCGCTGGACGAAGAACTCGACCGTGCTGCAGAGCTCTGGCGGAGCATCTCCCGCGGCGGCCGCCGCCAGCAGGGCCGCAATGTGGTTCGTCCCCTTCCCCCACGCGTCCACCACCGCGGCGTTCCAGACGGCCACCAGCAGCTCGAACCCTTCGAGCAATGTCTCCCGGGACGTCGATTCGTCCACGTCCGTGAACAGGGGAGCGGCAAACTCGGCCAGCACGGCTGCCATGGGTCGCTCCACGCCCGCCTCGGGTCCGACACTCGTCGAACTCTCGCTCGACGACGCAGCGGGCGGTTTGGGATCGTTCGCCATGGCGCGAGATTGCGCCAGCCGGCGGTCGAGTCAACCCCGGAGCGCCCCGACCTCGCCGAGACGGCTCAATCGCTGCCGCCGAACAACCGCAGGCCAGCGAGCAGGAGTCCCACCAGCACCAACGGACCAGCGATGAACAGCGGTCGAATCGGCCCCAGGGCGAACGCTTCACCCGTCGTGATCTGATAGGCCCAACCCCCGCCGGCCACGAGGCTGCCGAGGGCCACCAATGCCAAGGGCGCGACCAGGCGCTCCTTGACCGACGTTACGGCGCGGCGCTGTTCGATCTCGTGGTAGGAGGCGACACGCGGACGCGCCAACGGCACTCGCGGGGCGCGCTCCACCGGCCCGGGCACGATCCCGAGCCCGTCCAACTCCAGGTTGGAGGCAGGCGGACGCAGAGCAGACACTTCTGGGCCTGGCATCGGAACCCCGACCCGGTCGACCTCGAAGTCGTCGAAGTCGTCGAGCGCGGCCCGCGGGGTTACCGCCGGACCCGCGCCGCTCTGATCCGCCCGAGCGGCGATTGGCGAGGACCTCTCTCCGGTCGGGATCAAGTCCGGGATGGCCGTGGTCGCCGCCGGCGCCGTTGCGCCGTCTCGAGTCAGCACGCACGTCGCCCCGTGCGGATCCGGTGGACGCGACGAAAGCCCGACCGCAGTGGACGGAGCCTGGCCGGCTCCGAGCGGTCGATCCTGCTGCAATCGCGTGCCCACCTCCCGCTGGCTGCTCTGGCGCTCGACAGCAGATTCCAGGGCGTTCCAGAACGCACTCATGGCCTGAAAACGTTCTCGCGGGTCCACACCGAGCGCCAATTCGAACACGGCCTCGACGTCATCCGAAACCTGCACGTCGCAGTTCCTCGGCGTGGGCCTGAGCTTCTCGTCGAGCGCAGCCCCCAGCATGGCTGCCTGGTCCCCCTCGACGGGCGGATGCCCGCAGATGGTCTCGATGACGGTCAGGGCGAAGCCATAGACGTCCGTCCACGGTCCGGTTTGGCCGTAGCGCTTGGGCACCCACTGCTCGGGCGCGCCATAGCCTGGGGTGAACGCCGACAGCACGCTGGCCTGCGCCGACGCCTTCCCAGCCACCGCGGTGGCCGCGCTCTTCACCTTGGCGATCCCGAAGTCGAGGATACGGACGGCCTTCTGCCCGCGTATGTCGGCGATGAACACGTTGTCGGGCTTCATGTCCCGGTGCAGGATGCACACGGTGCCGCCCGGTCCCGGGAACCGATGCGCGTTGTCTAGGGCATAGGCGACAGGCCGCAGCAACTGCACCGCTTCAGGCAGACTGAGCGGTGGCTCTCCGCGCTCACGCCGCTCTGCGATCATCTCGTCCAGCGACTGGCCCTCGAGCCACTCGAGTGCCATGAACGGAATGAAGTCCGCTCGGGGGGAACTGGCGACACCGACCTGCAGCGGCCGGACTACGGTCGGGGTGCTGGCCGAGAGCTGAAAGAGCAACTCGGCCTCGGCGCGGAACTGCTCCTCGAACTCGGTCCGCTCGGCAGCGCTGAGGGACCGCGGGACCTTCAGGCACTTGAGCGCGACGGGAGCGCGAAACGCGGTGTGATGCGCTCGGTAGACGACGCCGAACCCACCTTCGGCCACGGCCTGCTCGACCCGGAATGTCCCGGCCTGTACCGTACCGACTAGCCCAAAGATGTCCTCGACCATCGCCGACCAGCCCCAGAGGGTAGCAGGGGTAGGGGCTCAGTGTACCCCCCCCCCGGCCACACCCATCCTTGATCCATGTTTCGCCGGCCGCCAGCGTGCGCCGAAACATGGGAT
>CAZSVU010000085.1:0-26754 GCA_964610275.1 uncultured Polyangiaceae bacterium | reverse complement strand
CCGAGCGCGCCGGGCTTTTCGGCATGTCGGCGCGCAACCAGTGGCTGCTGGTCCTGTCCTTCCTGGTCTGTGTGGTGGGCGTGGCCAACGCCATGCTGATGAGTGTGACCGAGCGCTTCACCGAAATCGCAACCATGAAGTGCCTGGGCGCGATGGACCGTTTCGTGATGCTGATGTTCGTGTTCGAGGCGGTGATTCAGGGGGCGGCCGGCGGCGTGGTGGGGGCGCTGCTCGGCGTCCTGCTGGCCGTGGTGCGCGGCTTGGTGGAATATGGGACGCTACTCGGCGGTGCCGGCAGCGCGATTGGGGAAACCCTGCTGGGGGTGGGGCTGAGCGTACTCGTGGGCATGCTGCTAGCGGCCGCGGCGGCAGTGGGTCCGGCGTGGTTGGCTGCCAGGCTTGCTCCAATGGAGGCGATGCGTGTGGATTGAGCCGTGGGCGGTCGCCGAAGCGAGGGCAGAGGCATGAGTCGCGAGCCGGCACGTGCGCAGCGTACGAGCTACGCCCCGCCGAGCGCCGACGAGCAGGCGGTCATCATACGCACGGTGGGCCTGCAGAAGAGCTACGGCATGGGCGAGGCGACGACGTTCGCGTTGCGCGGCGTCGACGCCACCATCTATCGAGGCGAATTCATCGCCGTGATGGGGCCCAGTGGATCGGGGAAGAGTACGTTCTTCAACATGATCGGCGCGCTCGACTCGCCTTCGCGTGGGAGGATTCTGATTGACGAAGTCGACGTCGCCCAGCTGTCTGCGGTGGAACTCGCCTTCCTGCGGTGCCAGAAGATTGGCTACATCTTCCAGAGCTACAACCTGATTCGCTACATGACGGCGCTCGAGAACGTGACGGTGCCCATGGCCTTCGCGGGGGTTGCACCGGAAGAAGCTCGGAGGCGGGGCATGAGCCTGCTGGAGCTCGTCGGGCTGGAGACTCGCTGGTCTCACCGCCCCATCGAAATGAGTGGTGGGCAGCAACAACGGGTGGCCATTGCACGCTCACTCTGCAATCAGCCCAGGATTCTGCTCGCGGACGAGCCCACCGCCAATCTCGATCTCAAAACGGGCCAGGATATCTTGGACATCCTTCGCCGCATCAACCAAGAGCGCGGCGTCACCATCGTTTGTTCGACGCACGACCACCGGTTGCTCAACGTGTGCGATCGAATCATGTGGATCCGGGACGGGCGGGTGGAGCGGGTAGAGCGGCGCGAGGATCTCGAGATTGCGGTGGGCACGATCGGAGGTGAAGCGTGAGGGCGCGTCGGGACCACCTGCGTGGTCGCAGTCGGAGAGTGACTGCGTCACCTGGCTCGGTTCCGAGCAGGTGGGCCAAAGCGTCATTGCTGGCGCTGTGCACCCTGTGCTTGGCGTTCACGCTGGTGTGGACGACCCGGGCTCAACCCGCGCCCGCAGTGGGCAGCGGAAAGCCCGCCGCACCGGCGGCCGCGCGACCCGAGGGCAGCGCATCTGCGGCGCAGCCGGTCGTCCGTGCGCCGGCCCAGCCGGCAGGGGGCACGCCGGACGAACGTGCAGACGCTAGCGCGAAGCCGGACCAGAAAGCGGACGCACCCGAGGCCGAGGTGGGTGGCGAGGCAGCCGATCAGGAAGCGGCTGACGGCGAGTCGGCTGAGGGGGAAGCAGCCGAGCCCGAGGGCGAGCCCGAAGATCCCCTCACGCCTGAAGAGAAATCCTTCCTGGCGGACCTGCACGCGTTGACCCGCAGCCCTCACCGACTGGCCGCCTCGGAATCGGGTCGAGCTGCCGCTGCATACGTAGAGCAGCGTCTCCGTCAGGTCGGCGTCCGGGAAGTCTACCCGCTCGACATGCCGGTCTGGCAGACGCGGACGGTTCGCTGCGAGCTCAAGGTCGGCGAGCGCACCGTGCCCCTGCATCCGCTCCGACCCAACGTCGTGATTCCGCCGGTGACACCGAAAGAGGGGATAACGGGTCCGCTGCTCTATGCGGGGCAGGGAACGTTCGCGGAGTACCGGGATCGCAGAGTGACCGGAGCCATCGTGGTGCTCGACTACGACAGCTTCGACAACTGGGAGCGAGCCTTTGCGCTGGGCGCGCGCGCGGTGATCTTCCTGGGTCGCGGTGACGAAACTCCTCATGGGGCCAAGCACGCGGGTGTGCCCTCCAACCAGATCCGGCTGTACGCCGATCGGACCCAGCTGGACGATCTCGACCTTCGCCAGGACCGGAAGCGCGCTACGGTCGTGAGCCAGGTCGCGTGGGCGCAGCGGATCGGACGAAACCTCATTGCCCGCATCCCGGGCACCGACCCCCGCTTCTCGGCAGAACGCCAGGAGCCCGAGGCACTGGTGCTGGCCGTCCACTACGACAGCTTCGGTGTGGTGCCCGAGCTGAGCCCCGGTGCTCGCAGCGCCGGCAACGTAGCCGCACTGCTGGCGGCGGCAGCGCGCTACCAGGCTCGCCCCCCACGGCGCGATCTGTTGCTGCTGTTCCTGGACAACGAATCCCGCGGTCATCAGGGCTCTCGCGAAGTGTACGCGGCGCTTCAAATGGCCGAGGAGCAGTCCGAGCGGCAACGGAGCGAGCACGAGCAGGAGATCGAGCACCTGCGGGCCATGCAAGAGCTCTTGCGGACACAGGGCCTGGTCTTCTCCCGCAGCAGCCACGAAGCGGTGCCCGGCGTCAACGTCTCCGTATGGCTCGGGCGTGCGCTTCAGCAGCAGGCCGATCACGCCCGTGACGACGCGCGCAATCAGCTCATAGCGGCGCGCCTCGCTGCCCAGCAGGGGGCCGGCACCCAACAGTCCTTGGCCGAGCTCGACGCCCAAGTGATCCGGTGGGATGAATTGCGCCGCGCGCTCTACGACGATGAGCTCGGTGCATTTGTTCGAGAGCGCGCCAATCCGGCGAACGCCGGCGGCGAGCCGGCCGCATTTCGGGCGATTCTCGCCGCGCTCACCGAGCGACTGAGCGCACGGTTCGACCGGAGGCTCGTGGAGCTCGAGAGCGCACTCTCCATCGACCGGCAGCGTCGCGCTCTCCGGCGCGGCCTGGGGTTCACTGGAGGGGACGATTCGACCTGGATCGTGCTCCATGCCACCTTCAACTTCTCAGACCAGGCTTCGAAGTGGGGCATCGTCGTCGGTGATTGGACCAACCGGCTGTTCTCCTGGCGTCCTCCCAAGACTGAGGGAGATACCCCCGGCTTCTATGGGCGGGTGCTCAACGCGATCGCCGAGGTCAAGGGGGATACGCAGCCGTCTCACCTCGACGTGGCGACGCTGGCGGATCCGAACTTGGGCCACACCTTCGCCCCTGGGCCTTTCTTCTCCAGCGGCAGCGTGGCCGGTGCGTACGGCATCTACAACCTCTCGCTCATGACCGGGTACGACGCTCGGCCCCGCGATGGCCATCCTGCCGATACCCTCGCTCACCTTCGCTGGCGCACGTTGATGCGCCAGGCGAAAGACGGGGCCGCGCTGATGCGCCGGTTGGCCGACAACGAAGCCATCAGCCTGCCACGCGTGTTCAAGGACTTCGCCACCAACAAGCTGCCGAGCTGGGATGCCGGTCAGTCCAAGGGCGACTACGCGGGGCTTCAGGTCAGCGGCAGCTTGGCAGAGCATCGCCCTGCGGCCGGGGCGATGCTGGCGCTGTGGCCCGGGCAAAAGGGCTCGGTGCGAATGGCCTGGAATTCGCTCAGCGATGCTGACCAGGGTGCTGTGTTCGAACCGATAGCCCTGGAGCCGGTCGACGAAAATGGCCGCTTCCGCGTGGTGAGCTTCCGAGCGGACATGCACGAGGAGGTGATGAGCATCGGTGCGCTCTTCGACTCGGAGGGGCGACTGCAGGCCGTCTCGACCACCGACCAGCAGGCCCAGAAGCTCACCGATTCGATGCGAGTCGACCTCTTCTTTGGCAGGGCAGGCGCGTGGACCGCGCTTCGGACCTACGAGACCAAGCCGGAGCTGCTCAAGCTGCTCAAGGCGTCCACGGACGGACTGTTTCGGGACAACTCCGCTCTCTGGGGTCAGCTCGGCAACCACGGCTTCTTCTACGTCTCGGACCAAGCGGCCGACCCCCGAGTCAAGCTGTTCCAGCCCATGGGAGAGGTGGTGCTGGGAGAGTTTTCCGACCGCCGCCCAGCGGGCAACGGGGTCGCATCATCGCAGTTTGCCCAGGGCAAGAGTCTCAGCGAAGCGACGGCCCGAGACCTCTGGGAGCTCAATGAGTGGCGGCTGCGAAAGCTGCGCGAGCGTGGTGTCAGCAGCGCGGACCTGGAGCTCTTGCACAGCCGAGCCCGGCGCGCTCAGGAACGGTCCAGGGCGGCGTCGACGGTGGCGGGGAGGGAGGCAGAGCGGGGGCGCAGCGCAGCGCTTTCTCACCGCGTGTATCTGCCGCTCCGAACCACCATGGATGACCTGGTGCACGCGATCGTATTGCTGCTGCTGCTGGCCATCCCGTTTGCCTTCGCGATGGAGCGCCTGCTCGTGTGCGCGACCAGCATCTACGGGCGCATCGCGTGGTTCACCGGGTTGTTTCTGCTCACGTTTGCGTTGCTCTATTGGCTGCACCCGGGGTTTGCGATCGCCTCGACGCCGATGATCATCTTCCTGGCGTTCGCCATCGTGCTGCTCTCGACGTTGGTCATCTACATCGTGGTGCGCAAGTTCAAGACCGAGCTTCGCGCCATGCAGGGCCATGACGTCGGGGTGCACGAGTTGGGCGTGTCGCGGACGGCCACGATGCTGGCGGCCGTCGGCATGGGGATGTCCACCATGCGGCGCCGTCCGACCAGAACGGCCCTCACGGCGATCACGGTGGTGATGCTCACCTTCACCATCTCGTCCTTTGCTTCGTTCAGCCGCACCCTGGGAGTCCGGTCGATTTACCAGGGCCCCGTCAGCGATCAGACGGCAGCCGGCGTGCTGGTGCGCAAGCTCGACTACTCCAAGCTTCCGGGTGGCGTGCTCGACATGCTGCATGGGCTCGAAGGGGAGGGGGGGCTGCTGGCGCCGCAGTACTGGCTGGTGCGCGAGACCGACCAGGCTCCGCGCCTGAGCGTAGCCCGAGTCGACACGGGCAAATCGATGACGGTGGACGCCATCATGGGCCTGGTGCCCGAGGAGCTCGAACGCTGGCCTCAGCTCACTGCGTCGCTCGGCCCGGCTGCCACGGCCGAGAAGAAGCAAGCCCTGGGCCAGAGCGGCGTCTACTTGCCTTCCGTCGTCGTCAAAGCGCTCGAGTTGAGGGCCGGTGACGCGGTGCTGCTGAATGGCCACTCGGTGCAGTTCGCCGGCACACTGGATGGCCCCACCCTGCAGCGCATCAAGCACCTCGACCAGGAGTCGCTGCTTCCGGTCGATTTCATCGATGCTGCGAGCAAGGCTCCAGGCGGAACGCAGCCGGCGCAGCAGACCGAAGACGAGATGCTGCTCGCCGAAGAAGCTGAGCGCAATTTCGTGCACCTGAGCGCGGACCAGATCGCCGTGACCTCGGCCAGTGTGGTTCGACACCTGGGCGGACAACTGCACGCCATCACCGTGCATCCCGGCGAGGGCGTGGCGGCGGTGGAGTTGGGACGACGCGTGGCCGAGGTCGTCGTCATGCCGGTGTGGGCGGCGGGTGCCGGCGGCGTCGAGCGCTTGATCCTGACGGTCCTCACCGACGTGTCTGGCGGGTTCGCCCTGTTCGTACCGCTGCTGCTCGGCGGCCTCATCATATTCGGCACGCTGCTCGGGTCGATCAGCGATCGGGAGAAGGAGATCTACACGTTCTCTGCGTTGGGGCTTTCTCCAGGTCACGTCGGAGTGCTCTTCTTCGCCGAAGCGGCCGTGTATGGCGTCGTGGGTGGCATGGGCGGTCAGCTGCTGTCCCAGCTGGTTGGATTGGGGGCCACCTGGCTGGCACGCGCCGGCCACATTGGGCCAACGAGCATCAACTACTCTTCCACCAATTCGCTGTTTGCCATCGGCGTGGTCATGGCCACCGTGCTGGTGTCCGCCATCTACCCGGCGGTGCGGGCGTCCAAGAGTGCCAACCCGGGGCTGGCTCGAGCTTGGAAGATGCCCCCTGCGGACGGCGACCAGCTCTCGCTGACCTTCCCCTTCACGGTGTCGGCGTACGATATCACCGGTGTCGTGAGCTTCCTGGCCGAACACTTCCGTCGCCATGACGATGCTGGGCTGGGCAGCTTTGCCGCGTCCAACGTCAGCGTCGGGGAAACCGCCGATGGCCACCTGGAGCTCTGCAGTGACCTGGCCCTGGCGCCATTCGATCTGGGCGTGACGCAGCACCTCCGACTCACCGCCGTTCCCTCGGAGATTGAAGGGGTGGACGAGGTGGCGATCGAGGTGCAGCGAAACAGTGGCGCGCAAGGAGACTGGTATCGCGCCAACCGAGTGTTCTTGCGCGATCTCCGCCGACAGTTCCTGCTCTGGCGCACGCTGTCCGCGGAGATGATCGAGGAGTACCGAATGCAGACCCTCGAGCTTCTGGGAGCGACCGCCCCGCCGTCCGCTGAGTCGTCCACCCAGGAGGCGGCAGAGGAAGAATTCGCCGAAGAGGCCCCCAAAGCCAGCGCCGACTCCCAGGAGCCCGCGCCGCAAGACGACGAGGTGACGCGACCATCCGACGAGGCGACGCGACCATCCCACGAGCCCGTTCCCGCGGCTGAATCGAAGAAGCCCGAACCCTCGGAGCAAGAGTAGAAGCGATGGCAGCCGAGAAGAAACGCTTTCGCTTGTTCGGACGTCGCCGGCGTGGCGACGCCGGGCTGGCAGAGTTGCGCCAGCTGATGACGCCGCCGGCCACGTTTGAGGATGGGTTCAGCTGGGCGGCCTTCCTCGGGGCGCTATTCGTGGCGCTGCTGATGGTTCCCGGTTCGATCTACATGACGCTCATTGCCGGGATGAGCGTGGGGCCGGCAGCGCAGTGGGTGACGGTCATCCTGTTCATCGAAGTCGCGCGTCGTGCCAACCAGCACCTCAAGCGCGCCGAGATCTTCACCATCTTCTATCTCGCCGGCACCATCATGATCACGGCGTCGATGGCGCAAGGCCAGTTCCACGGCGGCCTGAGCGCCTTGTGGTCTCAGTTCTTCGTCCAGTCCGACTCTGCTCGCGCAGCGGGTTTGAGCGAAAAGATCCCGTTCTGGCTGGTGCCCAACGACCCAGCCGTGCTGGACCAGCGCTCCATCTTCATGTGGGAGTGGCTGCCAGCGATCGGGCTGGTGGTGTTCACCATGGTGATCGGGCGGATCGACAACATGGTGCTCGGCTACGGCCTGTTCCGGCTCGCCAGTGACGTGGAAAAGCTGCCGTTCCCGATGGCGCCAGTCGGAGCTCAGGGAATTATGGCGCTCTCCGAGGAGCAGGAAGAGGAGTCCGCTTCACGGGCTGTGCGCGACTCGGAGCAGCGTCCGGAAGCGTGGCGTTGGCGCGTGTTCTCCATTGGCACCGTGCTCGGGCTCGTTTTTGGAGCGCTGTACATCGGTGTGCCCACCGTTACCGGCGCGCTGCTGGATCGACCGATCACCATCCTGCCGATGCCCTTCAAGGACTTCACCCAGCAGACTGCCGGGTTCTTGCCCGCGTCACCAGTGGCCCTCGCCTTCGATCTGGGCATGGTGGTGTTGGGGATGGTGCTGCCCTTCTGGGCCATGGTGGGTACCTTCGCCGGGTTGCTCGCCACCTACGTGGTGAACCCGATCCTTCAGAGCCCCAGTGTCGGCATCTTGCGCTCGTGGAATCCGGGCGACAACATGCAGACCACGTTCTACAAGAACCAGATCGATTTCTACTTCAGCTTTGCGATGGGGGTGGGGCTGGCCATCGCTCTGGCCGGGTTCTGGACCATTGGCAAGTCGCTCAGGAAAGCCCGGCGCAAGCGGCAGGCAGACGCGGCTGCCGGAGTGGGGGTGGTGGATTCGGTCCCCAAGGGGCGCGGGGACATTCGGCCTCGATGGATCTTTGTCAGCTACCTGTGCACCACGAGCCTCTACGTCGGGGTGTCGACCTGGCTGCTCTACCTCGCGGACGGTGCGATCTACTGGCCGGTCGTGGGAGTAATGGTCGCGTACGCGTTCGTCTACGCGCCCGTCGTGAGCTACGTCACCGTCCGCCTGGAAGCCATCGCCGGTGAGGTCCTCAACATCCCCTTCGTGCGGGAGGCAGCCTTCATCTTGTCGGGATACAGCGGCGTGGCGATTTGGTTCCTGCCCATTCCGATGCAGAACTACGGATCCATGACGGTGTTCTACCGGCAGTGCGAGCTCACCGGAACGCGGTTCCGATCCATCTGGAAGTCCGAGTTGTTCCTGACCCCCATCATCGTGGGGGGCTCACTTCTTTTCGCCCACTTCATCTGGGGGCTGGGGCCGATCCCCAGTGCCCAGTACCTCTTCGCGCAGGAGTGGTGGGAGGTGACCGCCGCCCAGCAGACCATCGTGTTCTCTTCTACGATGGGCGGGTTCACCGAATTCGAGCAGGCCTTCAACGGGTCCTACGTGCTGGCGGGGCTTCTGATCGGGGGCATGGTGCTGGGGGGATCTTCCTGGCTGGGAGTGTCGGTGTTCTTTCCCTTCGGGCTGGTGCGTGGCCTCAACCAGACGCTGCCCTTCGTGGTGATCCCCCAGTTCATCGGGGCGCTCATCGGGCACTTCTACTTCCGCAAGCGTTTGGGCCTGAAATGGCGCCAGTACATCCCGGTGGTGTTTGCCGGCTACGCGTGCGGTACCGGCTTGATCGGGACTTTGGGGATCGGGCTGACCTTTGTCGCCAAGAGTGTATTCACCTTGCCCTACTAACAGCGAGAGAACCCAGGACCCTGGAGCATGACCGAGGCGGAGAAGACAGAATTCGAGCGGGGCGAGCAACTCATCGAGGTGAGCTCCGTGTCGAAGATCTACCGTCTCAAGAAGGAGACCGTTTACGCCCTCCGCGACGTCAGCCTGATCATCCGACGCAGCGAGTATCTGTCGATCATGGGGCCGTCCGGATCCGGCAAGAGTACGCTGTTCAACATCATCGGGGCGCTCGATCGGCCCAGCGAAGGCGGCGTGAAGATCGGCCCATTGGATCTGACCAAGCTGTCCAGCAGGCAGCTCGCCTACGTGCGCTGCAACTACATCGGCTACGTGTTTCAGGCCTACAATCTGATCCCGTCGCTCACCGCCATCCGCAACGTCGCCCTGCCACGCATCTTCATGGGGGATCCTCCCGACCGCGCCGACGAGGTGGCGGCAGAGCGACTGGAGCAGGTCGGTCTGGGACACCGCCTCACGCACCGCCCGGACGAGCTCTCCGGCGGCCAGCAACAACGCGTGGCCATTGCCCGCGCGCTGGTCAACGATCCCACCATCATTCTGGCGGACGAACCCACCGCCAACCTGGATCTCCAGACCGGGGCGGAGATCATCGACATCCTCAAGCGGCTCAGCGTGGACCAGGGCGTGACGATCATCACCGCCACCCACGACCACAAGATGCTCAGCAACTCGGACCGCGTCTTGTACATCCGCGACGGACAGGTCGAGAAGATCCAGTCCCGGGAAGAACTCGACATTCAAGAGGGGCAGATCACGATCGGCGGCGAATCGCTCTGAGAGGCTCTGCGACGTCGATTCGAGTCCCTGCCGTTCGGCACCACCGGCGTGCGCTGACCCGACCGACGCACCGACGCGCGCCGTCTGGTGCGGGAGGGACTTCCGTGGCAGCAGGCTGGCTCCGCGGGGCGCAGCACCCTGGAACGGCGCCAGCGGCCGGGGTGCTGGCTCGGGCACGCCGGATGGTGTGCGAGCCAGACCGCGGCCGCCAGTGCTGGTGTGTGGCCTGATTCCCCAGGCCGCTACGTTCCGCACGGGAATTCCCCGATGATCCCCTGGAGGTACTGCCCGACCAGCAGGGCGTCGACGATGTCGATCGTGCCGTTGCAGTTGGTATCGGCGGCGCGGGCGTAGAACGGATCTGCCGGCAGCCCAGCGTACTCCGCGGCGATCACGTCGGAGTCCGCAGTCGTGATGGCGTTGTCCCCGTTGGCGTCACCCAGCCTGGGAGTGTGGGACGCGGCGAGCACTTGCGGCTCCCAACTTCCGCCTGCCTTGTTGGCACAGAAGCCGAACGTCTGGCTGCCACCAGCTGCGAGGTTGCCGTTCCACTCGAGCGATTCCGCGGTGTAAGCCGAGCCTTCGTTGGAGAAGTCGGCGTTCCAGGCCGTGTAGATCTGGGAGTCGTGGGTGTCGAACGCCACCTCCCAGGACGGTACGCCAATCGGGCCGTTGTTGGTCACGGTAACCTCGGCACAGTAACCCGTACCCCACGTGGTGGTGAAACGCAGGTCCGCCGTCATTCTCTTGGCCCGCTCCATCGCCCAGTCGTCGAAGGCGGCGGCGCTCGCATCCCACGAGTAGAGCACGCGCTGTTCACTCTCGTTGTGCCAAGCCAGGACGTGGACTCCCGTGAGGTACGACTCACCGTCGCGATCCACGAAACACGGGCCCCCGGAGTCGCCCATCCAGATGATCTGGCCTTCGCTGTTGGGATCGATTCGGTAGAAGTCGGCGCTCCCGGCGGAGGAGAGGGGCATGACGCCGTGGCGCAGCGGGCCCAGCCAGTCGTAGTAGGTGTCGAATCCGAATCCGTAGCAGTCGCCCTGCTCCCCGACGAGGTCCTGCGTCGAACCGGGCCAAAGCCGATTCACGTCATAGGTCGTGCCCGCAACGGGAAAGGGCTCGTCGACTCGCACCAGCGCCACGTCCATGGTCGGGTGATCGTGTTTCTCGACGCCCCGCCGAGTCTCGCCGGTGGACGCTTGAGTGAACGTGAAGTCCTCCAGTGCGGTCCCTCCGATGCAGTGCTCGCAGGTCAGCACCCACGAGCGGCTCAGCAGCGTTCCCGTGCCGTTCCCCAGTTGAATGAGGTCGTCCCGCACGACCTCGTCGCCATTGATGATCTTCTCTTCCACCCTGGCTACGTTTTCGCTCGGATCTTCAGGGTTTGCGGAGCACGCGCCCAGCGTGAGGGCGAACCCCACCAATCCAGTCTTCATCGCAAGATTCCGCATGGTCCTCTCCTTTGGGTTTCTGTCACGCAGTCTGCGCATGGCGAGTCTCGGCCACTGCAAGCTCAGTGGCCCGCGCCCTGGTTCGGGGACTCGTCCAGCGTTTCTCTTCGTCGGAACTGCACCCTGTTAGAGCCCCGACGTGGACAAACCTTCGGGAGCCACTGACAAAAGAATGAGACCCAGCGACTGGGTGGGATCACCAGCATGACGGGAGGTCTCGCGCCTCCGCCGGGGCAGATACCCGCGGCGTTCGGGCCCGTCGTCATGGTCGCACGTATTACCGCGCGCTCGCGGCGAACCACGCGGGCGTGCGGCGGTCCAACCTCGGGACGCAGCTCGTTTACCGGATGGATGAGCGGCTCGGGAGCTTTGCTCCGGGCGGCCTCACGGAGGTTCCACCTCGACGCTGCCTGCGTTCTCCGCCGTGATTCCGCCCTCGGGCACCGCGCTGCCGTGGGCGACGAGCATGAAGTTGACGATCGCCCAGTACTGGTCCGGGGCGAGAGAGCCGGCGCGGTCGGCAGGCAGGGGCATGTTCTCGCTGATGTACTTGTGCACGTTCTCTACAGTGCGGAACGGCTCGCGTGTTGGAGCTCCGGCAGGACGATTGCGCGCCTCTTCCTCGAGCTGGTTGGGATCCGACAGCGTCGACGACGCCGAGTCCGACTTGTCGCGTGGGTACATTGGCAGGGCACCGGCCCCGATGATGGCAGGGTTTCGCCCGTGCCCCTCACCGCGCTGGCCGTGACAGCCCGCGCACTGTTGGGCGAACAGGTCGGCCCCGGTGGAGGCTCGGCTCTTGGCCGCGGCCAGGTTCGCGTCCGTCGCGCCCAGCGCTCCGATGCCACAGGCGGTCGCGAGAGATGCGACGATTCCCACCACGCTCAATCCGGGCAGTCCGCCACGGCTATGACCCAACGACATGAAGCACCCTTTCGTCTGGGAAGTTCGAGCCTCGCTTTATACCACTTCGCGAGGGCATCCAAGCTCGACGGCCGCTCGGCCGGTGATTGCGCCTGAGCGGAGTCTAGCGCAATTGACCCTGTTTGCTCGCACGGGGCGTGCTCCCGGGTCGAGCGACCACAGCCGTCGGGATTTTCGCTCCTACCGGACGCTCGCCGCGAGCTCTCGGGCAAAGCGCAACAAGCCCTTCCGCTCGGGCAGCGTGTTGATGTCTGGCGGCAGCTTGCGGACGATCCACCTCACGGCCCAGCTCGATACGTGTCCGGACCCGAGCTCGACATAGGGACCCTGCTGCTCGACCTCTACGAAGCGACCACTGTCGTGCACGTAGATCTCGATCTCCGCTTCGCCTGGTGCCTGCTCCGCCGGTGGCACGTCCGGAAACACCTTGACGAAGATGAGATCGCCGTCGACGTGGGCCAGCCAGCCCTCGTGGCCGTCGGCGAAGAGCTTCTTGCTCTCGGTGAATTCCGCCGGATCGTGCCGGAACCAGATCACGCCGTCCTTCGGCTCGAGCCTGAGCGACGAGTTGGGCAGAGCTCCCTCGGAGCACGGAAAGAACGTGAGACCCTGGGGCCGCACTCGAGTGTTCTGCCAAGGCGCGACCTTGCGTGGGGTCTCGCCGACGTTGTTGATGGTGTAGTCGATTCCGGCCACGCCCTTGGCGCCATCCAGACGGATGCGCTGTGTTGCGCCCAGACCGAGCTTGGTGGCGGCGCGGCTCGTGAGGTGCAGGGCGTCACCCGCGACCGCCACCGTCCACGGCATCGCGTCCCACTCCACTGGAGGCGGCCACTTCCAGTCGCTCTGGGGACTCGGGTAGAAGGTGGAGCCAAACGATAGGGGCGATTCCTCTCGAGGCACGACCACGCTGCGCCCGTCGAGCGAGAACTCCACGATGTGCGCGCCGGTGCTGGGGCTCACCTCCAGCGCGTACGGTCCGGCTTCGATGCGGTAGTTCTCCTGGCGCATGACGGGCCTGGGCATGCCGTCTTGCGTGGCCGCGACCGTGACCGGAGCCGGCGCCGTGCTCGTGTCGGGATCAGGTGGCGGCGGTGGCGGCTCTGGCGGCAGCGGACAGGCGCACGCCGCTGTCAGAACCGCCAGCGCGGATTGAAGAATCCTACTTCGGCTCACCGTAGAGGATCCCCCGGCCATGCGTGCCAACATAGACGCGCCCGTACACGCGCGGGTCTCCGATGATGAGGTCGGCGCCGCCAAAGCGTTGGCGGTCATCATTGATCCTCACCCAATTGGTCCCGCCGTCGTCGGACCGGTAGTAGCCGGAGGCGCTGTCGATCTTGGCTGACAGGTAGATGGCTGGATAGTCCTTGCCCTCTGCGGCCTTGCCGAAGCCGATTCCGTACGCTTCCTCGATGAGCCGCACCGTGTCGTACGTCACGCCCGAGTCGGTCGAGTGAAAGAGCTCCTTGCCGGTGGTGACCCACACGTCGCCTTCCTTTCCAGGCACCGCACGGATCGACGCCGAAGAGAGACCCCAATCCGGCAGGGTCGGCAGGCTCGCCTCCGAGGCCGTGAAGCTCGCACCGCCGTCGGCGCTGGCGTACGCCTTGCCGCCCATGGCGTCGTAGATGTAGAGCTTCTTCGGGCTTACCCGGTCGGCCGCTGGCCGGAAGTGGACCGGCGCCCAGTCCGGTAGCTCCTGGGCCTTGGGCAGCCCGGTGCACACCTGCCAGGTCTTGCCCCGGTCCTGCGAGTAGGCCGGAGCCGCGTCCTTGCCCGCCCATACGATCGACGAACCGTCCGCTGAGATGACGATGTCCCCCGAGCCCTTGGAGCCCTGCGGAGTCGTGGCGAACGGCGTCCAGGTGGTGCCACCGTCCGCGGAAATGGCACCGGTCTTGCCCTCCTTGTGGCTGCCGGCGCACACCACGGTTTCCGGCTTGGCCTCGGCGAAGTCGATCGACGAGCCGTTGCCGAAGATCGGGTTCTGGAACATCCCTCCAGCAGACGGTTGGCTGAGGTCGTCGTGCCGGAACCCGCCCAGATCGCCGACCGCGCTGAGCAGCGGCGCGCCCGCAGGCGGGCTGGCCAGATCCTTGACCGCCGTTTCCTCTAGACCCCGGTTGAGGAACTTCCAGTGCGTGGGCTTGTTGGCATCCGCTTCGGCCCCGTCGGTCGTTGCCCAGATCCCCTGGCCGGTCACGTACATCGCTCTGGATGGGTTGAATGGATCGAGGGCAATGTCCGCCATCCACCCCGTGGCGCTGATCTCTTCCTTGCGCCCCCAGTACAGGTACTTGGCCCCGTCGTGGTCCCGCACGACCTTGGCGCCGATCGCTGTCCACTTCTTGCCACCATCGGTGGTGCGCCAGATTTCGTCCCCCGGCCCCCAGCGGTCGAGGGTGGTGACCATGACCGTACCGGGTCGGTCCGGCATTACGGAGAGGCCGCCGTAGCCGAACTGGTCCTTGGGGGTTGGAATCCGCGGGCTGATGTTCCTCCACCGTCCGCTCTTGGGGTTGAACTTCCAGATGCCCCCGTCGCGCACTTCGCTCGGTCCAGGCTTGTTGCCGTAGCTCAGGTACAGGGTACCCTTGGAGTCGAACTCGCCGTGGCTCGGCATTACCCCTTTGGGCTGCCCAGGCACGAGCTCCCAGCTGTCGCCGGCATCCTGGCTGCGGTACAGGCCCCCTTCAGTGCTGGCCCAGCCCGCGTAGAGGGTCGGTGTGGGCTTGCCTTTGGTGCCGCTCCCCCGGTCGAACAGCACGAAGGTGATGCCCACGCCCAGCGGCTCGGTCTTCTGCGGGAACTTGCCTTCGCCCCACGAAGCACCGGCGTCCGTGCTCTTCCACATGCCGTACTTGCGCGAGCCGAACAGGATGATGTCGTTCTGGTTGGGGTCTACCGCCAGACGTTCGCCGTTGCCGCGACCGTTCTCGTTTCCGCCCATCTTGATGGGCATCTCCTTGATCTCCCAAGTCTCTCCGCGATCCGTGGAGCGCATCATGGCTCCGGCTCCGGCCCAATCCTGGGTGTAGGTGCCCACGGCCATGTACACGCGATTCGCGTCCACCGGGTCGGGCGCGAGGCTCTCGATGCCCTTGAAGTTGCTCTGGTCGCGGCTGAGCATGTCCGTGATGGGGACCCAGGTTTGGTTCGCCTGGTCGAAACGGTACGCACCACCGATGTCCGTGCGGGCGTAGATCAGGTCCTTCTCGGCAGGGCTGAAGATGACACCCGTGACGAAGCCACCGCCGAGGATGGCGACGCTCTTCCAGACGTAGGGCTGGGATGTCACGTCGCCGGGAGCGACCTCCGCGGGGTTCGCCGTGGTCTCCGCCTGCTTGGCTGGAGGCGGCAATTGGGGGCAAGGGCACAGGGTGCAGCCGAGGAGCATCGTGGCCGAGCTGATTCCGAGCGCCGCGCGGGTGAGAGCCGATCGAGCGAATCGAGTCGTGGTCGTCATGGGAGGACCTTTTCTCACGGTGTTTCTTCAGGAACAAGCGTCCCCGGACAGGCTCGGTGGCGTCGGCACCGCCTTTGGATTGCGGGAGCGTGACGATCTCTGCGGTGGCCCGTCCAAACGGCACTCCTGCTCCGGCGTTTGGGCGCCGAGCGCCGGGGGATCGGTCGTCTTCGCGCCCCACGGACAGCACCCCCAAGCTGGTTGCCGAGCGCGCACGAGGCGGCTCAGCTTTTTTGAGCTGCCATGCATGAACCGCCCTCATCGATCACCGCTGGCGGCGTTTTTTGCCTGCCTGGATTCTGGGTTCCGAACCTCTGCCGCGCTGCGGACCCTGTGGCCTCTGGAGGGCTCGAGCGCACAAACTGAGTGACAGCATCGTCACCGATCTGGTAACGCTGCATCGGCTTTCTCGCCGCGGTGTTATGGCGAACCATTCCGTTAGTCGATTGGCTGGGACACACATGGGCAGTCAGGGGAGCCTCCAAGCGTGCCGGCGCTGGCTCGATCTATCAGCGGGAGTCGTTGCGCTGCTACTGACAGCTGGGGTGGCCCACGCCCAGCCCGAGGCTGAGGAGAACCCGGCCGAGGAAGCCCCGCCCACGGACGACACCATGCCCGCCGAGGAGGCGCCACCGACTGGAGACGCTGCTCCTGCCGAGGAGGCCCCGCCCGCCGAGGGTGACGCGCCTGCCGACGCCGCGCCTCCCGCAGAGGATGCGGCCCCTGCCGAGCAGGCCCCTCCCGCCGAGGGTGCTGCGCCCAAGGAGGCCGCGCCAGAGGAGGCTGCTGCTGCGGGTGACGCCGCGGGCGAGGGCGCCGAAGCAGGTGACGAAGCTGGAGCACCTGAAGCAGAAGAGCCCGAGGAGGAAGCGCCGGCGAAGAAGAAGGCGACCTACGAGACGGGCGCGCGCGGGTCCCTCCCCGGGTCGAGCAAGCCGCCTGGGCTCGGGCTGTCACCCCACGCGCCCCCGCGGCCGCCGGCACCGGGCGGCCGCGCCCCGTCGTTTGGGGCGCCCACGGATCCGGACGAATTCACCTTCACCTGGGGCGGCAAGATCTCCGCTTGGCAGGCGGTTGGCATCGGGCGTAAGCCCGGAGTTCGGCCCGAGGGGTATGAAGGAACGGCCTTGCACTCACCCCCGCGTACCCAGGGGAAGCTGCCGTACTGGGCCGGGGGCGCTCTGAGCTGGTTCTTCCGGTACGGGAACCCCACCGTTTCTGCCAACGTCACCGTCTACGCCAAGATGAACGGCTGGGAGCGACGCGGCTACTACAGCCTCGCGGACGGCCCGGACATCTCCACCGCATATCTCGCCATCACGCCGGAGCCATTGGGAACGTTCCGACTGAACATGAAGGTCGGCGCGTTCCGCGAGAACTACGGCGGCCCGGGCCAGTGGGGCTGGGGCATCTTCGGCCCCATGCTGAGCGTTCGCGGGTACGGCGAGGTGGTCAACGGGAACCTACCGCTAAGCGGCTCGACCGAGCTGTCCGTCGCGCACGGCGTGATGGTCGTCCCCTCGGTGGACGAAGACTTCGTGCGCGGCAGCGGCAAGGGCTGGACCGAGACCGGCCTCACCAGCTGGGTTCATCACGCCCACGCCGGCGTGAACTACCGCAATCAGTACCAGCTCAAGCTGCACTTCGCCCGCGCGTACGGCACCGACGACCGGGAGCACCTGGCAGACGACCAGAACACCGAGGATGTCGTGGAGACCGCCCGCGATGGCACCATGGACGCTTACGTCGTGGAGACGCGGTGGGTGGCGGATCCCTACGGTCAGGTGGGGGTGAGCGGCGCGATCTACGACTTTCACAACGGCTACTCCGTGCACGACGGGATCTGGTGGGGCGTCGACTGGACCGCTGGTGGTCGGGAGATGCTCAACAAGTTCATTGGACCCATGCCCCTCAGCCATGGCAACGGCACCTTGGCTGCCGTGAGCGCGGAGTACGGGATGAGCCTGGCCCGCATCCTGTGGCATCCTCGCGGATTTGATGGCAACGCGCCGGACGTGCGCTGGAAGGTCGCGGGAATCTACCACCGCGTCTTGCGGACCGACGACCCGAACTTCGAAGGGGGCCAGGGCTACATGCTGGGTACGGAGTTCGAGTACCAGATGCTGTCCTGGTTCAGCACCACGGTGCGCAGCTACGCGGAGAAGCGCCACATGTCCATAGGCCCGTGGCGGGCGGTCATCGTTTCTCCGGGGCTGGTCTTCAAGTCCGACTGGCAGAGCCGGGATCGGATCGAGCTGGCGTACTCCCGGAGCTTCTACAGCCGAGCTGCCGACATCAACGACGCGGAGCCGCTCGATCACGACATTTTCATCCTCGGCGGAACGATGAGCTTCTAGTTTTTTTGGTGCGTTGGAGATTGAACCATGAACCGGCCCCCTGCCCACCGACACGCACGCGAATGAGGAAGGTACGTTTCATGAGACGCGACCTTGCAGGAACAGTGATCCTGGCTTCGCTGATTACAGCGGGGCCAGCGCTCGCCCAGGAGAAGGGCTCGGACAAGGACTTGCCCAGGTTGGGTCAGTCCCCCGGGGAGCCCCAGGTACGGAGTGCGCCGCCGTCGGTTCCTTTTGGTATCGAGCCCAAGACCTCGCGCGAGAACGTTCTCGACTTCCACGGCTACCTGCTCGTGCCCATGCGGCTGAGCGTGGTCGAGCGCGACGACCCGACCCCAGGCCAGAGCGACATTGCCCTTCACGCTCCGCCGATCATCCCCCAGCGCTTGCGTGGATTCGAATACACCGGCGTCATCCCCGACCCCTGGGTCCAGCTGGACTTCACCTACGGCAACTCCACCGTGGCCGGGACCGCCATCATCGCCTCCCGTGCCGTGACCGACGGCACGAGCATCTATGACCCAGTCGACCAACTCGGCGTCAACGACGCATTCGTCAGCGTCAACTTGTCAGAAGTGTTCGACACTCCGTTCGAGGTGAAGGTGGGAGCGCTCACCGGGCGCTACGGCGCGATGGGCGCGTACGACGCGGGCCGCTACGGCACCCCGCTGATCGCCCGGACCAATGCCATCGGCGAAACCATCAGCGCCGGCTTCGAGCTCGGCGACCTGACCTTGGTGGTCGAGCAGGGCATCGGTGGGCAGCTCGGTCGGCCGCCGGACGATGCCGTGTCGGCCGGGTGGAATGATTTTGCGGACACCGACGTGTCGGCCAGCTGGGTCAACCACATTCACGGCGGGCTGGCGTACGCAGGCGTGGCCCAGCTGGGGCTGCACTACCTCACCGCCTGGTCTCAGGACGATTCCGTGGGCGACGGGCAGGTGCTCGATGGCCGCATCACCGTGTTGGGCGCCGACGCACGCCTCACTGCCGGCCGTGGCGGGCACCTGTACCTCGGCGCCGCGCGAACCGACGCCACCAACGCTGGCAGCGTTTCCGGCATCATCGAGGTGCTCAATGCCCGCGGCGGTCCCGAGCTCATTCGGGAGTACCTGGGGCCGGACAGCGGAGGAGATGGCTCCCTCACGACCTTCGGTGCCCAGTACGATCTCAGCGTCTCGCGCCTGGTCTACGGCGAGAAGTACAAGGGAGTGAGTCCGGATCTGCTGTTCAGCGCATTTGGAATCGGTACCAAGGTGTCGAGCAAGGACGCCGAGTACGACGACGTGCTCAAGCTCAAGGGCGGTGCCGAGCTCACCTACAACATGCTCTCCTGGTTTGGCGTGTCCGGCCGCTTCGACCACGTCCGGCTCGACCACGAGAACGACCGGGAAGCCTTCCAGATCATGACCGGCCGACTGCTCTTCCATACCGACTGGCAGAGCCGAGACGAGTTTGCGCTGCAGTACTCGCACTTCACCTACGGCGGGGACGTGGTGGTGCACACTGGCTATCCCCCGGCTCCAGACCCCGGCCAGAGCCCGGACCGCGACGTGTTCGTGCTCAGTGGTACCTTCTGGTGGTGAGGCGAGCATGAGTGGAGCTACGGTCACCAGTTCGTCAGCGCGACCCGGCGGTTCCCGGTGGGTCCCCGCGGCTCTGCTGCCGCTCGTGGCGCTGCTGGCCGGAGGCTGTGGAGCACCAGAGGAGCGTGATCCAGTCGAGATTGATTGCTCGGCGGTCGACGAATACGAGATCCAAGAGCCGATGATCATGGACTTCGAGAACGTCGACCAGGCCGGTTGGTGGTTCCAATTTGGCGACGGGTCGACCGGTGCGTTTCCGCCGCCTGAGAACGCGCCCGAGCCGGAGTCCGAGGAAATCGAGGACGGCGGCCGGTGTGGCAGCCAACGTGCTTTGGTGCTGACGGCGTATGGCAACAACTTCTGGGGATCCGGGTATGGCACCTGGCGGTTCAGAACCACGCCTCTGGACGGGACTGGTACCGACGGTCTGGCGCTGTGGGCCCGCAGCCCCGGGGCGACCGACAAGGGTGTGTTCCTCCTCATCGGTGAACGTCGGACGACCGCGCCCGACTGTGGAGACGGAGAGCGAGGCGAGAACGAAGCCCTCGTCAACAACAACGATCCGGAGTGCATACGTCCTGACGGCTATCCGCTCGTCGAAGACGAGCGGCCCGACCGTTGCTTCACGGAAGAGTGCGACGACGGCAATACGGTTCCCGGAGACGGGTGCTCCCCCGGGTGCAACGTCGAAGAGTGCGGGAACGGCACGCTGGATCCCGGTGAGGGCTGCGATCAAGGGAGCGTGTGTTTCGGCGGTGACGAACCCGAGGGCACGGAGTGCACGCCCAGCCATCCCTGCCCCAATGGCGGGACTTGCACGATGGCCGCGCACATCTGCGAGGGTGGCGATGACCCCCCGGGAACCCTGTGCCACCGCGACACGGATTGCGATGGCGAGTGCAGCGGCCGCATTCCCAGCGACACCTGTACCGACGATTGCCGGTTGCCAAACTGCGGCGACGGGACGAGAGACTTCGACGAACTATGCGACGACGGCAACACGCGCAGTGGCGACGGCTGCAATGCGTTGTGCAGCTCGGAGGAGTACTGCGGCAACGGCTACCTGGATCCTGGTGAGGATTGCGACAACGTCAGCGCCCAGTTCCGCTGCGTGGAGTGCGTCTCGATTTCTTGCGAGACGCCGACCCGCGAGCCCGGTGATACCGTCATCGTGTACCGGCAGGACGCCGAAGGGAACATCGTCCTCGCCAGCGGCGCTGAAATCGAGAGGGACGAGTGCGGAAATCCGTTCCGTCGACGCCTGCTGACCAGTAGCGACTGGCAGCTCTACATTCTCCCCTGGGACTCCTTCTACCAGGAGCCGCAGAACAACCGCCTCCCCGACGGCATCGATCCATCGGTCATTCTGGAGTTCACCGTGGTCGCGCCGCGCGAATCGAATCTCGAGCTCTGGCTCGATGATTTCGCCTTCTATCGGAATCGCTAGGCGGCAGGCCGCGGGCTCACCGTCGACGACCGGCTGGGATCAGCCGGTCGTGACTAGCATGGCCGCGTAGGCCGGCACGGTGATGCTCACGGTCTTTCCGTTCGCCGTGGCGGCCCCGGCGAGGATCCGCAGACCGAGCGTCTCGGCGAGCGTGAAGGTGCGGACCTTCGTTGCAGCCACGGGGAGCGTGATGGCGGCGGCGATGCGCTGCTTGGGATTGCGGTTCACCAGGATGACGGTCCACTTGCCCTGGTGCGTGGCAGCAAAGCTGTAGAGATCTGGATGGGTCGACTGGGCGGGCACGAACTTGCCCTGCACCCGCGAGCCCCGGTCGTCGTAGTTGCCGTAGAGCTTCTGTGCCCAGTAGGTGAACTTCTTGGCGTCGGTCTGGTGCCAGTTCTCGGCCATGAAGAGATCCTCTTGCATGAAGATCCCATAGGCGGCCGCCCGCAAGAGCGCCCCGTGGTAGTGCTCGGGGCTGCCGTTGTCGTACTCGTTGATGGCGAGCTTGGTGCCCGGATAGTACTTCTCCAGAATGCCCTTCAGGGCCGGAATGACCGGGTGGTAGGGGTCCCAGAGCTTGGCTTTGGCATCGCCGTTGGCCGTCCAAGACCACAGCTTTCCGCCCTTCTCGTCGCCGACCACGTCGAACGTCGGATCCCAGAACTCGCGGAGCGCTTCGAACTGTAGAGCCGAGAACTTCGCGTCGTACGGCAGATCGTCCAGGACGCGTTTGGTCTCGCCCTTGGTGGTCTTGCCGTAGAGCTCGGGGTACCAGTGGATGTCGACAACGTCGACGAGGCGCTTGCCGTACTGCCTCTCGGCGGCCTTGAAGCGCTCGAGCATGTACACCAACTGCGATTTGTCGCCGTGCTGGTTGCGTTCGCGCCAGGTCCAGTCCTCGTCCTGCTTGTACGCGTCGGGTCCGGGCTTCATGAAGTCGAGGTTCGACCCGGCCAGGGACTTGACTCCCCAGGCCCCAAATCCGATCACCTGAGCGCTCGGATCGGCGTCCTTGACCACCTTGGCGTACTGGATGTTCAGCTCCGCGAGCGTCTCCGCGCTGATACCCTTGGGCACCGTGTCTCGGTGGGTGTGCATCCACAGCCCAGGCTCGTTGTCCATACTGTAGAACTCGATACCGCCCTTGGAGGCCGGGCCGAACTCCTTCACCGCGGTCTGCACGAACTCCCGCTGGAGCTCGGGCGAATTCTTGGTCATGGCCCAGTCCGGGTCGTTGCCCCAGATCGGTTTGCCGTCGGGCGTCCTGCCGTTCCCGCAGCCCTGACCGTCCGTTGCTTCCTGCTTCGGATACTTGCTGACCGGGTAGCTGCAGTAGCGACCCTCCTTGTCTGGGTAGGGCTTGGCGATCCACTCGCTGATGGGGATGCAGAAGTTGACCACGGCGCCGCCGGCCTTGGTCTCTTTGACGAACTGGTACCACTTCTTGTCCCTTTCGGGCGTGCCGGCAGGCTTGCTGTAGTCGTTGAGGAAGTACCAGTCGCGCCCTGCGCTATCCACGTCGTACTTCCAGTTGTACTTGGTGGTGCGGTTGCCGCCCCAACGGCGCCCTGTCGCCCCGATGTCCTTCACCGCCGAGGTGGGGCCCCAGTTGATGCCGAAGATGTGCGGTGAGATGTCGTGGGCGGGCTTGCCCAGGGTTACCTTGGCCGGCTTGGCTGGAGCGGGCTTGGGGTTCAGCGTGAGCACGGTGGGGTCGCTCGTCTCCTGTGAGCCGACCGTGGCGATCGCCACCTTCGCCTTGCCGCTGCCCTTGAACGCCGAACGCGGCACCAGCGCCGAGCGTGCGTCGGCCTTGGCCTTCACGGCCTCCCTGCCGTCGACGGTGATCGAGAAGTGCTTGATCTTCTCTCCTGGGTTCTTGCTCCACTCGAGCTGAACGCCGTCTTCACGGACGAGGTAGCCGGCGTTGGAGACCGGCGTAACCATGTCGATGTCGGTGATATAGACGTTGTCAACGAAGACCGCGACTGGCTCGTTCTCAGGGTAGGTACCGCCCTTGAGAGTGAACATGACCTGCTGCACGGTGTTCATGTCGACGCGGTCGATCTCTGGAAAATCGCTGATTGGTACCACCACGCGTCGCCACGACTCGTCGAGTTGACCGCCCGGTATGTAGTCGGAGACCGGCACGGGTCCCGTGTCCTCCTGGCCCTTGGACTTGGTGACCGAGTGGAAGTTGAGCTCCAGGTCTACCCCGGGGTGGCTGGTCTTGAGCCACAGAACCAGATACTTGGCCTTGGTCGCGTCGATGGCCGCCCACGACTCGTTGAAGGCCATGCCCGTTCTGGCCCACACGTTGGAGAAGAACTTGTCGTTCTCCTTGGTGATCCACTTGAACTGGATCCCGAGGCTGAGGTCTCCAGGACCGTAGAACAGCTGCCATTCCTTCTTGTCCTGGGTGACTTTGTCGCCACGCTTGGACTTGTCGAAGTCGCTCTTCACCAGGGGCAAGCGCTTTTCGCCGTTCACCACCAGTTTCACGCCACCCTTGCCGCTGATGCCACCCGAGTCGGCCCAGGTGGGACCGTAGAAGCCGGCGGCTTCGACCACCTCGTCCTCGGCGTTTGCCGTCTCACCTTCGGGACCCTCGGGGCCACCCTCCGGCGGGCGGAGGCAGGCCACGGCCAAGGCCGCTCCGAGCAGCAGGGTAGTGCCGGCGAGAGCGAGCCGGTGGCAGACGGTGCGGGGGGTTCGGTGCATCATGGTCCGAGTCTCCAGGCGCTGCGTATGGGCAGAGGTCGGGCAGCCTCGCTCGCTGTGCCCGTAGCGGTTGTTCCTGCCCGTCCTCTACCGGAACGGCTCCACTGCATCAAGCCACTGCGCGAAGCGGCGGACTCCCTGTGGCGCTTCGGCTGCGGGCCCGGGAAGGTGTCCGCCCGGCCCCGAACGATCTAGGCATCGATGCGGACAACCCCCGAAGTTCTGATGCGTGAGGACGAGCAGCCGATCACGATTTCGACCTCGCCGGGCTCGACCACGAATCCCGCGGTACCCGGATCCCAATACGCGAGCTGCCGCGCTGCCAGTGGGAGCTCCACGGTGCCGGTCTGGTCCGGTTCGATCCGGATACGCCGGAAACCCACGAGCTGCTTCGTGGGTCGAGCCACTGCCGATCGGACGTACCGCGCGTACATCTGCACGACCTCGTCTCCTGCGCGGTCGCCGGTGTTGGTCACGGCCACGCTCACCCGGATGGTGCCGTCCGCGGCCATCGCTTCTCTGTCGGTGCGGAGCTCCGAGTACTCGAAGTCGGTGTAGCTCAGCCCGAAGCCGAACTCGTAGAGCGCCGAATCATCGCAGTAGAGGTGGGTTCGACCGCGTCGCAGGTCGTAGTCCCGCATCGGCGGGAGCTGCTCGTCGGAGCGGGGCCAGGTCTGCACGAGCCGGCCCGCCGGGTTGACGTCTCCGAACAGCACGTCCGCCAATGCGTTCCCGAGCTCTTGGCTGTTGTGCGTGAGGTGCACAATCGCGGGCACGTGGGTCTGGCTCCAGTTGATGGCGTAGGGAAAGCTCGAAATGAGCACCAGAACCGTAGCCGGATTGGCCTCGCGCACTTTGCGCACCCAGCGCTCGTCTTCGAGATCGAGGGTCTGTCGATCCACCGCTTCTTTGCCGTAGCTCGGGCGCGTGACCTGCGCCCAGGGGCCGTCCCCGGTCGGGTGATTGCCCACGCACACGATGGCCACTTGGGCCAGTCGGGCCACCCGGATGGCATCGCTGATGTCGTTGTTGCTGGTGCTGTAGAGCTTGGTCTCCGGTCGGATGGCGGCGCGAATGCCCTCGATTGGGGAGACCGCGTAGGGGAGAGTCCCGCTGTACCAATCGACCAGCACCCGATCCGCCAGAGGTCCAATCACGGCGACCGAATCGAGCCGGTCCCGGTCGAGGGGGAGCAGCCCCCCAGCATTCTTCAGGAGCACGACCGACCGCTGTGTGACCGTCCGGACCCACTGTCGGTGCGCCGGAAGGTCCCAGGGATCGGGAGCCGCCGGGTCGACCTTGGCATACGGCACCAGTTCCGGTGGATCGAGCAGTCCGAGGCGGAGCATGACTCGGAAATTTCCCCGTAGGCCCCGATCGAGGTCCGCCTCGCTCAGCAGTCCGCGCTCCAGCGCTTCGGCCAAACCTTCACGAAACTTGTCCAAGAACTGGGTGATGCCCGCCCGGAGGCAAGCGGCCGCCGCCTCTGCCAGATCGGGGTAGGCGCGGTGTGCCGTGACCAGCAACCTGAAGGCACCGCCGTCCGTGCAGATGATCCCGTCCTGTCCCCATTCCTCGATAGCGATGTCTCGCAGCATCGGGTGGGTGGTGCACGGGACGCCGTTGTGGGCGTTGTACGCCGCCATGAAGGCGCGGGAGCCGCCTTCCTGGATGGCCATGCGGAAGGGGACCGAGTAGTACTCTCGCCACAGACGTGCGTCGAAATCGGAGGACGATGTCTCCCGTTCGTCCTCGTTGCTATTGGCCAGGAAATGCTTGAGGAGAGCGGCGGCCCGCCAGTACGTCGGATGGTCGCCTTGGAGGCCCCGGACGAAGGCGGCGGCCATGGTCCCGTTCAGAAAGGGATCTTCCCCGTAGCACTCCTCGGTCCGCCCCCAACGCGGATCTCGTCCCAGATCCGCATTCGGCGCGCGGATGACCAACCCAGCCCGCTGGTACTTGGGGCTGTGGAACAGGTGACGCGCCTCTTGCGACTCGATCTCCGCTACCTGCCGCACCAGCTCTGGATCCCAGGTTTCGGCTAGTCCGATCGCCTGAGGAAAGGTGGTGGTCGCGATGGGGTGCTCCTTGCCCCACTCGCCAGGCCCACCAACGGCGAGGCCATGCAGCCCTTCGACGTGCCCGCTGGCTCGCACCCCCAGCCGAGGAATGCTGGGGTTGGTGCTGAAGCAGCCGATCTTCTCTTCCAAGGTCATCAACGACAGTAGGTCATCGATGCGTTTCTCCGCTGGCAGGGCCGGGTCTTGGAAGGGATGCCGGCGCTTTTCATCGGCGGGCGAGCCAGGCGTTGGTACCGACATGTGCGGTTTCTCTTTCACCTCAAGTCGTTGCAGGGTGTCAACCGATCTGGTACCGGGGTCGTTGCTCGTCCCGCGTCCTCGGAGCGGCGTCCGCGGGTATCACGCGGTTGACAGAGCCGAAGCGAGGAGCGAACCTCCGCGCCATCGCCGAATGGCGACCCCACCCTGTGCTAGACAGCGACCTGGAGGCGATGGGCTTCGAGTCGCAACCAACGGTGAGATGATGCAGCTGCTTCGAACTCTGGGAACTTGCACTCGACTCGGGCTGATGGCCGTGCCGCTTGGACTGGCTGCCAATGCGTGCGTGTGTCCGCCCTGCCAGCAGGTGGCGGCGCCGGCAGAGGTCGCGGCCGGCGAGGAGGGCAAGCTCGCCGGTGGGTCGCGCCTGATGATCTGGGACGGCGACGGTGGCGGTATCGAGGGTGGGCAGGGCTGGTCCGACTGCGACAAGAAGCCCGACTGCAAGACGAAGCTCTCAGCCATGCCCGGCGCGGGCAAGGATGGCACCGTGGGCCTCATGTATCACGCCGAGGGGCCTGCCTGGAACGGCTTCGGGTGGAACTGGTTCGGCTGGTACCCGGAAACGGCGGGCACCGACATCAGCGCGTACGACAATCTCACGTTCTGGATTCGCATCGAAGCGGAGTCCGAAGCGCTCGCACCCGCGATCGACTCGGTGAACGTGCTGATGGGGTGCAGCAAGGGGCAGAAGAACACCGCCGACGTTCCGGTTGCCAAGTTCGCCGACAACCTGCTCGACGGAAAGTGGCACCAGGTGGTCATCCCTCTGAAAGAGTTCTACAAGGGGAAGACCGGCAAGGAGTTCGATCCCAAGACCGCCTGGGAGTTTCGCCTCTCCACCTGGGGCCCTTCGAAGCGAGACTTCAACG
>CAZSVU010000084.1:17017-26766 GCA_964610275.1 uncultured Polyangiaceae bacterium | reverse complement strand
GAGCTGGTCCATCGCACGGTTGAGCGCGGCAGCGAGCTCTTGACGTCGAGCCGATTGCTCGGGGTCCGGGGCAGTCTGTGGCTGCGTGGCCTGGTGGGCTGCCAGGCGATCCAGCGCAGCCCGGCGCCGACTGGCCGCTCGCACATAGTGCTTGGCATGATTGACCGCGATGGAGATCAAGAACGTGCGCAGCGACGCATCACCGCGGAAACGCTCGATAGCTCGCGGCAATGCCACGAACACCTCGTGCACCAGATCCTCAGCTGCTTCAGACTCGCCCACCAGACGCTTGGCAAAGGCCCGAACCGTGGCTTGATGCTGGTCGTACACCTCCCCCACGGCCGCAGGCTCCGCGCGACGCAGCCGGTCGACGAGGATCTGCTCGGGGTCGGCGACTCGGTCTTCCAGGGCGCCGTACGGTACCGTGAGATTCAGATCCGTGGCGGTCATTTCCATCGGAGAGTGGAGCGTCGGCCGAAATGCCTCACCTGCATTCCTGGTGAGTGTGGCGCGGCCGGGTGAGGAGCGCGAGAGCATCGGCCGGGGGTCGGAAGCCGACTCCGGCAATACGTCGATGATTAGTTCCCGCTCAGCCGGCCGCGTTCAACGGATTCGTGTGACCGACAAACGCCTTGAATCTCGCGCAGTTAGCTGCGCGGTGGGCCACTACGAGGTCCGGGACCACGCGTCCCGAGCTAGCGGCAGTACTTGGATGGATCCGGCTGCAGCGTCTGCTCGAACGGGTGCGTTCCGCTGACCTGGATGTTGTTGACCGCCAAGCAGGTATCAAACCAGTCCCGGATCTGTACCACGTACGGGTCGAGTGGATTCTCTTCGTCACCGTTGATCGCGCCGCTCGGGCCTCGAAGATGCGACAGAAGCCCGAGGATGAGGTTCCCGGCGACTCCGCCCCCGTCGCAGTACTGCCAATGGTAGACCACCGAATCGCCGCCGTTGCCGGTTGCGTAGACATCGCTTCCGCAAGTTCGCACGCCCTGAGCTCCCGTTTCGCAGAGACACGCTTCGCTCACACCGGGCGGATCGCAGTCGGTGCCCTGCTTGCCCTCGTTGCCACCGCAGGCCGTCGCCAATTGAAGGCTTCCCGCGATCAGAAAACCGAGTGCCGTGCTTGCCTGAGAGATCTTCATCTGAGTACCGCTCCCGCCGTGCGGGCGTCAGGGCTCACTCGAACAACACGTTGGCGCTGCTGCTGGCTGCGCTCAGATTGGCTGCCCACTCGACGAGAACACCGAGGCCACGCGGCTGCTGCACAGTCCCGCGACCCGTCCGGTAAGGCTCACGCAATCGAAACGCGCAGTGAGCGCCCAACTTTCCTGTCCTGGTGCACTGGTTCAGCGGCCGCGGCCGGGATGACGGCCGGCGGCGTGGAAGCGACAACGGATTCGGGCGGCGTGACTGGCCGTACGCGGACACGCGCCGACCATCGCGCTGCCGTAGCCCCTCGACCGTCGCCCTCACCGAGACCACGCCTTCGACCAGCCTCCCCCCTCGCCGTCGACCGTCACTCCGCTTGGGCCAGCTTCCTCAGGTCCACCGGCATCGGGCAGAGCTTCTGGTCCCGGTCGATGCAGACGACCTCCACGTCCGCCGTCACGAGCAACTCGCCGGCGCGCTCCACTCGCTGTCGAAATGTTCCCCGATACTCCGAGTCGATACGAAACGTGGAGACCACATCAACGGTGTCACCGAGCACGGCGGGTTTCTTGAACTTGATGTTCATCGCATAGACGACGACGGCGATCCCCTCCCGATTCCAATCGGCAACGCTCCTGCCCGTGGCCGTGACACATTCAGTGCGCCCCCGTTCCATGAACTTGAGGTAATTGGCGTGATACACCACGCCGAGCGAGTCGGTGTCTTCGTAGTAGACCTGGTAAGAGACTCTGTGTTCCATGGGCGCTCCGTTGGCCGGGTCGAGGGCTTGCACGATCTACTTCACCCTCGCGGGGAACGCAGTCCGAGTTGCTCGAGCACCGTGGCGCAGCGCGCAGTGGGACAGCAGCAGACCCACCGCGAAAACCCCTACGCTCTGCGTATTGACGCGGAGTGTCGGCGTCCCTTCGACTGTGACGCAACGTGTCGCCGGGCCTGCCGAATTCCAGCTCCGCCGCCAGCGGCCCTCTGGCCGAGTCAGATGCCGTGTCGCAAAGACACGTCAACGCAAGGCGAAGCGCTCATGACGCATTGCAGACAATCGGATTCGGCTCGCGCTGAGACTCGCCGGACATGGCGCACGGCGGCGCAATTTTTTCGGCTGGATCGCCGTCATTGGCATTGCTTGTCGCCCCCCATTTCGTATTCCCTGTGCGCCATGACTGGCCTGGACAAGGAATCACTCGAACAGGTTCTGACTTCGCTCAACGAGTTCGGCAAACGCGAGATGACCGACGAGAACCTGCTCCGGTGGGATCGCGAGGACGTGGTCCCCATGGACGTGGTCGAGCGGATGTACGGGCCGGAGCTCGGAATACAGCTGCTCTTCCTTTCAGAGGATCTCGGCGGCATCGGTGGCAACACCTTCGACGTGTACCGCGTGTGCGAGCGACTCGCCTGGTGGGATCTCGGAATCGCCACGGCAGTATTAGCAACGTTCCTGGGCAGTGATCCGATTCATGTGGGGGGCACGGACGAGCAGAAGCAACTGTGGTTGACCAAGATCGCCGAGGAAGGCGCGCTGGTGGCGTACGCCGCAACCGAGCCTTCGGCGGGCAGCGACCTGGGGGCTCTGCGCACCACCGCCACCCGCGTGGAAGAGGACGGTAAAATCGTCGGCTACCGGATCAACGGCAGCAAGCAGTGGATCAGCAATGGCGGCGTCGCCAGCTTCTACACCGTCCTCGCCAAGGCTCCGCAAGGTCCGAGCTGGTTCATCGTGGAGAAGGGTGCCGAAGGACTCAGCGCCGGCAAGCCCGAGGAGAAGCACGGTATCCGTCTGAGCAATACGTCCGCCCTGACGCTCGACGAGATCTACGTCGATGCCGATCGTCTGGTGGGCGTGGAGGAAGGTCAGGGGCTGCTCCAAGCGCAGGCCGTGTTCGGCTACACGCGCGTCATGGTGGCGTCCTTCGGGTTGGGCGCCGGTTGGGCAGCGCTGGATCGCGCCATTCCATACTCGGTCGAGCGCATTCAGGGCGGCGGCCCCCTTTCGGAGAAGCAAGGCTACACCCACAAGCTCATCGTGCCGTGGGTGGTACTCCTCGAGGCAGCGCGCGCCTACATCGAGAAGACCGCCGAGCTCATCGACGCGGCCGAGGGCCTTCAAGGCCAGTACAACACCGAGGGCGCGATCGCGAAGTACCTGGCGTCCGAAGGGGGCAACTCGGCAGCCGAGGCCAGCATTCAAGCGCTGGGCGGTTACGGCTACACGCACGAGTACCTGGTGGAGAAGATCAAGCGCGACGCGCGCATCACCACCATCTACGAGGGCACCTCGGAGATTTTGGAAATGACCATTTGCCGCGACCGTTGGCAGCAGCACCTCAAGACTCGAGGTGGCTACTACCGCGATCAGGCTGAAGCGCTGATGCAGCTCCATCGACAGAACGGCAATGTGGGCGCGGACGTCGCGGCGCTGGCGCTACGCGGCCTGGCCGAAGTCCTCGAACGTGCTCGCGTCGGGCGCCTAACCCGGAATCAGCACGTCCTGTTCCGACTCGGCGAAATCATCTCCCACGTGGAGGGCGCAGCCTGCATGTGTAAGCGGGTGGCGGCGGCCGCCGCCGGTCGCGCCAACGAGAAGTCGCCACAGCGTTTCAATGCCGCGACGCAGGCCGCCATGGCGCGAGTGTTCGCCCGACTTGCCGCGGGCAAGCTCGTAGCGGACGGCGTCCGTTGGGTGGCGGGGGCGGACGGAGTGCTGACCGGACAGATGGGTCTTTTTGAGGAGGCACTGGGTGCACGTGAGATTTACACAGCCCAGGCGGGGCTCGTGGAAGACATGAACCTCGTGGCAGATGCGATCTACGAGCGCAGCTGACACGGCGCAGACAACCAGCCGAGACGGTGGAAAACCATGGCCGATACGACGAATCGCGCAATTGCAGTGGTCGGATTGAGCGCGATCATGCCGGATGCCCCTGACGCGCAGACCTTCTGGGACAACATCAAGAACGGGAAGTACAGCATCGCCGAGGTCCCCCCGGACCGCTGGGACGCCAGCGCGTACTTCGACCTGGACCGAAAGGCGCTGGACAAGACCTACACCAAAATCGGAGGCTGGGTCCGAGACTTCGAGTGGGATCCGATGAAGTGGCGGCTTCCCATTCCACCGCGCGTGTCAGACGCCATGGACCTCGGGCAACAGTGGGCTGTCGCCTGCACCCGCGCCCTGCTGCTCGACTACGGCTACCCAGAACGGCCTCTCGACAAGCATCGGACCGGCGTCATCGTGGGAAACTCCATGGGCGGCGAACGCCACTACCTCACCGCACTGCGCATCTCCCAGCCGGAGTACATCCGCCTGCTCAATGAAACCGGTGCCTTCGCCGAGCTACCGGAGTCGACCCGTGAAGCGGTCATTCGAGCGTTCCGCGAGCATGCGGCCAATGTCTTCCCCCCCGTCACCGAGGACTCGATGCCGGGTGAGCTGTCCAACTGCATCGCCGGGCGAATCGCCAACGTCTTCGACTTCCGTGGCCCCAACTACACCTGCGACGCTGCCTGCGCCTCGGCCATGGCGGCCATCACGGCAGCTGCGGGCGGCCTGATCGAAGGCGACTACGACGCGGTCATCACGGGCGGCATCGACCGGAACATGGGCGCCAGCACTTTCGTGAAGTTCTGCAAGATTGGAGCACTCTCTGCTTCCGGTTCTCGTCCCTACGCGGAAGGCGCCGACGGCTTCGTGATGGGCGAGGGCGCAGGCCTGCTCTTGCTCAAGCGCCTGGCGGATGCCGAGCGTGACGGCGATCGCATCTACGCCGTAATCCGCAGCATTGGGGCCTCCAGCGACGGCAAAGGCAAGGGCATCACCGCCCCCAACCCGGTCGGTCAGAGACTTGCCGTGATGCGCGCCTGGGAGAATGCCGACCTCGCACCCAACGAAGGAATCCTGATCGAAGGGCACGGCACCTCCACGGCGGTGGGCGACGCGGCCGAGCTCCAGTCGATGCAGGACGTGTTTGGAAACGCCGTGGCGACCCGCCACTCCATTGCCCTCGGCTCGGTGAAATCGAACATCGGGCACTTGAAGGGCGGCGCCGGGGCGGCCGGGCTGTTCAAGGCCACCATGGCCCTGCACGAGAAGGTGCTTCCGCCGAGCATCAACTTCCACGCGCCGAATCCCGGATTCGACTTCACGACCTCTCCCTTCTACGTGAACACCGATCTCCAGGAGTGGAAGCGGCCGTCAGCCAATCCGCGTCGCGCAGGCGTGAGCGCGTTCGGTTTCGGCGGCACCAATTTCCACGTCGTGATGGAAGAGCACGTTCCGGGTTTGCTGACGAGCCAGAGCCGCGGACGCACCAGTGCGGCCGTGCCCGGAGCGAGCGCCACGCCTGCCGCGCAGGCCAAGGCGCCCCCGCGCGGGGCCCTGGTCTTGGGCGCCGCGGACGAGGCTGCGCTGCTCGCCCAGCTCAAGCAGATCCAAGCGGACGCCGCCGCTGGGCACGCCCCCCCACCGGCGCCACCGCCCCAAGCGGCGCTTCGGGCGGCGGAACGGCTCTCCATCGATTACGGCGACGCCGAAGAGTTGGCCACCAAGGCAGCCCGAGCCATCAAAGTGCTCGAGAGCCAGAATGCGTCGGGCTGGAAGGCACTGCGAGCCCGTGGGATCTATCGCGGCAGTGGATCGCCCGCCAAGGTAGCGTTCCTCTACACCGGCCAGGGCTCGCAGTACGTGAACATGCTGCGCGAGCTGCGTGCCACCGAACCCATCGTGCGGGATGTCTTCGACGAGGCGGACCGCATCATGGACAACCACATCGACCGACGGCTGAGCTCGGTCATCTTCGTCGATGCCAACGACGAGGCCGCAGTCAAGGAGTCCGAAGAAGCCTTGATGCAGACGGCCATCACCCAGCCCGCCGTGCTCACCGTGGATCATGCGCTCACCAAGCTCCTGGCGGCGTATGGCGTGGAGCCGGACATGGTGATGGGACACAGCCTCGGGGAGTATGGCGCGCTGGTCGCGGCCGGCAGCCTACCGTTCGAGGACGCGCTGGAAGCCGTGAGCGCCCGAGGGCGCGAAATGACCAAGGTGAGCGTGGCGGACAACGGCAAGATGGCCGCCGTCTTCGCTCCCATCGAGGACATCCAGCGCGCGCTCGCGTCCGTCCGGGGCTACGCCGTGCTCGCCAACCTCAACAGCTCGCGGCAGGCCGTGGTCGGTGGTTCCAGCGAGGGGGTGGACGAGGCTTCGAAGGTGCTCACCGACGCCGGCTTCAACGTCATCCAGCTGCCCGTCAGCCATGCGTTCCACACCAAGATCGTCGCGCAGGCGAGCGAGCCGCTCCGCGAAGTGCTCGCGCGCCTGCGCCTCACGCCACCCACCACGCCGGTCGTGGCCAACGTCACGGGTGAGTTCTACTCGATGGATCCAACCTCCCGTGACGAGATGCTCGACATCCTCGGGCAGCAGGTGGCCGCCACGGTGCAATTCGTGAAGGGCCTCAATACGCTGTACGCCGCCGGTGCGCGGGTGTTCGTGGAGGTGGGACCCAAACGCGCCCTGCAGGGTTTCGCCGAGGATGTGCTCGGGGAGCGCAACGGCGTGATGACGATGTGTATGAACCACCCCAAGTTCGGGGATTTGGTGTCGGTCAACCGTGCCCTCTGTGCCCTCTATGCCTGTGGCCACGGGGTGGGCATTGCCGCTGGGGACGCCACCCAGGCGGCAGAACAGCCGGTGGTCTCGGCGGCAGCGCCTGCCGTGGCGCGCGCAGCCGCGCCGGTCGCCCCTCCGCCCGCGCCGGTCGCCCTGCTGCCCGCCGCGGTGGCCATGCCGACGCCCGCGGCCATCGCCCCAGCGCCAGCGTCTGGCCAGGACACCTACCAGCAACTCGGCCGACTGTTCGCCGAGTTCTTCGACCGGGGGCGCCAGATCTACGAGGGGGCGAGCGCGCCTGCGGCCCCCGCTCGAGTCCCAGTCTGCATCACCGGCGTGGGCCTCGGCCTGCCTGGAGTGGAGCGGGTGTTCGACGACCGCAACTTGGAGCGATTCCTGAGCGGCGAGGTCTTCATCAAGCCGATCCCCAGCCTGCTACGCGAAAAGATGGCCCGAAAGCGGATCCATCGGCTGATCAAGAATCAGAGCGGCGAAGCCGAATTCGCGACCATCGACCACCCGGACGGCGTGGTGAAGCTCGCCGGGCGTGCCGGCGCCTTTGATCTGGGGGCGGAGTTCGGGGTCGCGGCGGAGCGGATCCCCGCGCTGGATCACCTCACCCAGCTGGCGATCGCCGTGGGCCTCGAAGCGCTGCGCGACGCGGGCATTCCGCTGGTGATGCGGTATCGCAAGACGAGCACTGGCTCGTTCTTGCCGGCAGGCTGGGCCCTCCCTGAATCGATGCGAGACGACACCGGTATCGTCTTCGCGGCCGCCTTCCCGTCGAGCGAAACCTTCGCCAGGGATCTCAAGGAGTACTACGAAAGCGAGGCCCGCCGGCAACGCTTGGCCGAGCTCGAAGAGCTCAGAATGCGAACCAGCGACACGGCGCTCCAGGCCGAGCTCGATGGACGCATCGCCAGCCTGCGCCAGGAGGTCGAAAACAATACCTTCCAGTTCGACCGCCGCTTCCTGTTCCGGATCCTGGCCATGGGGCACTCGCAATTCGCTGAGTTCATCGGCGCGCGTGGCCCGAATACGCACATCAACTCGGCGTGCGCGAGCACCACGCAATCGTTCTCGATCGCCGAAGACTGGCTCAACGCCGGTCGCTGCCGCCGCGTCATCGTGGTCTCGGCAGATGACGTGAGCTCCGACACGCTGATGGAATGGTTTGGAGCCGGATTCCTGGCTACTGGTGCGGCCGCCACTGGCGACGTCGTGGAAGAGGTCGCCACGCCGTTCGACCGGCGCCGCAACGGAATGGTGATCGGGATGGGCGCGGCGGCCATCGTCCTCGAGACCGCCGAAGCAGCACGCACGCGATCGATTCAGCCGATCTGCGAGGTGCTCGGCGCTGTGATGGCGAACAGCGCATTCCATGGCACTCGGCTCGACGTCGAGCACATCACCAGCGTGATGGAGATGCTGGTGCGGCAGGCGGAGGCACGCTGGGGCGTCTCGCGCGCCGAGCTCGCCCCCAAGACGGTGTTCGTGTCACACGAGACCTATACCCCTGCCCGAGGTGGTAGCGCGCAGGCCGAGGTGTTCGCGCTGCGTCGCGTGTTCGGGGCGGCCGCAGACCAGATCGTCATCGCCAACACCAAGGGGTACACCGGACATGCCATGGGTGCCGGCGTGGAGGACGTCTTGGCCGTACGGGCCTTGGAAACCGGGGTGGTCCCGCCGGTTCCCAATTTCAAGGAAATCGATCCGGATCTGGGCAACCTCAACCTCTCCCGGGGCGGGTATCAGCCGGTGGAGTACGCCTTGCGCTTGGGCGCAGGGTTCGGCTCACAGATCAGCATGACGCTGATGCGTCGCACCGGACAGGGGCCACGTCCCCAGCCGAACGCCGTGGGCTTCCACAACCGGGTCATCGATCCGCCGCGGTGGCAGAGCTACCTGGAGGAGCTCTGTGGTCACGAATCCGCAGAGCTGGAGGTGGCGCACCGCACCCTGCGCATCAAGGATCAGGGCCCCCCCAAGCGAGCCCTGGTGGCCGTCCCGCCTCCCGCGTACCTCGAGGCTCTCAAGACTCCCGTCGCTGCCGCGCCGCCACCGGCCCCGATGAGCTTCGCGCCGCCACCGGTCCCCGCGGTATTCCCTCCCTCCCAGCCCCCGCCACCGCAGGCAGAACCCTTCGATTTGCCGCCCGAGCAGCTGCGCGGCGGGCTCCCACCGTCGGTTCCGCCACCTCCGCCCGCGACCGGCGCAGGCGGGGAAGACCCAGTGCAGGAGCGCGTGCTGGCACTGGTCGCCGAAAAGACGGGCTACCCGGCGGACATGCTGGCGCTCGACCTCGATCTGGAGGCCGACCTCGGCATCGACACCGTCAAGCAGGCCGAGGTCTTCGCCAGCATTCGTGAGGCGTATGACATTCCCCGCGACGACTCGACCAAGCTCCGCGACTACCCCACGCTGAAGGCCGTCATCGGTTTCGTGCGGGACAAGGCTCCCAACCTGCCCGCTGCGCCCGCCGCGGCCGGACCGACACCCGGTGCGCCCATGCCAGCCACGACCAGCGGCAGCCCGGGTTCCCCAGCGAGCGGCGGTGACTCGATCGAGCAACGCGTGCTGGCGCTGGTGGCCGAGAAGACGGGTTACCCGGCGGACATGCTGGCGCTCGACCTCGATCTGGAGGCCGACCTCGGCATCGACACCGTCAAGCAGGCCGAGGTCTTCGCCAGCATTCGTGAGGCGTATGACATTGCTCGCGACGACTCGACCAAGCTCCGCGACTACCCCACGTTGAAGGCCGTCATCGGTTTCGTGCGTGAGCGCGTCCCCGGACTGCCCAGCCAGACTGCGTCAGAGGCGGCGCCCGCCGCGCAGCCGGGCCTTGCGGCGCCGGCTGCGGTGACGAGCGCTGGGGACGAGATTGTCAGCCGAGTGCTCGCCTTGGTGGCGGAAAAGACCGGCTACCCCGAGGACATGCTCGACCTCGACCTCGACCTCGAAGCCG
>CAZSVU010000084.1:159-16917 GCA_964610275.1 uncultured Polyangiaceae bacterium | reverse complement strand
ACCTCGGCGTCGACACCGTCAAGCAGGCCGAGGTCTTCGCCACCATCCGCGAGGCATACGACATCCCCCGCGACGATGCGGTCAAGCTCCGCGACTACCGCACCCTCGCCCAGGTCATCCAGTTCGTGGTCGACAAGGCACCGGGCCTGCCGAAGCCGGGACCTGCGCCGACGGCTGCAGGTGCACCCGCCCCAGCGGGAGCACCTGCCACGGCAGAGTCCGGAGACGAGATCTCGGGTCGAGTGCTCGCGCTCGTGGCTGAGAAGACCGGCTATCCCGAGGACATGCTCGACCTCGACCTCGACCTCGAAGCCGACCTCGGCGTCGACACCGTCAAGCAGGCCGAGGTCTTCGCCACCATCCGCGAGGCGTACGACATCCCCCGCGACGACGCGGTCAAGCTCCGCGACTACCGCACCCTCGCCCAGGTCATCCAATTCGTGCGGGACCGGCTTCCCGCTGGCGGCAGCGCGCAGCCAGCGGCCACGCCAGGGCGACCCGAGCCGGCGGCGGTCCCGGCGGCGGGAACCGAGCAGTTCCCCCGTCGGGTTCCGGTCCCGTGCCTGCGCCCGGCCGTCAGCGTGTGCAAGTCGACCGGCATCGAGCTCGCGCAGGGCAAGCGCGTCCTGGTAATGCCGGACCAGGGCGGTGTCGCCGCCGCCCTCGGCAAGGCACTCAAGCAGCGAGGGGTCGAGGTCCTCACCTTCAAAAAGCCGCCGAAGCGCGATAAGCTCCCGGAACGGATCGCCGAGTGGCTCGCCAAGGGACCCATCGACGGTGTCTACTGGCTGCCCGCGTTGGATCGAGAGGCGCCAATCGAGAAGCTGGACCTGAAGTCATGGCGCGCAGCGCTTGAGGTGCGCGTGAAGCTACTCTACGAGACGCTCCGGGCGCTGTACGAGCCGCTGGCGCGGCCGGATGCGTTCGTGGTCTCCGCCACGCGTCTCGGCGGCCTGCATGGCTACGACTCGGCCGGCGCGGTCGCCCCGCTCGGAGGGGCGGTGAGCGGCTGCACCAAAGCGTTCAAGCGCGAGCGCAGCGACACCCTGGTGAAGTCCGTCGACTTCGAGGCGGACGCCCACGTCGATCAGGTCGTCGCGCGGCTGCTCGACGAAACGCTGCACGACCGTGGCATCGTCGAAGTGGGCTACCGCGAGAATCAGAGGTGGACCGTGGGGCTGCGCGAGCAGTCTGCCGCAGATGGCGGAGCTGGTCTGGAGCTCTCGGCTGAAAGCGTGTTCGTGGTCACGGGTGCCGCGGGGAGCATCGTCTCGGCGATCACGGCGGATCTCGCGGCGGCGTCTGGCGGGACCTTCCACCTGCTCGACCTCGTTCCGGCGCCGGACGAGTCCGATCCGGATCTGGCGCGATTCGCAACGGACAAGGATGGACTGAAGCGCGAGCTGTTTGGGCGCATCAAGCAGAGCGGACAACGGGCGACTCCCATCCTGGTGGAGAAGCAACTGGCCACGATCGAAAGAGCCCACGCGGCCCTCACGGCGATTCGCGCCATCCGCGCTGCCGGCGGCACCGCGGTCTATCACTCGGTGGACCTCCGGGACGCGAAGGCCGTGGGCCGCGCGATCGACGCGGTGCGGAAGGCGTCCAGCCGCGTCGACGTGCTCTTGCATGCTGCGGGACTCGAGATCAGCCGCACGCTGCCCGACAAGAGCCAGAGCGAGTACGACCTGGTGTTCGACGTCAAGTGCGATGGTTGGTTCAATCTGCTCAGCGCAATCGGGGACCTCCCGCTCGGCGCCGCCGTGGTCTTCAGCTCCATTGCCGGCCGATTCGGCAACTCCGGGCAGACGGACTACAGCGCGGCCAACGACCTGCTCTGCAAGAGCGTGTCCAGCTTCCGCACCACGCGCCCCGATACGCGCGGCATCGCCATCGACTGGACGGCGTGGGCCAGTATCGGCATGGCGTCCCGGGGATCCATCCCACAGATCATGGCTGCGGCTGGTGTCGACATGCTCCCGCCCGAGATCGGTATCCCGGTGGTGCGTCGCGAATTGTGCGCTGGCGACTTCCGAGGTGAGGTCATGGTCGCGGGTGCGCTCGGCATGATGGTCGAGGAGCTCGATGAGACCGGAGGGCTCGACCCCGCGGCGTTCGCCGAGGTCGAGGCCGGCCCGATGGTGGGGCGAGTGACCGCCGCCCATCTGTACGGCGGGCTCACTGTGGAGACTCGGCTCGACCCGAAGCAGCAGGCGTTCCTCTACGACCATCAAATCGACGGCACCCCCGTGCTACCGGGAGTGATGGGCGTGGAAGCCTTCGCCGAAATCGCCAAGCTGCTGCTCCCCACCTGGAGCGTGGTCAGCATCGAGGACGTCGAGTTCACCGCGCCCTTCAAGTTCTTCCGAGGCGAACCGCGAACGCTGAAGCTGAGCGCCACGCTGTGGCACGACGGAGAAACCGTCGTGGCCGACTGCCGGCTCACCGGAAGCCGCACTCTGCCGGGCCAAGACCAGCCACAGATCACGACCCACTTCACGGCGAGCGTTCGCCTGGCCGCAAACCAGCCGACGCCAGAGACGACTGCCGTTCCCGGCACCGACGCCAAGGCGGATGTGGGCGCCGGTAGCATCTACAACATCTACTTCCACGGCCCCGCCTACCAGGTGTTGGAACGAGCCTGGCGGGACAATGGATCCGCAGCGGCGCTCTTGAGCGACAGCCTGCCTGCCAACCACATGCCGGCAAACCTGGCCACAGTGGCAGCGCCGCGCCTCCTGGAATCATGCTTCCAGGCCGCAGGCGTTTGGGAGATCGGCACCAGCGGGCGCATGGGGCTCCCGCAGCACGTCGAGCGCCTGGTCGCGCTGCGCGATCCGGTCACGGCCAACGGCCGACGTCTCTACGCGGTGGCCAAGCCTCAGGGTGACGGTTACGACGCAGTGGTAGTGGACTCCGAAGGAACCATCTACGTTCAGCTGTTTGGATACCGCACGGTTCGACTGCCGACTCCGGTCGACGCTCAGCTTCTCGAGCCCATCGAGCGAGCCATGCGCGAATTGTGAGGATACGCACTAGTGGAGCTGTTCTGGCTCACGCTGTCCGCCGACGACGTCCCCACCGATGATGCGTGGCTGTCGCCGGCGGAGCGCGACGTGCTCGGTGGTCTGCGTTTCGACAAGCGGCGACGGGACTGGAGGCTCGGCCGCTATACGGCCAAGCGGGCCTTGCGCCGAGGCTGGAACGTGACGTGCGGCGGCAGCGCCCCAACGGAGCTGGAAATCCTGGCGGCACCCGACGGCGCTCCGGAGGTCCGCGGTCATGCCTTTCCCTGCCCCAGTTTCTCATTGAGCCACAGCGCCGGCAGAGCGTTGTGCGTGATCGGTGCCCCCGACACGCGAGTGGGGTGTGACATCGAGCGCGTCGAAGCGCGCGCGGCAGCGTTGGTCGAAGACTTCTTTGCTCCCGAGGAGCAGGCGCGAATCGCTGCCCTCCCGCCAGAGAACCAGGACCTCGCCGTGACGCTGGCGTGGAGCGCCAAGGAGAGTGCGCTCAAGCTCCTGCGCACCGGACTGCGAGCAGACACGAGGACCGTGGTGGCACGATGGTGCGACGCCCGCCCACATGCTGCGTGGAGTCCGCTGGAAGTCTGCGTGCCAGCCGCCGCCGAACCGCTGAGCGGCTGGTGGCAGATGCTGGACGAGTTCATCCTCACCGCGGTGTCGGAGCCGGGTGCACCCGCGCCGAGTCCACTCTGAGATGGTGCCGGATCTCGGTCCCATTTGAAGACGCGGAGCGGCGCACGTACGGCGCCCGCTACCGCGCGGCTCTCAGGGCATCAGACCCGCCCGCGCAGTCCTGACGCCTGAACGTGCGACGGCGAATCGCGGCTTGGCGGGAGCTGGAACCCGCCACCTTCCTGGGCCTCATTTTCAAGCGGACGAGCGCACCGAAGTCGGGCGGAAGATTCCGGCTCCCCGGACGCGGTGATGCGCCGCCCGCGAACGGACCCGTCACGAATCTCTTTCAGTGATGTTGCTTTGCCTTGGCCGATGATATGGTCCCCGGCCGGTGCGGAAGCGTGGAGGAAGGAGCCTGAAGCGCAGCATGGTCAGCGTCTTGTCTCGAATGGTCTTCTTGTCGGCACTGTCCCTGGTCACCGCGTCGGGGTGGGCTGCCGCCCAACCTGCCCCCGACGCTCCACCACCGGCCACGGACGACGCAGCACCCGCACCTGCCGATGCGGCGGCAGAGTCAGCGCCCGGTGCGGATGACACCACCACGGCCGAGCCGACCGGCACTGCCGCAGAACCGACACCACAGCCACCCACCGCCACCGCTGCACCCGCCGCGCCACAGGCCACTGCGGCACCCGCACCTGCCGAGAAGGTCGACTCCGTCGACCCTGCCGGCACGCAGGACAAGAAGAAGAAGAAGAAGAAGAAGAAGAAGAAGCCCTGGAAGCGGAACCCCGAGGTGCGCGTTGCCGGCCGCGTCTTCGCTTTGTACATGATGCGAGACCGCCACCACTGGCGTCAGGCACAACGGAACGACGTCCCCCTCCACGAGTTCCGCGTGAGCACCGCTCGCATCGGCCTGGAATGGTCCCACGGCAAGCTCATCGACGGCGAGGTCTCGCTCGAAGCTACCGACGAGACGGGCGACAGTCAGGGCGCGCTGGCCTTCTTGCGTGATGCGTACGTGCGGATCAAGCCCATGCGCGAGCTCAAGTTCAGGATGGGGCAGTTCAAGAAGCCCTTCAGCCGGCTGGAGCTCACGTCGCGTGGCCGGCTGCGCCTGATTGAACGCGGCATCAGCAACGAGTGGATCATCGAGGAACTCGGCTACGGCGATCGGGACATCGGTCTGCAGCTGGAGGGACGCTTCGGCAAGCGCAAAGAGGTGCCGCAGGTCGAGTACCAGATCGGCGTGTTCAACGGCGCCGGGCGCAACCTCCGGGAAGCAGACCTGGATGGGAGCATGGATCTTGCGGGCCGCGTCGAGGCCGACCTCGCCGAGTGGCTGTCGCTGGGTCTGAATGCGTCGTACAAGCAGTTCGATACGAGCACCTACGTGCTGAGCGAGCCCGCAGAAGTGCCGCGCACCGCGGTAGCCGGTGGCGCCGACTTCCAACTCGACGTGGAGCAGCTCCGGGTGCACGGCGAGGCCCTGCTGGCGCGCGACCACTTCTTCCAGGCACGTGATCAGACCCAGTACGAGCCGCGCAACTCACTGGGGGCTCTGCTGCTGGTCTCGTACAAGCACCGGATCGCCAAGAAGTGGCGGCTGGCCGTGGAGCCGCTGGCCAAGGGGGAGCTCCTGGACCCAGACACGAGCCTGGCAGATTCCCACATCCTTTCCGCTACCTTGGGTGCAAACTTGCACATCGGGCGGTCCCTCCGCCTGATGCTCCAAGCCGACCGTACCCGAACGTCGCGGGGCCTGGCGCACCAGGAGTACGCGGCCCTCCCGGACCAGCGGGGCATGGACGAGGTCAATCTCCCCATCGACGAAGACCGCCTACTATTCCAAGTGGCGTTTCAGACGCGCTAGGCTAGCAACAGCGTGAGCGAACGGCAGGCCGGGACTTTCGTCGGACGCCTATACCGACGTTTGGTCGAGCGCCGGATACTTCCGGAGAGGCGCTTCGGCCAACCGGGTATTTGGCATCGTCTGGTCTACGTCCGCCTCGCCTCGGCTCTGATGGTGTCAGCACCTGCACTGGCCATGTGCGGCTGGTACGCCTACCTGGCCTATGCCGCCCACGTCCGCTACGAGTCCGCCACTGGTTTCAAGGAGCCCCTCACTCCCGAGCTGTACCAGCTGCATCTGCACGACCGGCTGAAGCAGGACTTGCGCCGGCTCACCATGCCGCAGCCGCTGGGCAAGTCGCCGCTGCCAACCTACGGCCTGGTGGTGGCCAACGACGAGCTCGCACGACTCGACGACCTCATCCCGCCGAGTGATGGAAAGTCGTACTACGTCAAGGCGTTCCTCACCAGCGGCCGCGATACCCTGCCCGCCAAGGTGCGCTATCGCGGCAGCCGACACTGGCACTGGAACTACCCGCAGAAGTCGTGGAAGGTACGACTCGATTCCGGCGTGATGCTGGACGGGCGAGTCGCGTTCAATTTCATCAACACGCCCGAGCCCATGCCGTTCGACGAGCAGATGATTCTCGACATCGGTCGGGAGCACGGGCTGCTCGCGCCGGACTACTTTCCATTTCGTCTGCTGCTCAACAAGGCGTACCTGGGCGTGTACTTCTTCTCGAACCAGCCAGACGAGGGCATGCTGCGGGGATCAGACCGCTTTCCCGGTAGCATCTACTCGGGTAGCGACGCCCCGGTGGACCAGAAGACCGGAGTCAGCTCGCTGTGGCAGGCCGCCAAATACTGGAAGAAAGTCGCGTCTTTGGGGCCCCAGTCTTCGAACGACTTCACTGAGCTCGAGGCGCTCCTGCGCGTCGTGAACACTGGCACCCCCGAGGAGTTCGCAGACTTTTCCGAGCGGTACCTCGACCTGGAGAAGTTCGCGCTGTTCGATGCCCTGGACGTGGTCTTCGGCTGCAACAATCACGACTTCAACGAAAATCACAAGCTGTACTTCGATCCCTATCGCGCGCGCTTCGAACCGGTCGCCTGGAACTTCCGCGGCGCCAAGCACCAGAATCTGCTGAACCGTACCGAGCATCCGCTACTGCTGCGGCTGAAGCAACTGCCGCAGTACCTGACCCTGCGCAATCGCAAGGTGTACGACCTGCTGCGTGGCAGCTGCTCGAATGCTGCGCTGAGCCGGCGGATGCAGACGCTCTTGGACCGCTTGGCAGCGGATCAAATACGAGACCCGTATTGGGACGCGTACAAGCTGCTGCCCAGCGTGAGTCCCTACTACCGGCAGCTGGTTCGCCCGATGGACCGCTTCCTCCAGGCCACGGCGACCGAGACCTACGTGAACGAACACGCCGAGCGAGAGCAGTTTCTGCTCACGGAGCTGTCGCGACAGCAAGTCGGCGCCCGGCTCTTGCCCTTGCCCCCCGCGCCCGGTGCGACCAGCGGTCGGCAAGTCTCGGCTGCGTTCGCCGTCGACCTGACCATCAGTGGAAGGTCGGGCATCCGACTCGAATCGGTCAAGCCCGTCTGGCCGAGCTCGTGCAAACCAGGTCGTTGGCGACTGTACGCGGACACAAACCTGAACGACCAACTCGACCCCGATTCCGACCGCGCGCTGAGCCCCATACTGTCCCCCGACCAGGCAGCGCAGCCCACGTTGGAGCTATTTCCAGCAATACAGCTGATCGCTCGTCGGCTGCACCCGACCCGAGGCGCCGTGCGCACGACCGACGCTCCCGAGCGGTATCGCTTGCTGGCGTCCTCGCCGGGATGCAGCGCCAAACGGGTGATCGCGCAGGGCACCGGCGAAGTGACCGGGACGGCATTCCGGGTGGAGGCCAAGCCCGACTCCAAGGCACCGGCACCCGATCCCATCGAGTGCACGAATGCTGCGCCCACAATCGAGCCGGGCCAGGTCTCACCGCATCCTTGGTGCCTCGAACGCCCGCAGCCCGAGGCGATCATGCTGGGGCCGGGCACAGTGGAGCTCGACCAAACCCGTGTCTTCGAGCGCCACCAGACCGTCACCATCGCCCCGGGCACCACGTTCTACTTGGCCAAGAATGCGTCGCTGATTTTCTACGGGCGGGTCGATGCCGTGGGCAGCGAGGACGCTCCCATCCGCTTCGTGCCGCGTGACAAGCTTTGGGGGGGCATCGTCGTGCAGGGTCGCGGGTCCTCCGGTTCGCGGTTTCACCACGTTCATTTCCGCAAAGGCACCAAGGTGAAATGGGGGCTCGGCCAGTTCCCGGGCATGGTGAACCTTCACGATACGAGCGACATCGAGATCGCGCAGTGCCTCTTCGAGAGGAACGAGATATCCGACGACGCCCTCCACGCCACCTATGTTCAGCACCTCGCCGTGCGCGATTCGCTGTTCCGGAAGTCCGCGGCCGACGCCATCGACATCGAGTTCAGCTCGGGCACGGTGGAACGGGTCACCACGCTGGAGACGGGCGATGAGCCGCTCGACCTCATGGGCTCGCAAGTGGTGGTGCGAAACTGTCGTTTCATCGACTTCGGGGGCAGCGGAGTCTCCGCGGGCGAGGAGACGAACCTCGTCCTCGAGAACACGCTGATCGCCCAGGGCACGCACGGTCTGCTGGCCAAGAACGCCTCCACGGTGTCCGTGCGCGGGACGCTGCTCTACTGGAACCGCGTCGGCGTCCGGCTCGAGGTGGCCAGTGTCTGGTACTCGGGGAAAGCTCGCTTGCGTGGCGGCCCGTTGCACGTGGTTCGCTGTGCCAAGCCCGTGCAAGTGGCAGGCGGCGACCCCAAGGACGTGAAGCGCGTATCGACGCGAATTGACGACACCCAGCTCCGGCGACTGAGGACCGAAGTGCTCGGGCTCGCGGACTGGGGAGAGCTGGATGGCCGAATCGCGGAGCTACATCGGAGGCCATCGTGGTGAGCTTCCTCCAGCGCGTGCGCCTGCCCAGCCTGGGGTTCGTGGTGCTGGTCACGAGCCACGTCTCCCTGGTCGCTTTCCTGGCCTGGGGGTATGCCCAACCACCGCTCGACCGGGTCTGGGAAATCATGCAGCGCATGCATCGCCGGGACTTCACGGGCCTCACGTCAGCAGAGGTGGCGACCATTCAGGAGCAACTCGAGCGCCACCCGGGACTGACCACCGAGTTCGTCGGGCGTTCGGGGGCGGACCCCGTCGAGCCCACCCGGGGCGGCTGGTTGAGCCTGAGGCAGTTTCACTTGTTGGTCGTTCCCCAGGCGTCCGGCACGGTTCGCGTCTGGGCCGACTCTCGGGCTCAGCCGGGCGCGTATCCGATCCGGGTGCATCTCCAGGGTCCCGCGGTCGACGAGCAGCTGGTGCTAGAGCACGACGACCGGCAGGAGGTGACGCTCCCGGCCAAGCCCCCTTCACCCGTTCTGATTCGGGTCACGGTCGATCCAAGCGGAACCCCACAGCCGGGGGTGCGGCTATTCGAGCTCCGTCTGGAAGCTGACGTGCCGATTGACGCCGACGATGCCGAGGAGCCAGAGGACGCGGAGGACTCGGAGTGATCAAGCGGTTCAATCGCTACGAGCTGAAGTACTTTGTCAACGCGCCACAGTACCGTGGACTGGTGAAAGATCTGTCGCGCTTCATGGTCCCGGACGCCTATGGCGACGTGGACGGCTTCTATCGCATCGTGAGCCTCTACTACGACAGCCCGAATCTCGCCGGGTATCACTCGAAGATCGAGGGGCTGAAGTTTCGACGCAAGCTTCGCATTCGGATCTATCCCGGGACGGACATCAGGAACGTGAAGACCGCGTTCGTGGAGATCAAACAGCGCATCAACCGCACGGTGCAGAAGCGGCGCATCGTGCTGCCGCTCGGGGAGGCCGAGCGCCTCTGCTCCGGCACCGGGTTCCCCACCAACCTCGACGAGGCCGATACGGCCACGGCCAATGAAATCGCCTACATGCAGCGAGCCCTCAGCTTGCGGCCCAAGGCCATCGTCAGCTACCGTCGCCAGGCCTTCATGGGCGGCCGCTACGAGCGCGGCATGCGGCTCACTTTCGACATGAAGCTTCAAGGGCGGATACACGCCCTGCGCGTCAACGAGATTGCCAAGAATCGCTACTGTTTTCCCCTGAACTGGTTCGTCATGGAAGTGAAGGTCAACGAGCGCATCCCCAACTGGGTGGTCACCCTCCTCGCCAAACATGACTGTCAGCTGCAGCGGATTAGCAAGTACTGCGCCGTCGTGAGCGCCGGCCGCTCCCACATCGGCTCGGCGTGGCGCCACAAGGAGAACCTGTATGGATGAGCTCATCAAGGACCTCGAGCGCTTCGGCGACTTGACCAGCAGCTTCACACTGCTCGACGTGGCCGCGGTGTTCGGCCTCAGCCTGCTCTTGTCGCTGGTGGTGGGATGGGTGTACCGCGCGACTCATCGCGGGGTCTCCTACTCACAAACCTACGTCCATACTCTGGTGATCTTCTGCACCGTGGTGGCCTTCATCATGCTCATCATCGGGTCGAACATCGCCCGAGCTTTCACCCTGGTGGGCGCGCTCTCGATCATCCGCTTCCGCCACGCCGTCAAGGAACCGCGGGACATCGGGTTCGTGTTCATGATCATGGCCATTGGCATGGCGTGCGGCACTCGATTCTACATGCTGGCGGTGTTTGCCACCGTGGCCCTGAGTGCGGCCGTCATCTTGATGCACAAGCTGAGCTTGTTCGAAAAGGTGATCCGGGAGCGCCTACTCATGGTGCGCCTCCCCAGCGACTCGGACTACGAAGAGGTGTTCGCAAAGGTGTTTCGTAAGCATTTGGAAGAGTTCAACCTGATCAGCATCGAAACGCTGAGCGAGGCAGAGCTCCAGGAAGCCATCTACTCCGTGGTGCTGCGAACCAACGTCAATCCGAACGAGTTCCTGGAGGCCGTCCGCAAGGTGAACGGGGGCAACAAGGTGTCGCTCGTTCTGGGACAGCAGGAAATCGACCTGTGAGGACCCACACCACGAAGCCGACACTTGGCAGCGCGGTCGCGCTCGACCATAGTTGCCCTGCGACAGGAGTGGCCCATGGCTGAACCCCTACTACGGCGGTGGCTGGTGCTCGGAGCGGCAGGCTCGGCCGCCGCGCTGCTCAGCTGCGGAAAGGAAGAGCCTCCCGTGTCCGACATCGTCATCAACGAGGTCGTACCGGTGAATGCCGAATTCGCCGCAGACGAGACGCATCTTCCCGAGGACCCCGACATCGAACCGCCCGAGGCACCGGAGTACGACGACTGTCTGGAGCTGTACAACCGGGGCACCGAGACGGTGGACATCAGCGGGTACTTCATCCGGGTGAGGGGCTACAAGGGGTCATATCAGCTCGGCGCGGGCCTGACCTTGCAGCCCGGTGAAGTCGTCAACCTCTGGGCTGACAACGCTGGGGCTGGTACCGGAGTCCACCTGCCCTTCCGGCTCGGCAACGACGGCGACTGGCTGGAGCTCAGCGATGAGCTTGGCCGACGCGCGGACTTCGTGGAATACGGGTATTCGGCAACGCCGAGATCCTGGGCCCGCATCCCCGACGGCGGAGACTGGCAGTGGTGTGCCTATCCGTCACCAGGCGTGCCGAACGGGGCGAGGTGCCAGCTTGAGTTGTCGGACACGCCGCCTGAGGCGGGCAACGGTGGCAGCACCGGCGGTTCGGGCACTGGCGGGACGGGCACCGGGGGCAGCGCGGGCGGCGCAGGAGGAGCAGACAGCGGGATGGCCGGGAACGGACCCGCCAGCGGCGCTGGTGGCGCCTGACTTCGCATGTCGTCCTGGTGGGAGTAGCCGATGAGTGAACGTGGATTGAGACGGTGGTTGATGCTGGCGGCGGCGTGGCCAGTGGTGCTGATGTTCGGGTGCGGCAAGGAGGAGACGGCCACCGCGAGCGTCGTCATCAACGAGATCCTGCCGGACAACGAGAAGTACGTCTGGGACTGCTCCCATGACTACCTGGACGAGAACGGCGAACCCCCCAGAGACCAGCGGGGCGAAGAAATTGAGTTTTCCCGCAGCCCGGAGGGTTGTGAGCCAAATTCCGAGTACGACGATTTCGCCGAGTACGACGATTGCATCGAGCTCTACAATCGCGGCAGTCGCTCGATCGACATCAGCGACTACACCCTCGAGACCCAAGACAGTGCGCCGGCCAGCTTCAGGAGTGCACTGGACCTGGGTCCTGGCGAAACCCTCACTCTGGACGGCGGCGAAGTGCTGTTGCTTTGGGCAGACAACGGCGGTGTGGGCGAAGGGGTCCACCTGCCGTTCCGACTCGACGCGGATCTTCCCAACTCCCTGACGCTCCGAAATGGGGACACCGCGCAGATCGACCACATCAGGTTCCTGACTCCGGGCACACCGCGTTCCTATGCCCGCATCCCTGACGGGGAAGACGCCTGGCAGTGGTGCGCGTCGCCGACCCCAGGAAGACTGAACGGCGACGAGTGCCCCACGCGTCTCGAACGCACGGATGCGGGCACCAGCAGCGGCACGGGTGGTCGCGACGCGGGCAGCGGCACGGGTGGTCGCGACGCGGGCAGCGGCAACGGCGGCAGCGCGGGCAGCGGCAACGGCGGCAGCAGCGCCGGTGGTGCTGGCGGCAGCGCGGGCGGTGGCGCCGGCGGCAGCGCGGGCAGCGCGGGCAGCGCGGGCAGCGGCTAGCGAATCACGCCCGGACGCAGGAGTAGCGCGTTCCTGCAGGCACACTCGTGCGCTCGGGCAACGGCCTCGACAAGGGGGCGACCTCGGGCCAGCGCAGCCGCCAGGCCGGCGGTGAATGCGTCCCCGCAGCCGATGGGGTTGAACGGCTGAATCGTCGGGGGCTCTGCCTCGGCGACCTCTGCGTCGAGGGTGAAAAGCGTGCTCCGCGCGCCCCGGGTGAGCACGACGTCGCAGCCATGCTCACGGCGCAGAGCGGACATCTGCTGGCGCGCCCGCGCTTCCAGCTCCGGATCGCACGCCTGCTCGCCCGGGTCCTGATCTTGCAGGAACGTGCCGACAAACTCGGAGAAGTTGGGCTTGATGACGTCCGGTCGGTGCGGCAATGACCGCACCAAATCCGTGCCCCGCACGTCCAGCACGACCATGGCGCCGGCACGCTTGGCCTGCTCCACCATCGACGGGAACAGATTGTCCGTGAACCCGGCAGCCTTGGTGCCGGACAGGATCACGACCTGGTGAGCCGGGAGCAACCGCTCGAAGGCCCGCACCACGCGCGCCTCGACTGCGGGCGACACCATCTCTGCTGCTTCGACGATTTCGGTGGCAGCGCGCGCCGAGCGGTCCACCAGGGTCGTGCAGAATCGGATCGGAGTTTCGGACTCCACCCAACGCACCTGGAGCTCGTCCTGCTCCGCCAGCCCGAGCCACTTCTCTCGATTCCAGCCGCCAGCCTGGCAGAGATGGGTGGCCCGCTCGCCGAGTTGGGTGAGCACTCGGGTGACGTTGATCCCCTTGCCCGAAGCATCGAGGCGATGTGCTTCGCTGCGGTTGACCTCGTGGACGCTCAAGCGTTCCAGCACGACGGTTCGCTGCAGGACCGGATTGAGGCACACCGTGAGGAAACGCGGCGCGGACATGGGCTCACTCACCTCCTGGATGGCCGGCGCGCGAGGCGGGGACACGCGCATTCGCTCACGGCTTCTGTTCCGCCAGCTCGAACGAATCAAAGAAGCGCTCTCGCTCGGCATCCTTGACCTGACCGACCAGACCGATCATCTGAAGCTGATACAAGCGTGCTGCGACGAGAACGATCCGCCCCCAGTAGCTCAGCGTCATCCCCTGCTTGACGACTTCGACGGAGTATTCCCGTGCGGGATGTCCGTGGACTCTGAGCTGCCGCTCGGACAGAAGCTTGCCCCCGACGTTGCGGACCGCCCCCTCCTGAGCGCCGCGCAGCACCTGGTCAGGCGGCTGCTGCGCGAGCCGCGCCTCGGGAAAATCCGAGTAGCCGATCTGATACGCGACCCCGGAGCCTCCCATGGCCGTGAACAAGGATAGCTCGACCGGTCCGGCTTGGGTTTGCGTGTTGTGCCGTTCCAACTTGGGCTGCTGGGGCAATCTGAGCTTGAACTTTCCGTCGCTCGGGGAGAAGAGGACCCACTCGTCTTTCGGCGCACTCGCAGGCGCCGTGCTGGATGCCACGCCGGCGGCGCTCGGCGTGGCCGCAGCCGCTGAGGACTCCTGGTCAGTGCTCCCGGGGCTGCGCTTCAGCGCCTTGCAAGCGAGCAACGCCACCAACAAGGCGGCCGCCGAAAGTCCGATGAACGGCCTCTTCACGCGCGTAGGCTAGTGCGCTGTCACATAGGTCGCAATCGATGCGCTTCCGCCCGGCCGAACGCGGGGCTGGTGGCCCCCGCGAATGTCAACTTCTTGGCCAGGTGCGTCCCCCGGGGAGTAAGTCTCTGGCCGACGAGCCCAACCACTTGCCGACGGGAGCTTTGCCATGGGCGCAACAACAGTCGTGATTCTCGAGTCTGGAAGCCGGTGGCCGACCTGGCTGGGGGAAGATCCCGCGGCCACGAAGGATGTCGCGGTCATCGCCCAGCGCGCCGGTGAGTCCCTCAAGAGCTTCAAGCGCAGGGCAACGCGGCGCATCCGGTCTTTCGAGACGAATGCCGCTCCGCTGACCGGAGTGCTGGTCTGCAGTGGGGGAGTCTCAACCGAAGCGTTCGCGCTTCGTCACGCCGTCATGCAGAAGTTACTCGGCATGATGCAAGCTGCGCAGCGTGGTCACGTCGTTCTGGTTGCCGACGGTGACTATGCGCAGCAGCGCCGGCTGGCCTGGCTGGCGGCCGGTCTGAACGAGCAGCTGGACGATACCTCCATGGTGTCCCTACGGTTCCGCACCATGCCCAGACCTGAACGCAGCTCCTCCGCGCTGAGCGAGGCCGGGCTGCGCGTCGCGTAGCAGATCCCCGCTGGCCGATCCGCCAGGTACGCTTCCAAGCGGGCGCCCGTTGTACCAAGGGGGAAAGGCCATCCGATGCCAGGCGCGATTCAGTACCGAACCCTCCGTACTCGCTGGGGACGCCTGCTGATTCAGGCGGACGCGCGCTCCGTCCAGGCCGTGTCGTTCGACGGAGGGCGCCACCACCGCGCTCCGGATCCCGGGTGGCAGCACGGCGGATCCGTTGTGGACGAGACAGCAGCAGAGCTCAGGGCGTACTTCGCAGGTGAGCTGAAGCATTTCAGCGTGCGGGCTGCACCCCAGGGCACGCCGTTCCAGCAGCGAGTCTGGCGGGTACTGCGACGAATTCCCTACGGCGAGACACTGAGCTACGGCGAGGTGGCGCGCCGCATCCGGTGCCCCGGAGCGGCGCGCGCGGTGGGTGCAGCCGCAAGCACCAACCCCGTTGCCATCATTGTCCCTTGTCACCGAGTCGTGGGCAGTGACGGGCAACTCACGGGGTATGCTGGAGGGCTCGAGCGCAAGGCGGGTCTACTCGCGCTGGAACGGACCCACACTCCACGGCCCTGACCGGCTCCCAGCCTGGCGCGCGCCCAAGCCAACGTGACTCGTTCGACTCGGAGGAGCGGTTGGCCGACGCGCCAGCAGCGGCCCGACGAGGCCGCCCGTGGCCCGGAACCGCCAATTTCCAGCTCCATTTCGGTTCCGACGTGTCGGAGGTGTCCCGCATGCAGTAGACTCCGTCGGGCGCGAGGCCCGCTACTGCTGCGTCGACTCCCAGTGCAGATGTCCCGATACCTCCGACCCGCTGCTGCACCGCTGCTCGCGGTACTGTGTGCGACCTCGAGTGTTCGTGCCGACGTCCAAGCCTGCATCGACGCGCACGGCTCCGGTCAGGAATTGCGCAAGCAGGGCAAGCTCAAGGACGCCAAGACGCAATTCATCCAGTGCGCGGCCGAAGACTGTCCCACGGTAATCCGGCAGGACTGTGACATGTTCCTGCGGGACCTCTCCAAGATCATGCCCACAGTCGTCTTGGCCGCGGTCGACGAGAAGGGGAACGACCTCGCCAACGTGCGCGTCGTGATCGATGGCCGCCCACTGGTGGGGGAGTTGAACGGTCGCTCCGTTCAGATCGATCCTGGGCCTCACCAGTTTCTCTTTCTGTCCGAGGACGGCCGGGAGATGAAGAAAACGGTCGTCATCCGTGAAGGCGACCGCGCGCGCCCCATCCAGGTGACCTTCGCCGCAGTAGCTCAGGGAACGGCCGCGCAGCCCCCGGACACAACGCCACCGCCAACCGAGCCAGCACCCGCACCGGACGCATCGACGGGAGGTGGCAGCAAGACGGCCGCCTACGTGTTCACAGCGCTCGGGCTGGCTGCCGTCGGGGCATTTGCCTACTTCGGCCTAACCGGAATGCGCGAAGAGAACGACCTCGAGGAGACCTGTTCCCCGAACTGCACCGACGATCAGGTCGGTGTGATCCGGCAGGACTACATCTTGGCTGACATCTCGCTCGGCGTGGCGGCGGTGTCCTTCGGGTTGGGCGCCTACTTTGCGCTGTCCAGCTCGGGAAGCGATTCCGGGACCCCGACGCCACGTGCAGGCGTGGCCCGACACCAGCCCGACGGCTTCGTACTCGGTTGGCGCGGGCGATTCTGAGCCTGCTTGAACGACCGGCACGCACCACTTGCGGCGCGCGCAAACGATTCTCGACCGGGACCGTTCTCCAGTTGCATTGGATTAATCCTCGCTACGGCCAGAAACTCGGAATCATCGGCCCGCATGCGCTGCCTCCGTAACGCAGGATTGGAGGCAGCTACAGCTAGTCTGGTTCGCGCGCGTGAGGGCACGCGCTGCAACCCCTGGGGAAGTCGAGGCGATGATGCGGCGATTCTCGAGCCTGTTCTTCGTACTGGCCGGCGCGCTGTTGCTGGCTGCTGGCTGTGGCGATGACTCCTCGTCCGGTGGCTCGGGCGACGATGGTGGAGTCGGCAACGCCATGCTCCCCCGGGACTGCCCCGTCGGGGAGGTCGACTGTGGAAGGGCTTGCGCCAACCTCCAGACTGATCCCCTGAACTGCGGCCAGTGCCTTCGTAGCTGCGGCTCACTGCAGATCTGCGTGGCTGGCGTATGCCAGAACACGCAGGGTACCGGCGGCGTGCCAGGAACCGGCGGCGACCAGGGCGTCGGCGGCGACCTGGGCGTCGGCGGCGACCTGGGCATCGGCGGCGACCTGGGCATCGGCGGCGACCTGGGCATCGGCGGCGACCTGGGCAT
>CAZSVU010000083.1:0-27082 GCA_964610275.1 uncultured Polyangiaceae bacterium | reverse complement strand
AACCATCCATGTTTCGGCGGTCGCTGGCGGCCGCCGAAACATGGATCAAGGATGGTCGCGTCGTGACCAAGGGTGACATCGCCCGACGGCCCGCGGTAACGTGGCGGCCTCTGCCATGCCTTCGATCCACGCCAAGACGCAGGTTTGCGCCATCCTCGGCCATCCGGTTGGGCATTCGCTGTCCCCTGCAATTCACAATGCCGCCTTTGATGCCCTGAGCCTGGACTATGTGTACGTGGCCCACGACGTGGCCCCGGACTCCTTGGTCGCGGCTATCGCTGGTGCCCGAGCCCTGGGCTACCGAGGCCTGTCGGTGACGATCCCCCACAAGGTGGCTGCGCTCGCCTGCGTCGACGACGTCGACGCGACGGCGCGCACCATTGGCTGCATCAACACGGTCGTCAATGACCACGGGCACTTGACGGGCCACAACTCGGACGGTCTCGGCGCCCTAGCAGCGCTGCGGCGAGCGGGTGCCGATCCCGCCGGTCGCAGGGTGGTCATTCTCGGTTCCGGGGGAGCGGCTCGCGCCCTGGCCGTCACCCTGGCTGCGTCCGCCACGCCTCAGCGGATCGGCCTACTGGGTGTGGTGCTCGACGAACTCGCGCAGCTCTGCCGAGATGTCCAGGGGCTTGGCCGGTGTGAGACCGTCGGGCGCGAATTGAGTGATGCCGCGCTCACGGAGGAGCTCGCGGACGCCGATCTGCTGCTGCACTGCACACCCGTGGGCATGCACCCGAAAGCGGAGGCCAGTCTGGTGCCGCCCGGTCTGCTCCGCCCCCAACTTTGTGTTTTTGACGCGGTCTACACTCCCCGCCGCACCGCCTTGCTGCAGGCCGCCGCCACCGCCGGTTGTCGGGTGGTGGAAGGTCTGGAGATGTTCATCGGCCAAGCCGTCGTTCAGTTCGAGCTCTGGACTGGGCAACCCGCACCGATCGACGTCATGCGGCGAATCGTCGAGGATCGACTGTGAACGTCGTGCTGATAGGCTACCGGGGCACCGGCAAGAGCTCTGTGGCGCGGCTCCTGGGAACGCAGCTTCGGCGTCCAGTCATCAGCCTCGATGCCGAGATCGTGCGTCGCGCTGGCCTGGGCGTTCCAGAAATCGTGGCCGAGCGTGGGTGGGACGGATTCCGTGACCTGGAGGAGGAGGTCTGTCGGGACGCTGCCGCGGGTCAGCACACCATCATCGATTGCGGCGGTGGCGTGGTGGAGAGGGAGAACAACTTCGAGGTGCTGCGCGGGGCTGGCGTGGTGTTCTGGCTATCCGCATCGCCGCAGACCATCGTCCACCGCATCGAGGGAGACGACCAGCGCCCTTCCTTGACGGGAAGCAAGAGCTTCACCGACGAAGTGGTCGAAGTGCTAGAGCGGCGGAGCCCCCTGTATCGTCGGATGGCGCACCACGAGGTCAGCACCGACGACCGCGGCATCGAGCAGGTGGTCAGCGAGATCCTCGGTCGAATTCCGCCCGATTCGGCTCATCGGTAGGGCGTTGCGGCGGTGCCCTGGTCCGGTTCGGCGCTTGCCGTCGGGGCGTCGCTGGGCCTGGACAAACTCGGCGCTCGGTCGCAGGCTCGATGGGGACGTCGGACCCATTTCGGGCACACGTCAGGTCAGCCGCTCGAGCCACTCATGTCGTCGCACCACCGTCCAGGCCAGACCGTCACCGGGCACGCCCACGGACACCATCACGGCGCCGCATCGGGCCACCCGGAGCTGAATCGGCGGCGCCTCACGTGGGCACTCGTGCTGGCCGCCACGTACATGGTAGCGGAGCTCGTCGGGGGAGTGCTGTCCGGCTCTCTCGCCCTGCTCGCCGACGCCGGACACATGCTGTCCGATGCGGCGAGCTTGGGGCTAGCCTTGTTTGCACTCTGGATTGCCGCGCGCCCGCCCACCGCTCAGTTCAGCTACGGGTACCGGCGTGCCGAGGTGCTCGCGGCGTTTGTCAATGCCGTGGCGCTCCTGGCCGTTGCGGGCGGCATCTGTGTCGAGGCCTACCATCGATTTGCCGATCCCCCACCGGTGAATGGCGCGCTGATGTTCGGTGTCGCCACTGGAGGCTTCCTCATCAATTTGGTCATGTTGCGGCTGCTCAGCTCCAGCAGGCACGACAGCCTGAATGTGGAAGGTGCTTGGCTGCACGTGCTCACCGATCTACTCGGGAGCATCGGAGCCATCCTATCCGGGGTGATGACTTGGCATTGGGGATGGTACTGGGCCGATCCGGTTGCCTCCGTCGCTATCGTGGTCCTCGTCGTAGTATCCGGGCTCTCTCTTCTGAGACGTACCGCGACGGTCCTCATGGAGGCCACCCCCGCGCATATCGACGTCGAAGCCGTGCGGCGCTGCATCGCGGACATGGGCGAGGTCTGTTCCGTGCACCACCTGCACGTTTGGACCATCACGGGTGGCCTGGAGGCAATGAGCGCCCATGTCGTCGTCCCCGTCGAGTGCAACCACGACGGGCTGCTGGAACGACTCCGAGAGTCCCTGCATCGCGGGTTCCGCATCGACCACGTGACCATTCAGTTCGAGCATCAGCCATGTGGTGACGATCGACGTTGAGCTCTGCTGAGCAGGACCGCTGCCGACCCTGCAGCGGCGTCCGCTACCGACCCGAGATCAGGGCGGCGAGCTTGGTCTCGACTTCCGCCAGCAGCTGCTTGGACCGGTCTAGCCCCAGGGACAGAGTCAGCCTTCTGAACTCCGCTTCTCGGGATGAGGCCCGGCCGGTGATGGCCCGCGTGGCAGAGGCCGACAGGCTCGGCGCCAAGCTGGAAACCTTCTTCTTGGCCGTAGAGCGAATATTGTAGACGAAGTGCTCGGACATCGTCATTCCGAGCTCTGCGGCCGCTGCAACGACTTCCTTGGCGGTCATGCCAGGGGGGCGCGTGCGGATGAACTCGGATTTGCTGCCCGGTTGGCGCACCGACCTGCGTCGGGCCTGCTTCTTCGACCGCTTGCTAGCTGCCATGACGATCTTTCCCCAACTCCCGTTCGAGTGTGCGGCGGCTCGCCGCTCGCCCCACCGCGACCTGGCACAACGCAGCCCCCAGAGCCCTCGCCGGCCGCACCCCTTTCGCCATAGCCTCGTTGAGAACAGCGGGCAGCGCAAGCGGATAGTTCCGCTCCGCTCGTCCTGGAACACGGGCGCCCTTGACAGCGCGGCCATTGGGCCCAAGGCTCATCAATCATCTATCTCATGAACCGGGGGTTCGGGGGGTGACAGCAGCGAAGGTCCTAATCATCGACGACGAGCCCATCGTGCGCCGGGCCACAGCGGCACTGTTGGCTCGTGATGGGTTTGACGTGACGCAGGTCTCGTCGCCGGCTGACGTGCCTCCACTGGCACGCTTCGCCGTCGGCATCTTCGACATCAACCTGTCGGGCAGCGATGGGGTCGGCTTCGCCCGGGCCATGATCGACGCGGGTCAGGTTCAGCAGGCCATCTTCTACACTGGCGGTGGGGACGAGCTCACTTGTCGTCGGGCGGGCGAAGTGGGGACGGTGGTCGTGAAGCCCGAGCTCGGCCCGCTCCGAGAGGCGGTCAAGCGGTTGTCGTCCAAGCCACCCCGACCGTAGTTCGAGTAAGGACGCGCTCGTTGCGGGGCACGACGACGGCATCGTCGGGCGGTGCGCATCCGGCGAGGTGAGGGCCGAAACGGCAGCGAAATCGCTACACAGGCCGGCCCGGCTTTTCACGCTTTCGGCGAGCTCGAAGCAGCGCTCCGCCGAGCAGCAGCAGCGCGATGCCGCGCCATGCGCCTCTCCCCGTCGAATCCAGCGAGCAGTCACAGCCACCGCCCCGCAGTCGTAGCGACCTCAGATCAGGGGCCGGTTCTTCGACTCCACCGCCTCCCGCAGCGCCGCTCGCTCCGCCAGCACCCACCTCGCTGCCAGCGGTCGTGAAGGCGACATCGTCGAGCCAGAGATCGAACGTCTGTCCATCGTCCCACTGGAATTGAATGGCGTACAGCTGGGATCGGTTGATGTTGGTCTCCTCATCGCCGAACCCCTGCTGCTGGAGCTCGTTCCAGGAGAGCGTGTACTGCCGCCATTCGCTCGTGATGCTGAGCTGCGCGTGGAAGTGATCGTAGCAGCTCGAGCACACTCCGCCCTCGGGCTGGGTGTTGCGGTCGGGCACCATCACGAAGAAGCGCGACCCGGACTCTTCACCCATTCGGGCCCAGAACGTGATCCCGGTGTACCGCGATGCGTCGTAAGCCGAGAGGGTACCGTCCTGTTCGTTCAACCGTAGGGCGACGCCACCGCCCCAACTGGTGAAGTCGCTGCCCGAGATGTGCAGCGCCAGGCCAGTGCCGTCACGCCCCGGCGACTCGACCAGCGCACCGCTGTGTTCCCCGGTCCCGTCGTCGAATTCGAGCCAACTGCCGCGACGTCCCTCGGTTTCGATGATCTGCAGATCACCATCCTCCAGGTCATCGATCAGGCTGGGAGGACCGCTGGTGTCCGGGTTGAACAGATCCCGCACCGTGGGCTGGATGGGGCAGGTGTAACGCTCATCCATCCAGTCTTCAGCAACCGAGACGTCCGCGCCTGCACCCTCGATGAATCCTGCCAGCGCGTAGACCAGAGCGGCGTTCCAGTTGATCGCCACTTCATTGGTCGTGTAGCTCGCTTGCTCGTCGCGCCAATCCGTTGACGACTCGCCTCCTCCCACGAGAAGTCCGGGGTAGGGGCGCCGCTCGGTGTCGGAACCCGACGGGCGGTGGTGCGGACTGCAGGCTGGCGCGATCCCTTCTCCGGTGACCTGTGAACGACCGTAGTGGTTGCGACCGTACAGATGTGCGATCTGGGCGGAGCAGGCGTCGAGGTACTCGTCGTTGCCGGTCAGCTGTCGTGCGACCTGGAGCACCATACAGGTTCTGGCAACCGATCCGTTGGAGCCCCAGTACCAGCCGGTCAGTGAACGCCCGTAGCCAGTGTCGACGCTATTCGAGGTGAGTATGTTGGCCACGTCGATCACCTCGGACGTGATTTCGTTCACCAAGTCCGGGTCGCGTCTCGACCGGGTCGACAGCACGTAGGTGAACATTCCCAGATTGGCCAAATCGGGCCAATCGAAGTCGGCTCTCACCAGGTCGTCGCCAAATCCTCTCGCTCGGACGCGGTCCTCGAAATCGGTGAGTGCAGCCGTGGCCCCGGTCGTCTCCCACATCTCGGCCGCCGCCCACATTCGGTCGTCCGGGTCGGTGGTCTGGTACGACCCCGTGCGGAAGTCGGTGAGGTTCGCTGGCACGTTTTCCGGGTTGGCCTGGAGGTATGCGTAGGACAGCTCCGCGGCCGCGAGGCAGCGGTCGGCTAGCTCCGAGTCGTAGGGTTGGTAGACGCGCGCGGCTTGGGCCACGGCAGCCACGAAGTCGGCTGTAGCTGCGGTGCCATAGGGAGTGAAGTAGCGAACCGAATCGTCATCTGTCGGCTGGATGAATTCCGCGAACTGCGTCGCTGTGAGCTTGTGCGACACACGGCCGTCAGTCTCGGAGTAGGGCATCTTGAGCAGCCACTCGAGCTCCCACCGGATCTCGTCCAGGTAGTCCGGCAGCCCGTCATCGGCCTCGGGGATCGGCAGTGTGATCTGCTCCAGCGCGGCAGGGAAATGCTCCCACGCGGTCAACATGGTTCCCACCGACTGGGCCGCGGTGACGACGTACTTCCCGTAGTCACCGGCGTCGTACCAGCCGCCGACGCCGTCTTTCCACTCGCCGGGTTGGCCGAGGTAGTCGAGGAATCCGTCCTGAAGATGCCCTGCCGCGTGCGCGAACGTGGTGCCCTTGTGCGTCAGCGAGACGTCGACGCCCGACCGCCAGCCGTAGAATCCGAGCATGGCCGTGACGAACGGCCCGTCGTAGGCGTCATCGGCGATGGGGAAAGCGACGCTACGACCCGTGCCTGGAACTTCCAGATAGTAGATTCCCGCTCGGGTGATCTCGGAGAAGTCGGCAAACCGCACCATGTCGCCGGTCCGGTCGCGCACCGGCTCCGACAGCGCTGCGGTCAGCACCTCCGTGTCGTCGTGCCAGTCGCGCACCGAGAACTCGGTGCCCTCGGTCAGGATCGAGGCGACTTTCGCTCGGTCGGGGAGGTAGCCGATGGAATTGAGCCGGATGTCGGAGTCGGCGGCGCGGCCGGTGGCGGGCCACAGCACCACCAAGAGCCCGAACGGGCCCCAGAAGGAGAGGTTTCTTCGCATGCTGTCCTACGGCCGGGGAGGAACACCGGCTGTAGTCTACCGGTTCTTGCAGGCGTTCAGCAACTCATCCAGGGTGGTGGTGGCTACGCACTGAACCGTGTCAGCCCCACCGTAGTAGACCTTCACCTCGCCGTCGTCCTCGACCACCGCGCCAGACGTGAAGACAACGCTGGGTGTCTGCCCGACCAACTCGAACATCTCCTCGGGTTCCAGGATGGCCTCTTCAGCGCGCGCAATCACCCGGGAAGGGTCCTCCAGATCGAGCAGGCAGACGCCCAACTGATAGACGAAGTGCGCGCGGCACTGGGTGCGGACACCATGGATGATGCACAGCCATCCCTCCGGGGTCTTGATGGGCACTGCGCCCGGCCCGATCTTCGACCAGGCCCAGCGCACCGCCTGATTGCGCAGCACGCAGCGCGACTTGCCCCAGAAGATCAAGTCCGGAGAGTATGAGACCCAAATGTCACCGAACGACTCGCCGGTATTGGGTCGGTCGAGGCGAGCGTACAGCCCATTCACCTGCTCCGGGAAGAGCACGCCGTTGCGGTTGTCCGTTTCGGAGATGAAGCCCAGCCACTCGAATCGATCGAAGTCCTCGGTCTTGAGCAAGCTGAGGCGACAGCCGTGACTGCTGTGCGCCGCGTGGATCAGGTAGAATGCGCCATCCAAAGGCGTGATTCGTGGATCGTAATACATCCCGGCGGTGTATTCGGCAAACTCGGGATTGTCGTGCGGTAGGTCGATTGGTCTCGGTCGGGGCGTGAACTGGTAGCCGTCGTCGCTGTCGGCGATCCAGATGCGCGGTCGCAACGCACGGTCTTCGACTCGACAGGCCATGACATACTGTTTGCCCACCTTGACCACCCCCGAATTGAAGACGTGGACGATTCCTGCTTCCTGGGGGAAGTCGGCCGCGGTCAGAATGGGATTCTTAGCGTAGCGCCTGAGTATCGGACCATCGATCGACATCGTGCTTCTTCCATCTGGGACCGGGATGCGCTCACCGGTTCACCGTGCTGCACTCCAGCACGGCGCGAACCTATAGCTTAACTGAAACGTTTCAGCAAACCGCGCGCCGGCTGGTCCCATGGCCGGGCCACCAAGATGCAATTAGGCAGAAATCCAGGCTAGGCAGGCGTTTGGCGACGCTTCGCGTGGCTGTGTACTTGACGGCCCCAGCGGATTCGGGAACTAGCGAGGACGGCGGACCGATCCCGAGTTCCGGAATCGCGAGCACACCATGGTCAAGAGAGCCACCATCAAGGACGTTGCGCAGAAGGCGGGCGTGTCCATTGCCACCGTGTCATTCGTGCTGAACAAGCACCCGAACGAGGTCATCAGCCCCAAAGTGAGGAAGAAGGTTCTGGCTGCTGCCCGGGTGCTCGAGTACCACCCGAGCGCTGCCGCCGCCGGGCTGGCACGCAAGCGCACTCGCAACATCTCGGTCATCTTCTATCGGGACGAAGCGACGATTTCGAATCAGTTTTACTCGTTCGTTCTTCAGGGTGCCATCACCGAGGCGATGCAGCGTGACTACCACCTGCTCTTTGCCTACGTGGCAAATGCCTACAAGGGCGCGACCGACCTACCGAAGGTCATTCAGGAACGGAACACCGAGGGAGCGCTCTTCGTGCAGCGGATCAGCCCCAAGCTGATCCGGGATATTCAGAAGCGAGGGTTGCCGGTGGTGACCGTCGACCACTTTCCGGCCATGAAGAAGGTCGACTCACTGCAGATCGACAATCGAGCCGGCGGGGCACTCGCCGCCGAGCATCTGATTGGGCTCGGCCACGCTCGACTGGGATTTGTCCAGGCTGCTGCGGATCGACCCAGTATTGCCGAGCGCGGGGAGGGATTCAAAGGGACCATCAAGGCCCACGGGTTGACCTTCTCTGAGCGCACCAACGTGTTGCAGTGTGACGACCTGAAATTCGACGCGAGCTATCGATGCGTCTTCAGCGCATTCAAACGCAAGCGACGCATCACTGCTCTGTTCTGCGCGAATGACGAGATGGCCGCCGGAGCGTTGCGCGCCGCACACGAGCTGGGCCTTCGCATTCCAGATGATCTCAGTGTCGTGGGCTTCGACGACATCACGATGAGCAACTACACCGATCCCGCCCTGACTACCGTGGGCGTGGAGAAGGAGCAACTCGGGCGCCGCGCGATTGCGCGCCTCATCGAATTGGTCGAGGGCAACGGCGGCGACATTCGGCGCGAAATCGTACCGGTGAAGCTCGTGGTGCGGCGGTCGACCGCCCGCCCCCGAACATGAGTTCGGGGGCCGCTTGAAGCCCGCGCCGGAGCTACGCTCCGGCGCGTCCGAACTCCCACGCCGTCCCCACGCCGTCCCGACCCCGGGAAGCGGCACGACGAGCTTCTACGGGTGCCCCGCAAAGACACTCCTTGCGCCGCGCCCCATGGCGACGTTCGATTCGAACGCCGGTTGTCCTAGGACGCCCTCTCGCGATACACCCGTCGGCGATGCGGATCGGCGTGGATCTCGGTGGGACCAAGATCGAGGCGGTTGCGTTGAGCGCGTCAGGCGAGCTGCAGGTGCGGCAGAGAGTGGCGACCCCCACGGACTATGCGTCCGCCCTGCGCGCGATCGTCGATCTGGTGAGAAGTATCGAGCAGAGCACCGGGCGTATCGGAACCGTGGGCGTTGGAATGCCTGGGACCATCGTGCCTGCCACCGGACTGGTGAAGAATGCCAACTGCCAATGGTTGAACGGTCGGCCTTTCGGTACCGATCTGTGTCGCGTGCTGGAGCGGCAGGTTCGGTGTGCCAACGACGCAAACTGCTTGGCCGCATCGGAAGCCCGAGACGGCGCTGCCGCGGGTGCACCGGTCGTGTTTGCGGCCATCCTGGGAACTGGCTGTGGTGGTGGCGTCGCGCTGAACGGCCGTGTGCACGCGGGGGCGGGCGGACTGGCAGGGGAGTGGGGTCATACGGCACTGCCGTGGCAGACCGACGCCGAGTTTCCGGGTACCGACTGCTACTGTGGCCTCCGCGGCTGCGTTGAAACGTGGATTTCCGGCACTGGTTTCGCCGCCGACTATGCGCGTGCTTCCGGACGGACGCGCACTGCCATCGAGGTCGCCAGCGCCGCAGCGGAGGGCGACCCCGAAGCCAAGGCGGCACTGGAGCGGTACGAGTCGCGGTTGGCGCGCTCGTTGGCGACCATCGTCAATGTGCTCGATCCGGATGTCATCGTGCTGGGTGGTGGCATGTCCAACGTTTCCAGTCTCTACGAGACACTCCCGACGCTGGTCCCGCAGTACGTTTTCGGCCAGGAATGCACCACCCCCATTCGACGCGCCGCTCACGGCGACTCGAGCGGTGTGCGCGGCGCCGCTTGGCTGTGGGGCGAATAGCGCCCGTTCGCTCACCCCGAGCCGGCACCACGGGAACGTAGGCAACGAGACTCTGGCTCGAGCCGCCTCGTGGGCCATCGAGCTCATGTGATGGGTCACCTCGCCCGCGGGGCGCAGGATCGTTCGACGATCGCTCGTGCTGACCTACGGCGTGACGCGGGCCACCACGGCTGCCGTTTGACTCACCGCTGCACCATGAGCGTGTGCGCTGCGACGGTCTCGCTCGTAGCAGGCGCTGCACACGGGTGCTCCGGAAGACCGGCGCGCGACTCGTCCCCGCTTGCCGCACTGGGAGCAGATTTCTCGTCGAGGGTCTCCGAACAGCCGGTTGCTGCAACTGCGACACACCGGCGCGCCCTCCGCGTCGCGGCAATGCACCGGTCGCGAGCGGCCACAGTGTGCACAGGGTCGGACGTTTCCGACCTTCTGATAGCAGCGCTTGCAGATGGGCTTGCCGGTCTCGTCTCGCGAGTGTACGGGCCGGTGTGCTCGGCACAGCGAGCACGGCTGACTGTTGAACCGCATCTCGTAGCAGTCCTTGCAGACCGGATCCTGCGTTTCCGCGATGCGATAGTGGACGGGTAGCAGCTCGTGGCAGAACCGGCAGCGCTCGAGCTTGCCGCGGAAAATCCGACCGTCCTCGCGGACGCGGGCAAGCAGACGTTGTTCGAGGGATTCCAGGCTGGCGCCGTTGTGAAGCACGACGTTGGCCATCTTGCGGAGCCGCGGCTGGTCGGCTTCGACGGCATAGTCCAGTCGACGTTGATAGCTACGGCGCGATTTTCCGGTCAGGGCGGCGTACCGTGCGGAGCAGACGCGAATGCCGGCAGAGACGTAGAGGACCTGGCTGGATTCCGGGAAGGCGCGTCGGATCAGATTCACCACCTGGGTGCTTCGAAGACCCACGACGAGCACGGGCCCGGGACCGGACTCAATCGCAGCTGCCATCCGGCTCATGAACATCTCCGGGCGCTCCCACTCCATCAGCAGGGCGTCGTCATACGGGTAGGCATACCGGTGCGCGGTGCCGTCCGGCTCCTCGTCGAAGAGCAGGCAGCTCGATTCCTCCTGCAGCAGGCTGCCACCGATGTCGTCCGCCTCGATCACCCGCCAGTCGAGCTTCTCTCGGAGCAGTCGGGCTGCAATCGTCTTGCCGGATAGCGGGCGTCCGCACACACAGACGACGCGTTCAACTCCCGGGTCAGGAAAGTACTGTCGACGGGGATGGAGCATCAGGCCGACTCCGCAGAGGTTGACGCCGACTGGCGCAAAGACATGGCAAAGATTGAGTAGTTTCGTCCCAGAGGGGCCGCGCGTGACGGTCGACACGGCGTGCCCGGCTGGCGGCATGCGCACCGCGACGGGCCGGATGCCGCGTTTTGGGCGAGTCAGGAGGTATCAACCCTGTAAGTACCCGCACCCGGAATTCGGAGGCAGTGAGAGTCACTCCCGCCTGCCGGGCGCACCGGACCAGTCGAGACGGGCGTGAATCACGCCCCCAAGCGCGGTGTCCACGGCAACAGTGACTTCCGCTATTTCGGAATTTTTCACCCTCGTGGAGAAAGCTGATCTCCCGGCCATCGAGCGCCGGAAGCTCTCGCGCCCGCGCGAACCCGGCAGCGCTCCGAGGTTGCAGGACGGATCACGATATTCGACCGGATGGGTCGGGTAATGCGCGCAGCCGTTCCCTCGGCCGCCCTCGGATTGGCCCGCGTCGCGCCCCCCCTCGCCGGGCGGGTCGGGCAGCGAAAACACTGGCTGGCGTGTCGGAGGACGGCCGCGTGCAGCCGATCACGCGTCGTCGAGCAAGCGTCGCTGTCCCTGCAACCCTTGAATGCGGGTTACGTCTTGCACGACCTCGAGGCAGCCGAGGTAGGTACCGCCCGAGTCCCTCACGGGGAAATAGCGAATGTAGATCTTCTTCTCGGGCACATCGATCCAGAACTCCGCGACCTCCCGCTTGCCCGCTTTAAAGTCTTCCAAAATGCGATTGACCATGTGAACGCTCTTCTGCGGGTGGCAGTTCTGCACGGCACTTCCGATGACTCCCCGCGTTCGGGGAAATATCTTGGTGTGGTGCTCGTGGCTGAAATAGCGCACCCGGTCATCGTGATCGACGAACGACAGCTCTACTGGCAGCGTGTTGAGGATCGCCGCCATGATGTCCGGGTCCACGCCTTTCGAGAGATCGTCCACGCCACCTGACGACTCGATCTGCTGGGCCAGTTGGGCATACTTGGCTCGCGTGTCCGGCCCCAGTAAAGCCTCGACTTGCTCGATTCCAGCAATCACGCTGTCGGCATCCTCCTCACTCATCACCCGTCGTGCCATTGGGTAGAGGATGTCGTTCTCCTTCCAGTAATGGCTCTTCATCAGCGTCGCGTACTCGGTGAAGACCCGTTTGAATTCGTCGAGGTGAGACTTGTCGCCGTCAGCGACGGCTTCCATCATGGGAGCCAGCCGAGCCAGCAACTGGCGACTCTGCTCGTGCTCTTGCAGCATGACCGCTAGGGGGCCTCCCTGTCTCGGGATGCCGCGAGCCTCGATGAGGGGGAACAGGTGCTGTTCCTCCTTGTGGTTGTGGCAGCCGTCTGCGTACTCCACCAGAAAGGCCCGTGCCTTGCCGACGATCTTCGCGGTGGCCCCGGACGGCGCGTCCAGGGCGCCCCTGACCGCGTCGAAGACGCGCTCGATCATTGCGTGGTCGTCCATCAGGAGTTCGCCCCATTCACTCGACATGGCAATCGGTCCTTTCTCGCCAGCTTTTCTGGGAGGTTGGGGCAGATCCTGGGGCCGCCCACGTCCCCTCGCCTTGATGCATGTCAATCGACCTGCCCGGGGTCAACCAGGAGCGGATTCTAGCGCAACCGGCCCGAGAGCCGTCCGAATAGGAGGTATGGCCTCGCATCTTCCGCCAGGCATGCACGCCATCGTCGAACGCCTTTCGAACGGCCGGTTTCGGGTCACCTGGCGCCTCGTCGGATGGCACGACGTCTCGACGCTGGGGGCCTTCGAGGGTGCTGAGCGTGAGGTTCTGGCGTTGCTCGCCCGATGGAACGCCGACGCGCCCGACGCAGCAGAGTTCAACCCTGGCCACCCCGCGTGAGACCAGTCGCTTCGCCCATCAGCACGGTGAAGCCGACCACGGGCGGGTGGCCGACGCCCCGAGGCGGCGCTACCAGAGCACCATCCAGAGCTCGCCGTAGCTGCCATCCCCGGGCGCCGCGGCGGCATCGGCGGAGGGGTTGACCCAGAAGAGCCGCTTGCGTCCCTCCTTGCGCAGGTAGACGGGCTCGTCCGAGATCAAGTTGACCGAGATTCCGCGGGTGTCGATGGCCCCCCATTCCTTTGTGGGGTCTGACTCCCGCAGGAACTTGAAGACTGGATTCCGCATGTTTGGCTTCGAGCCTCTGCCCAGCTTCCCGACCATCTTCTTTGCGAACGGGTGGATGTGGTCCGGGATGGGAGAGGTGCTCACCATGAGAGGTAGCTCGTACGGTCCCACCTTGGCGGTTGGGACTTTGCGCGCTCGCAGGGCGATGATTTCGGTGGTTTCCTCCCCCTTCTCCACGCGGTGCATCAAGCCCATCCAGCGGCCGTCCCCGGACGGTGTGTCGCCGGTCCAGTGTTCTGCCTTTGCGAATGCTTCCAGCACTGCGCAAGCCTTCTTGCTGCGACCACCGGAGCACTTCAGTTGCTCTTGGATCTTGCCGGCGTCGACGTCGGCAGGCGCCCGCCGCGCGAGGGCCGCGGCAGGCTTGTCCGGAACGGGCGCTTCGGCTGCCGAAGGCACGGCGGAAGGCACGCCGGGTGGCGACTCTTCCTCACAGCCTCCGGCCGCAAAGGTGACCGTCAGAACCGCAATACAGTGACGAGCGCGCATGGGTGCGTGGCCTACGGTCGAAGGGGCTGGCTGCCAAGCACAGCGAGCCGTACGGTAGCATAGCCGCATGTCGGATGGGCGAAGTGAGAAGGCTCTGCCCGCGCCCGCGATACGAGCGTCCGAGTCGCCCGTTCGGGGCATCAGTACGAGCGCACGTTCCCGCAGTCGGGGCAAGTCCAGGTCACGTGATTGCAGGTCAGGCCCCAGGCGTTTTCCTCCATGCAGCTCTGGCAAATGCGGAACCCGCAGGGACACTGCCACCGGAAGTCGACCTGCTCGCTGCAGCACGGACAGGTTCCGCCGCTCCGTCCACTTCCTCGGCGCCACGACTTGATGGTCGCCCTTGATCTGGGGATGGGGTTCTGGCTCAAGTCGGCGGCTCCGCAGATCAAGGGCATCGCTCACGCGCGATGAGTTACTTCGGCACGGTTCGTGCCAGCGGACTATATCCATTTCCGGCCGAAGCGGCGTGCCCCAACCGCACTCCCGATCTCCGGGCTTGCACTGTCGTGCGACCTCCGACTGCGCTCGGGGCTCTCAGCTCTGCCGCCGGGTCTCAGGCGGAGACGGCCCGGAATCCTGCGGAACGCGTGCGTCCTGTCGGTTGACGTCTGCTGGATGTGCTATCCTCGTCGCATCGGAAGCAGGTTCATCCGCAGGCCGCTCGTGGCGGCTGCAGCGAGCGCCTCCTGGGGAATTTTAGGGCAAGCGAGCGGGCGATAGTGCCTGCTCCGGGCTCGACTACGCTGGAGGTGGGAACGTGGGAGAGACGGATAACAAGTCGCCCCGTGGTGCTGCGCCTGGACCCCTGGGCGCTGCAGGCAAGGAAATACCTGCCAAGTCGAGTCCGAAGCATTTCCCGTCCCCTGCCGCCGGTGCCAGGCCCAAGAGCATGCCGCCCCGGCCAGGTGGGGGGACTGCAGGGCCCTCCGCGCGACCGCAGCCGTCCGCACCCCACACGTCGAAGGAGCCGTTGAAGCCGACCACGTCTCCCCCAGGAGGGGCCGCCAAGCCCAAGAGCGTGCCGCCCCGGCCAGGCGGTGGCACCGGGAAGAGTGGCATGCACGTGGACCCGGCCATTGGCTCTTCGGCCAGGGGGCAAGCCAACCGGCCGCTCCAGCCGGCGGCTTCGACCACCGGGAAGGGCGGATCGGTGCTGTCGCGAGCGGGAGCCACTGCCGACAAGCCCGCGGCTGGACCGTCTCCAGCCAGTCCGCCACGCAAGGGGCCGTCCCTCGTTCCTCACCCTCCGCGCCGCGGCGACAGCCTCGCGTCGCCCAAGGCCCCAGCCGCGATGCCCGGAGGAGCACCTTCGCCTTTGCGCTCCAAGCCTCCCCCGCCTCCTTCCCAACGACCGGCGCCGAATTCACCGCCCGCGCCCAGTACGGGTCGTGAGGCGCACGAGACCCCTAGCGTCACCGCCCCGGTGTCCCCACCTGTCCCGTCTCCGGAGCCACCCGACATCGACGTTCAGTGGGGGGACGGGCCCGCGGAAACGGATGCTGCAGCGACACCAGCCGACGGAGCTTTCGCGGAGATTCCTCCCTCGCCCGCAACTGCCGAGGCGCCGACAGAGGATTCGCGCGACAGTGCACCGGCAGCCGCTTCCGATCCGCCGCCTGTCGGAGTGGCGCCTCCGCCGCCGCGCGCGGCGGAACCTGATCTGCCCAGTGTGATCATCAACGTGGACGAGGACGTGGACGAGGACGACGCGGAGCAGGGCGAGTCGGCTGCCGCCGGCATTGGCGCTGCTGCCGGTCCCGTGGCACCCACCGGGGTCGGGTCGCTTCCGCCCGTCAGCGGAGACGGCCTGGACATCCCGGTGACGATGGAACCTTCGTCGCCGGAGATCACCGTTCCGGTCGATATCGTCGAGCCCGAATTCCCTGCGAGCAGCCATCCACTGCTGAGGCGACTCGGAGAGCGCAGGAACGTCGTGCTGGGTGGTGCGGGAGTCGGTCTGTTGCTGCTCGTCGTGGTCATCGTTCTAGCTGTTCAGCCTGGTCCCGGCACACTAGTGGTCTCCGCACTCGACGCGGACGGCACGCAGGTCGAGTCCGTCCAGGTCCTGGTGGATGGCGAGGAACGTTGCGCCAGCATGCCCTGCCTGATTGAAGGGATCGAAGCCGGTGCCCACCTCGTCCGGGTGGTTGCTGCGGGTGGTCGAGGCGAGGCTGAGCAGAAGACCGAGGTGGAGTCCGGAGCGAAGACGCATCTGTCGTTGACGCTGAGCGACTCGGGCACACCCGTCGAAGCTGCGCGTACATTGGCGCGGGCGAAGCCGGCGCACGACCGAGTGCGGGCCGACGATGAGGAGTCCGAGGGCGAGGACGACGGCGAGGTGACTCGCACGATAGCTGCCAGCAAGGCCGGCGGGAAGACAACCGGGAAGGCTCCGGCGAGTCGGCGCCGGCGTGCAGTCGAACGTGGAACCCCTGAGGATCGGGGTAGCAGCAAGAAGAAGGCTGCCACTTCCGGAACCGGCAGCCTCATCGTCATGAGTCGGCCGGCGGGGGTCGTCAGCATCGACGGCCGAGGTGTGGGCACGTCTCCGGTGACCATCACCCTGGCGGCCGGTCCACACAACGTGACGGTGAGGTACTCCGACGGCGGAGAGCATTCGGTGAGTGTCAACGTCAAGGCGGACAAGTCCGTTTCCGTGATGCTGAACCAGTGATGGGGCCGACGGTCCAGAACTAGCCCAGTACTCGCCCGAGACGGCAACGCTCAACCCGCAATTGGCGCGAGCTGCGATTCCTTGACGCTGGGGGAGCGGCTTCGGTACTCCGGCGGTTCAGCCACCGCGATCCAGGTGGCGCCGGAAGGCCGCATGATCCCGGCGTACGGCGGCCTTGAAGGCCGCCATGAACACGCGCTGCACCATTCTCCCCAGCTTGTCGAAGCCGTCGATCTCTCCGTCGAGCGTGAGCAGCGTGCCGCCGTTGCTGGGGTCGAAGTGATAGTCGAAGCGAAACTCGCCACGTCCACTGGTGCCCCGCTTCCCGTCCACCCACAGCAGCAGTCGCTGGGGCGGGTCGTACGCAGCCACCTCGAAGTACTCCGTGCCCTCGCGCCCGAAGAAGCTGCGAGTTGAGCGCCAACTGGAGCCAACCCGCATCTCCCCATCGGTAAGCATCTCCAACCGTTTGACGTTCGGCATCCACTCGGGATGTGTCGCGACGTCCGTGACCAGCCGAAAGACGCGCTCCGGTGGATGAGCGAAGCGCTCCGTCAGCTGGTACTTCATGGGCATGAAGCGCTTATCAGCCGGAATACGCTCGGCTGCAAAGTCCAAAAAGGTGAGCGTGCGGGGCCGCGCCCATGCCGTGTGTCGATCCGCGTCACGAGCAATCGCCGACTGCTTGGCGCGTTCAGTTTGGAGCGCTAGCCACCAGTAGACGGAGCGACACCTTCGTGCCTGATCCCGGTTGAGAGCTGATGCTCAGGCGACCCCCGACGAGGCCAGCGCGCTCCTGCATTCCCGCGACTCCGAACCCCCGTCCGGCATCCACCTGCTCCGGGTCGAAGCCGATGCCATCGTCGGTGACCTCGAGCTCGATGGCGCCTCCCTCACGGACCAGCCGGACCTTCACGTTGGAAGCCTGCGAGTGACGCCCCACGTTGTTCAGCGATTCCTGGAGCACGCGGTACACACACAACGCCGCTTCCGCTGGAAGTGCCGCGTCGTCCTCCAAATCCGCTATCAACTGGACATTGGCCGAGGTCCGTTCCCTGAACTCTCGGGTCAGTTGCACGGCCGCGGGCTCCAGGCCCAGATCGTCGAGGACCGGCGGACGCAGACCTCTGCAGATCCGTCGTAGCTCGTCAGCCGCTTGCTCGACCAGACGCATGGATTGCGCGGCGACCTCCTCCATTTGCTGACCGTTGATGGGAGTCTGCTTGCGCAACCAGGAGAGCTCCAAACGCGCCGCCGTCAGTAGTTGCCCGAGCTCATCATGTAGCTCGCGCGACACACGTGCGCGCTCTTCTTCCTGCGCCATCATGATCTTCCGGGACAGTTGTCCCAGCCGCAGGATGGTGCGTTGCCGTTCGGTGACATCCGTAACGATGAGGACCAGGCGCTCGTCCAGGTCGCGCGGCAGCGCGCTGACGCGGACCTCGACATCGAGGCGTGTACCATTGGGGCGAACGTGTACCGAGTCCCAGCGTGGGGTCTCGCCCTCCGCACAGCGCTCCTTGCATGCGTCCAGCGTGTCGCGGCACTCCTCGGCGATGAGGTCGCGAACGCAGACTCCGTCGAGCTCGCCAGGAGCGTATCCGTGCATGCGGCAGGCCACTGGATTTGCCTCCACGATGCGATCGTGCTCGTCGATCACGAGGAGGCCCTCGGCTGCCGTGTCGAAGACGCTGCGGTAACGGGCCTCGGAGGCGCGCAAGGCTTCTTCCGCGCGTTTTCTCTCCCAGACCTCACTCAACGCGCGATCCCGAGCCAGGCGGAAGAGGTGTAGCCGTCGCAGCTTGAGAAAGAGAAGCACGCTGAGCCCCCCGGAAAGCGTGAACCCCAGTAGGGGGATGGGGAAGCTTGCCCCCCAGCCGACTCCAGCCAGCAGAGCCGGGCGCGGACCCAGGAGCAGCCGCCAAGTGCGATTGTGCACCTGGAAGCTTTGCTCGGCGAGTAGCGGCGAGGCGTACGCGAGTGCCCCGTCGGGGCGATGAGCGTAGAGCACGGACGATTCGTCGCTGATGACGAAGCTGAAGTCGCGGCGGGTCCGTTGCCTGAACCCGCTTTCGACGAGCGCATTCGTATCGAACTCGATGACGAGTGTGTTGAGGGCCGCCGTGCCCCGACGGAGGGGAATGGCCGCGAAGTAGCGCGCTCGGTCCGCCCCAATGCTGACCGGTTCTGACAGCACGGCTTGACGGAGGCGGTGCGCTTTGCGCAGTAGGGGGGCCCGAGCGGCACCCAGGCGAGTCCAGCTCGAGTCGACGTTTTCCCTCGCCCGCCAGTCGTCCTGGACGTCCAACGACACCAGGCGAACGTCGTGGATGCCGGGTATCGATGCCAGAAGCACCGGTGCGAGCTCCTGGAAGCGTTGGCGGGTGGCGGAGTTCCCCTCGTGCATGGACCAGATCTCGCCAAACAGAGAGCCTGCGGTCAGCCCACCGTCCACCATGATCTGTAGGCGTCGACTGGCCTGAAATGACACGTCGTGGCTGCGCCCGAGCACCAAGGCGCGCTCGTGATCGACCTGACGGTGCCAGACTAGCAGGGTGACGGCGGAAAGGACGATGAAGACGATGAGGGGGATGACCCGCATGGGTTCTCAGCGTGCGTCGATCAGCCCTCTTCGGATCGCGAAGCGGGTCATGTCCGAATTGTTGCGCAGGTTGAGCTTGTCCAGGATGCGGCCACGATAGGTTTCGACGGTGCTCATGCTGAGTCCGAGGGCGGCTGAAACCTCACGCGTGGTCGCACCACGTGCCAGCTTGAGCAGCACTTGCATCTCACGGTCCGATAGGACGCTTTCGGGTGCTTCCTGTTGTCCAGGCCCCATGCGCTCCACGATCTTCTCGAGCACGCCCGGAGTGACGTACACACCCTGGTTGGCGACCTTGCGCACTGCGGACAAGAGCTCGCTGGTCGATGCCGCCTTGACGATGAACCCGGACGCGCCGGCGCGTATGGATCGAGTGGCATACTCTTCGTTGGCGTACATGGTCAGGATGAGCACCCGCGCGTTGCTACCCTGTGCCATGATCTCTGCGGTGACGGCCAGTCCGTCCAGATCCGGCAGATTGAAGTCGAGCAGCACGACATCCGGCTTGAGCTCTGAGCAGAATTGCACTGCCTCGCGGCCGGATCCGGTTTGGCCGACTACGACGATGTCATCCTCGCCGTTCAGTACACGGCAAAGCCCATCTCTGACGAGTGCGTGATCGTCAACGACCAGAGTGCGAATCATGCGAGCACGCTCCGTGCCTGCGAGCTGTCATCCGTACAACTCCGCGACGCCATGATGGAGCAAATGTGGGTCCAGTGTCTTCGGAATCTGTCCGTGCCTCGACGATTGCGTCCTCGTTCCGCGTGCGTCGGCCGCAATCGAGAACGTGTTCGTGCCGTAGCAAAGATTGCTACGGCGGGTTGGCACCCCTCGCCATGGCCCAAAGTGGCCCAATGCTTAGGCTTTCAGTTACGGAGTTGATCTCGAAACGTCCCGGCAGCGGGACCGGACCTGAGCCGAAAACCGACGTCGCCAGGCCCCTTGGGCGACCCCCAAAGGAGACGAGAAATGCAGCCGAAGCCGAAGCCGGACCCTGTTACCACGCAGGGATGTCCAGTCGATGATCTGGACGAGGATGAGGGCTATCTGTACTTCATTCCGTCGTCACGTCGGCGTGAACCTGGTCTGAACCAGGCTCCCGTCGCGGCCCTCCAGCGTAGCCGCAGCCCCTCCAACCCGCCCCCCGCGTTTCTGTCGGTCGGGTACAAGTAGACCAATCGACATCGGCGTTTCCGCCCGCGCGGGCTCCCTCCAGTGCCCCGCGCTCGGCATGCGGGCGCACCGCGGTCCGAGCGTGCGCCAATTGACCCCGAAGGTGGTCTGAGCTCAGTTCCGGTCGAGATCACGCCATTCGAGTCCGGCTCCGCTCGAGCGCAAGTGCGCTACGCTGCCCCAGAGTCGACGAGAGGTGTGACTGCGGGGTGTGACTGCGGGGTGTGACTGAGTGAGTGGCTCAGTCGCAGCGCCAAGTCAGATTGTCACCGCGTCCGCCGCACCGGCACTGATTGTTGCCGTAGTCGCAATTCAGATTGTCGGTATCGCAGGGATCGCCGTCGTTCGGTTCGGTGGCGGGACACTCTCCGGCAGCGACGGTGGTGCAATTCCAGCCACCGTTGGTGCACTCGCACTGCACGTCACCGTAGTCGCAGCTCAGGCTGGTATCCGGGCAGTCGCTGCCGTCCTGCGGCGCCCCGTTGGGGCACTCGGCAGTCTGCGGCGCCACCTCGCAGGACCAACCACCCCGCGTACAGTCGCAGGTGACGTTGCCGTATACGCAAGGATCCGGATTCTCGGTGGGATCACACGTATCGCCGTCGTCCGGCTCTCCATTGGGGCAGGCCGCATCGTTGGTCGAGCCACCCACGCCGGTCCCAGTGCTGCCCCCACTGGATCCCGAGGTGTTGATGGTTCCCCCGGCTCCGTAGACGTTGTCCGGATCCAGCGGACCGCCGGTCAGCACTAGACCCCCGGAGCCTCCGTCATCATCGCCACCGCCCGAGCCGTCGTCGCCGCACGCGATCGAAGTGGCCGCCAGGCCAAGGGACAGGCAAAGGAGAGCACCAAAGCGAAATGTCACGCACTTCATCGAAATACCTCCGACTACACCCAACTACACCCTGAACGATGGATAGTTACCGAAGTTGCTTCGGGCAGGCCGGGCTGATCGAAATCTTCCAATGAGTCGGGACAACGCGTCGGACTGGGCGACCCAGGGCTGCGACGCAAGCCAAGCTCCCATCACCTGAATCCACGGCAGGGCTGCACTGGTTCCGAACCCGGGAAGAAGCTTGATTTGTGCCGCGTCGCGGAATCCGAAGCGCGCTATAGAGAGACGCTGTGGCGCGGAATTGGATTTGACGAATTCCAATGTCGCTGTGCGCAGCGAGGAGACCGGCTTGAGCGTCCGACCTGGAGTGACACGGATTCTTCCTCGACTGGAACTGGTCCCGGATCAGGACGAGATCCTCCGCTACCTGGGCTACCCGCGCGAAGCCCGGCCCGCCCACGATGTCGCCGGCCTGATCGAGCAGATTGTGCCCGAGTGCATCGGAGTGCTCGAGCCCCGCGGGGGCTACGCCGTGCACGAGGTCACGGAGAGCACCAACGACCTGCTGGTGCTCGGCAACGTCGTGGTCGAGGGGGCCGTGAGTGACTTCCTGGGGTCCGTGCACCACGTGGCCTTTTTCGTCGTGACGGTGGGAGCGGAGATCACCGGGCGCGCCGAGCGAGCGTGCCGCAACGGGGACGCTTTCACCGGGTGGGTCTTCGACGCGGTCGGATCCTGGGCGGTCGAGGCAGCGGCGGACGCGTTGATGGCAGCGCTCCAGGCGACACTCGATCGCGGCGACGGCCTGACATTGCGCTACAGCCCGGGCTACTGCGGCATGGACCTCAGCCAGCAACAGGCGATCTTCAGTCTGATCGAAGCAGCGTCCGTCGGAGTGACCCTACTTCCATCGATGATGATGAGTCCGGCGAAGTCGATCTCGGGCTTGGCTGGCATCGGGCCTGAGGGTGAGCTCGATCTCGAAGCGTCGCCCTGCGACCGGTGCGCTCAGCTCGGTTGCCACATGCGGCGGTAGACCGCTGCGGGAATGCGGGAAACGAGCGCCGAATCTTGACGGTGGAATCGGTTCCAGCTGCCTGGTAACGTCCGTCGCTTCAGTCCAGCTGAGGCGTTGACGAGAGTCCCGGATGAGCGATCTTTCCACTCTGCGTGAGGCGGTGTTGGTGGGGAATGCCGAGGCGGCGGTTTCCGCGACCCGGGCTGCTTTGGATGGTGGCGTGGCGCCGCTCGACCTCATCGACCACGGGATCCGCCCTGCCATGGCCGACGTCGGGAAGCGATTTGAGGACGGCGACTATTTCGTTCCCGAGCTCTTGATGGCGGCCCGGGCGACCAAGCAGGTCTTTGAGCTCATTCGTCCGGTACTGACCGCCGCTGGGGCCAAGCCGCAGGGTCGTGTCGTGCTCGGCACGGTCCAGGGCGATCAGCACGATATCGGGAAGAACCTGGTGGCGGCGATGCTCGAGGGCAGCGGGTTCGAAGTGATCGATCTGGGAGTCGACGTTGCCCCCCAGAAGTTCGTGCAGGCGGTTCAGCAGAACGACGTCGACTTGGTGGGGCTCTCCTCGCTGCTCACCACCACCCTCCCGGGCGTGAGCGCAGCCCTGGACGCGCTGGGCAAGGCCGGAGTGCGCGATCGCGTCAAGGTGATGGTGGGGGGGGCGCCAGTCACAGAGAGCTTCGCGAGCTCGGTGGGGGCGGACGGATACGCTGAGAACGCGGCCGTCGCGGTCGAAGTGGCGAAGCGGCTCGTGGCCTCCTGACTCGCTGGAGAGGATTGATCATGCACGCATTGCTAGAGCAGTTCGGCTCCGGGCCGGTGGTGACCGACGGGGCTTGGGGGACGCAGCTTCAACTTGCTGGGCTCGCCATCGGCGAGTGTCCTGAAGCCTGGAACCTGGATCATCCGGATCGAGTCGAAAGGGTCGGACGGGCCTACGTGGAGGCGGGCAGCCAGGTCATCTTGACCAACACGCTGTGCGCCAACCGAATCCAGCTGGGCCGACACGGGTTGGCTGACCGCGTCGCCGAGGTGAATCGTGCCGCCACGGAGATTTCACTGCGCGCCAGTTCTGGGCGGGCGCGAGTGTTCGCCTCCATCGGTCCCACCGGAAAGCTGCTCACCATGGGGGAGACGACCGAATCGGAGCTCAACGACGTATTCGGTGAGCAGGCTCGAGCCCTGGCAGAAGCCGGTGCCGACGCTCTCTTGCTGGAGACGTTCACCGACGTGGCCGAAGTCGAGGTTGCGATCAGAGCGGCTCGTGCTACCGGTGTGCCGGTCGTGGCCTCGATGGTGTTCGATTCCGGAAAGCACCACGATCGGACCATGATGGGGGCGACGCCGGAGCAGGCGGCTATTGCGCTCGCTGCAGCGGGTTCCGACGTGGTGGGAGCCAACTGTGGTCGCGGTATCGACAACACCATCGATGTCTGCCGTCGCATGCGGGCAACGGTGGACGTGCCGCTTTGGATCAAGCCCAACGCCGGCTTGCCCGAGCTCGTGGACGGGCGTCCGGTCTACCGTGCGACCCCCGGGGAGTTTGCCTCCCGCGTCCTCGATCTGGTGCAGGCTGGTGCCACCTTCGTGGGGGGCTGCTGCGGCACCACCCCGGACTTCGTCAGGGCCATCGTGCGGGCGCTGAAGCCCTAGCGGGCGCACCGCTCGGATCTTCGGAGGATCATGAAAGACGCACAGTGGCAGCAGCTCTTGGCCGTGCTGCGGGGCGAGCAGCTTCGGCCCCTTCCCGCCGGGTTCATCATCGACAGTCCCTGGCTCCCGAACTGGGCGGGCCACACCCTCCTCGACTATTTCACGTGTGACCGGGTCTGGTGGGAAGCCAATATCGAGGCCCTGGAGCAGTTTCCGTCGGCGTGGTTTCTACCCGGATTCTGGTCCGAGTACGGCATGTGTACCGAGCCGTCCGCCTTCGGCGCCGTGAGCCTCTGGGAGGAAGATGAGTTCCCCTTTGCCGCCAAGGTGCTCAGCTCCATCCAGCAGGTCGATACGCTCAGCACACCGAACCCGCGCAAACATGGGCTCCTGCCGTTCGTCATCAAGCGCCTTGTGCATCATCGGGCTGCCATCGAACGCGCTGGGCACGAGATTCGCTTCGCCGTCGCTCGCGGGCCGCTCAACATCGCGTCGTTCCTGATGGGGACGACCGAGTTCCTCACCGAGCTGAAGATGGATCCTGGTCGGACTCACCGGCTCCTGGGCATCATCACGGACTTCTTGGTGGACTGGATTTCATACCAGCGAGAGGTCTTCCCGTCGATCGATGGCATCCTGACTCTCGACGACATCGTCGGGTTCATCAGCCCGGCAGACTTTCGGGAATTCGGCTTGCCCTATCTTCAGCGTATCTACGCGGCGGATGTGAGCGTGAAGTTCTTCCACAACGATGCCTCCTGCAAGGCCTGCGCGCCTCACCTGGCTGAAGCGGGAATCAACCTGCTCAACTTCGGAGTACAGCACACGCTCAGCGAGATGCAGGAGTGGACCGGAGGCAAGGTCACTCTACTGGGAAACCTTCCGCCACGGGATGTCCTGGCCAACGGAACCGCCGAGGAAGTCACGCGCAAGACCCGGACGATGCTGGATGCTCTGGAGACGAAGACGCGCGTCATCGTCTCTTGCGGAGGAGGGATGCCCCCGGGCGTACCCACCGAGAACATCGAGGCGTTGCTGAAGGTGACAGCCCAGTTTCCGGTTTGAAATGAAACCAGTGACTTTGCGATGATGATAGAAACCTGCGCCTACGCTCGTGCCGGCCTGATCGGAAATCCCTCTGACGGCTACTTTGGGAAGACGATCTCGGTCATCGTCAAGAACTTCTCTGCGCGTGTGCTCTGTTACGAATCGCCACGGCTCACGATTGTGCCGCAGGAGTGCGACCGATCGAGCTACGCGGATCTGGCCGAGCTTAGTCAGGACGTCGACCGTCACGGCTACTACGGCGGAGTACGGCTACTCAAAGCGGCACTGAAGCGCTTCGCGGACGAGTGCACGGTGCGTGGTATCGAGCTTCCTTCCCGCCACTGCACGCTCGAGTACGCGACGGACGTACCGGTCCGCGTGGGCCTGGCGGGATCCAGCGCCATCGTCACCGCGACCATCCGGGCGCTCCAGCAGTTCTACGAGGTTCAGTTTCCCAAGCCGATGCTGCCGAACGTGATCCTGAGCGTGGAGCGCGACGAGCTCGGCATTGGAGCGGGGCTGCAAGATCGCGTGGCCCAGGTCTACGAGGGCGCGGTCTTCATGGATTTCGAACGCAGCCACATGGAGCGACTGGGTCACGGTCAGTACGAGTCTCTCGATCCACGCCTCCTGCCGCCGCTGTTCATTGCCTATCACGAGCACCTTGCCGAGGGCACCGAGCTCACCCACAATCCGCTGCGGGAGCGGTTCAATCGGGGCGAGCCTCAGGTGCTGGAGGCCGTGTCTCGGTGGGCAGAGCTCGCCGAAAGCGCGCGCACCGCCATCGTTGCCCGGCGGGGCACGGAGATTGGCCCTTTGATGAACGAGAACCTCGAGCTTCGTGCTGCGGTCGTGGGCATCAGCGACGGCAACCGACGTCTGGTGGAAATTGGCCGCGAACTGGGCGCCGCCACCAAGTTCGCCGGTTCCGGTGGCGCCGTCATCGGCACGTACGATGACGACCCTGACCGCCTCACCCGCCTGCGCCTGGCCTACGAAGACTTCGGTGCAAAGCTGGTCGTGCCGGTGATCGCGGGGTGACGGCCGGGGGGCTGTCGCGCCTCGTCTGCGCGTGAAGGCTCCGTCGATGCTCCGGCCAGTGCGTTGGAGAGGGGGAGTCTGGGTGGACCTGAGCGACGGAAATGCCCATGATGGCGGCCCCTGAGAGCACCTTCCATGGACAAGCACCGAGTTCGCAAGGCTGTCATTCCTGCCGCTGGCCTGGGCACCCGTTTTTTGCCGGCGACCAAATCCATGCCCAAGGAGATGCTGCCGGTGGTGGACAAGCCGGTGTTGCAGTTCGTGGTGGAGGAGGCCATCCAGAGCGGCATCGAGGACATTCTGATCGTCACCGGTCGGGGCAAGCAGGCCATCGAAAACCACTTCGACTTCAACCTGCAGCTCGAAGCGCTGCTCAGCGAGACCGGCCGCAGCGAGCTCCGGGAAGCGATGCGGAGCATCGGCGAGCATTGCCACATTCACTACATCCGGCAGAAGCAGCAGCTGGGCTTGGGAGATGCGGTCCGCCTGGCGCGATGGCATGTCGGCCGCGAGCCGTTCGCCGTGATGCTGGGCGACTCCATCGTCGACCCCGCAGACGGCGCACCGCCGGGGCTCCGGCAACTGATCGACGTACACGAGGCCCGCGGCGCCAGCGTGGTCTCCGTGCGAGAAGTCCCGGTGGAGTGGGTGGATCGCTATGGCATCGTCGACGGCCCGGTGGTGGAGGGCGCCCCGACGCTCCGTCGCCTACGGCGACTGGTCGAGAAGCCCCCGCCAGAGTCCACGCCGAGTCGCTGGGCCATTGCCGGTCGCTACGTGTTCACTGCCGGCATCTTCGACTGTATCGACGAAACCACCGCAGGCGTCGGTGGCGAAATCCAGCTCACGGACGCCATGAACCTCCTGGCCACTCGCGAGGAAATCTTCGCTTTGAACTGGCGCGCCCACCGCTACGACATCGGCAACCGTCTCGAGTACGCCAAGTGCTTCTTCGACTACGCTCTGCGGCGCGAAGACATCGGCGTGGCCCTCAGGGAGCACGTGGACCGCGTGCTGAAGGAGTCCTCGTCCTAGCTCGTCTGGCAGCCCGCAGCCGCGGAGGCCGTTGACACGATGCCAACGCCCCGAGTGCGACACGGGGAGACCCATTGTGCCGCCTGTCGTTGGGCAGCAGCAGGTGGGGACGGCGATGGTTGAGGAAGCGCCCGAGCCTTGCACGGGCGCTAGCCAGTAATGATCGAGTTGGTGGCGACGAAGTCCGTGTCGTCGTGCATCGAGATACCGGGCTGGGGATACCACGAGCCGCCGATGTTGTTCTGGATCACCGAGTCGTTGATCACGATGTTCCCAGAGTGATCGTTGCTGACGAAGAAGATCGCCGCGCCATAGGCGTTGACGCTGTTGTACTCGATGCGCGTCCCGCACAGGGTGAGCGTCATGGTGTTGCCGTCGTTGTAGATGCCGCCGCCGCTGCCACCGCCTGGGGTGCCGGCTTCGGCCGGGTTGCCGCCGTTGCCGATGGCCTGGTTGTGTGTGAACAGGCTGTTGATGATGGTCCAGGAGACACCGATGCTGCTGATGCCGCCGC